>NZ_CP015079.1:312621-625243 GCF_001653335.1 Nocardioides dokdonensis FR1436
TCGAGATCGCGGCCGGCATCCTCAACGTCTACTCCCGCACCCCCGGCGCGCTGCTGCAGACCGCCGCCGGGCTCGACAACGTGTCGGGCGGGCGTGCGGTGATCGGCCTCGGCGCCTCGGGCCCGCAGGTGATCGAGGGCTTCCACGGGATGCCGTACGACAAGCCGCTGGGGCGCACCCGCGAGGTCATCCGGCTGCTGCGCTCGGGCCTGCGCCACGAGCGCCTCGAGGCCGAGGGCATCTTCACGCTGCCGCTGCCGGCCGACCAGGGCCTGGGCCTCGGCAAGGCCCTGAAGCTGCTCAACAAGCCCGAGCGCTCCTCCATCCCGCTGTGGGTCGCCGCGCTGGGCAACGCCAACGTGGCGATGACCGCGGAGGTGGCCGACGGCTGGCTGCCGTTCCTGTTCTACCCCGAGAAGGCGGACGCGGTGTGGGGCGAGGCGCTGGCCAAGGGCAGGGCGAAGCGCTCCGACGAGCTGGCCCCGCTCGAGATCAGCGCCGGCGGCATGGTCGCCATCGGTGAGGACGTCAAGGGGATGCTCGACTTCCTGCGGCCGATGTACGCGCTGTACGTCGGCGGCATGGGCGCGCGCGGCAAGAACTTCTACAACGAGATGGCCTGCAAGTACGGCTACGAGGAGGAGGCCACGAAGATCCAGGACCTCTACCTCGACGGCAAGAAGAAGGAGGCCGAGGCGCTGGTGCCGCTGGAGTGGCTGGAGGCCGGCAACCTGGTGGGCCCCGAGTCCTACGTCAAGGAGCGGATCGCCGCCTTCCGCGAGGCCGGCGTCACCAACCTGCAGGTCAACCCGGCCACCGAGGACCCCGCCGCGACCATCGCGCAGGTCAAGGAGTGGGTGTCCTGACGGTCCCGCCGGGCAGCAGCGCCGAAGCCCGCTCGCCGGAGGAGTGGCGGGCGCTGTTGGCCAGCGGTGAGCCCGTCACCTTCGTGGTGCCACGCGGACGCAGCGTCGTGATGGCAGCGGTGTGCCTGGCGTTCACCCTGGTCGGCGTCGTGATGATCACCCGCGACAGTGGGCAGGTCCAGGTCGTCGGGCTGGCCAGCGTGCTGTTCTTCGGGGCGCTCGGGCTCCCGGTGCTGCTGTGGCAGGCGCTGCGCCGCACGCCGCAGCTCGTGGTGCAGCCCGGGGGTGTCTGGCTGCGCCAGCAGGACCGGCAGCCCGTCGCGTGGGGTGACATCGAGCGCATCGAGCTGGCCCGGGTCAACCGGAGCACCGTGGTCGCGCTTGTGCTCGACGAGGCGGCGTACGCCGGGCGGTTCCGCTCGGCGCTGGCCGCGAGCGCCTACCGCGCCACGATGGGTGGCGCGCCGGCCCTGATGGTCCCGGCCCACCTGACCGGTCGACCCGACGAGCTGCGGGCGTGGCTGGCCGCGGAGCACGCAGCCCGCACCTGAGGCATCGGCCAGGCCGTGGTCATCGTCGGGCGCGCTCGACCTCGCGCTTGGCCTCCTCCGCGGCGGCCCGTGCCATCTGGGCCGCTCGGGCCGCCTCGGCCTCGATCGCCTGGGGCCGGGCCGCGGGTCCGATCCTGTCGGTCGCGGCCTTGCGGGCCGGGGACGGTGCGGGCGTGGGCCGGACGTCGTCGGACTGGGCGGCGAAGGCCGACGTCACGGTCCTGACCGCCTCGGTGAGCTCCCCGGGGATGACGAAGTAGCCGTTGCCGTTCTCTGCGAGCCGCGGGAGCATCTCGAGGTACTTGTAGGCCAGCACCTTCGGGTCGGCGTCGTTGGCGTGCACCGACTGGAAGACCCGCTCGACCGCTTTCGCCTCGCCGTCCGCCTCGAGGATCCTCGCCTGCTGGCGCCCCTCGGCCTCGAGGATCAGCTTGTTGCGCGTGCCCTCGGCGGTGAGGATCAGCGACTGCCGCTGACCCTCGGCGTGCAGGATCGCCGCGCGCTTGTCCCGCTCGGCACGCATCTGCTTCTCCATCGCCTCCTTGATGTTGACCGGCGGGTCGATCGCCTTGATCTCCACCCGGTTCACCCGGATGCCCCACCGGCCGGTGGCCTCGTCGAGCACCTCGCGCAGCCGGGTGTTGATCGTCTCCCGCGACGTCAGGGTGCCTTCGAGGTCCATCGAGCCGATCAGGTTGCGCAGGGTGGTGACGGTCAGGTGGTCGATCGCCTGGAGGTAGTCGGCCACCTCGTAGGCCGCTGCCCGCGGATCGGTGATCTGGTAGTAGAGGACCGTGTCGATGGCCACCACGAGGTTGTCCTCGGTGATGACCGGCTTCGGGTCGGAGGAGTAGACGTGCTCGCGGACGTCGAGCTTGGTGTTGACCCGGTCGACCAGCGGAATGATCAGGTTCAGTCCCGGCTGCAGCGTGCGTTGGTAGCGGCCGAACCTCTCGATGTTGTAACGCCGAGCCTGGGGGACGATCCGGATCGCCGAGGCGAGGACGAAGACGACCAGGGCCGCCAGGACGGCGATCGGCACCAGCAGGTCCATGGCACTCACTTCTCCTCGAGCTCGGGGTCCGGCAGCGGGTCGCGCGGATGCACCAGGGCGGTCGCGCCCTCGATCTGGAAGACGTCGACCCGGACACCCGGCGGGATCACCAGGTCCTCGTCGTAGGCCCGCGCCGACCAGTCCTCGCCGGAGAGGTGCACCAGTCCGCCCGTCGCGGTGACCTCACGAGTGACCAGTGCCGAGCGTCCGACCAGGGCGTCGCTGCCGTCCCGGGAGACCGGCGGCTGGGCGAGGTTCCGCTTGGCGATCGGGCGGATCACCGCCAGGCCCGCACCACTGGCGAGGGCGAAGGTGAGCAGCTGCACGGGCAGCGAGGCGCCGAGGCCGGCGGCCACCGCGGCGGTGAGCGACGCGCCTGCCATCAGGCCGAGGAACAGCGTCAGCGTGACGAACTCCGCCGCGCCGAGCAGTACTGCTGCTGTCAGCCAGAGCAACCACCACATGGCAACCATCCATCCTGGGTGTCCACCCATCGTATCCCTTGACGGAGACGGCTCCCAGGGTGATGATCGAACAATGTTAGGAAAGGCGAACATCGATAGGATCGCCCGCCGTCGACAGGACACCAAGGACGAGATCCTGGACGCCGCCTGGGCGGTGGTGCGGGAGTCGGGCTGGGCCGGCCTGACCCTGCGGGGTGTCGCAGAACGCGTTGGGATGCGCGCGCCGTCGCTGTACGGACACTTCGACTCGAAGCTGTCGATCGTGGATGCCATGTTCGGCCAGGCGTGGGCGGAGATCCACGCCGATGCGGCGGCGCTCGAGACCGACCTCGTCGACGACCCACGTGCGGCGCTCCTGCTCGTCGCCACGACCTGGCTCGATGCCATGGCCGCGGACCCGGAGCGGAACGCGCTGATGAACCAGCGCCCCATCCCCGGGTTCACGCCCAGCGCCGACTCCTACGCCCTGGCCGTGCGGTCCATCGAGTGGCTGCACCGGTTGCTCGACCGCTTCGACATCACCGATCCCGACGCCGCCGACCTGTGGACCGCGCTCCTCGCGGGCCTGGCCGGCCAGCAGAACGCCAACGACCCGGGGGGCGAGCGCTGGCGTCGCCTCGTCCCCCGCGCTGTCGACATGTTCCTCAGCGAGGTCGGACCCCACACCGCACGGAGGTAGAGCAGATGAAGACGACCGAGATGCCCCGCACCCAGACCGGCCCCCGACGATCGCGGCTGGACCGCGAGACGGCGATGCGGCTCGCGGAGACGGAGTACGCACGCTTCCTCGACCTGCTGCGCTCGCTGTCGCCCGACGACTGGGGCAGGGCGACCGACTGCCCCGCCTGGGACGTGCGGGCGATGGCGGGGCACACGGCCGGGATGGCGCTGATGGCCACCGGGCTGAAGGAGGGACTGCGACAGACCATGGTCTCCAAGCGCCGCGGCGGCGACCCCTTGGACGCCCTCACGGGCCTGCAGGTCGAGGAGCACGCCGACCTCACGACGGACGAGCTGATCGCCCGGTTCGCGACTCTCGGCCCGCGTGCCGCGCGCGGCCGCCGACGGGTCCCGGCCCTCGTACGCCGCTTGAGGCTGCCCGACGCACAGGACGTCGGCGGGCGGACCGAGCGCTGGACCAACGGGTACCTGATCGACACGATCCTGACCCGGGACCCGTGGATGCACCGGATGGACATCTCGCGGGCGACCGAGCGCGCCCCCGAGCTGAGCGCCGACCACGACGGGGTGCTGGTCGCCGACGTCGTCGCGGAGTGGGCGGAACGGCACGGTCGTCCCTACCGGCTGCACCTGACCGGACCCGCCGGTGGTGACTTCACCGCCGGCTCCGACGGACCCGAGCTGACCCTCGACGCCGTCGACTTCTGTCGTGCCCTGTCCGGGCGCCCCGCCCAGCTCCCGACGGCCCACGACCTCCTCGACGTCGCCGTCCCCTTCTGACACACCTGAGGACCGAACCCAAGAGGCACCGATGAGCACCCACCTGCCGTCCGCCCGCGGGGTCAACCGGACGCTGCTCGACATGCTGGACGAAGCGCCCGACTCGCCGCGGTTCGTCGGCCCCGACCAGGCGGCTCTCGAGGCCATGCTCGCGCAGTTCGAGCCGGCGTAGCCGATGGGCATCTGGACGCGCGACGCGTCCTGGGCGTGCCTCAACAGGCGGCGTAGTCGACCTCGAGGGTCCAACCGGGTTCGTAGGTCTCGAACCTCGAGCGCGGTGCGTCGGGTGGGGACTCGCCCGGCCGGCCGCGGGCGCGGTCGAGGGCACGGGTGCCGGTGTGGTCGACGAGGTACGTCGCGCCGTAGGGGTCGCGCCACAGGTAGATGCCGGCGAACGGTTGTCGCACCTGCCAGCCGGCGTGGGTCTTGAGCCGTTGGTGGGTCGCGGTGAGCGGGCCGTAGTTGCCGACCGCGGAGGGTCCGCCGCGGCCGTGCGGGACGGTGTGGTCGGTCTGCATGTCGCGGCTGGTGCAGGAACCCCAGGGGAAGCAGTCGGCCGGGGTCATCAGCTGGACGGCGCGACGGTGCCGCGCGGGCACCTCGTAGGCGTCGACCGGCGCCTGGTCGGCGAGGTCGAGCACCGGGCGGACGACGAAGCGGGCGAACCTGCCGAGGACCTCGCGCAGCCAGCTCTGGGTCACCGGGCCGTGGCCCTCGACGCGGGCGACGCGGTCGAGCGGCTCGCCGTGCGCGTCGAGGTCCGGGCCCTGCGCGGGCCCGGTGCCGCCGTACAGGTGGACGTTGAGGGTCACGTCGGGCAGCAGGTCGCGCAGGTCGACGCCATCCTCCCCCACCCGCTGCGCGGCGGTCGGGTCGGCGAGCAGGGCGACGGCGTGGACCCGCAGGTCATCGACGCTCGCAGCGTCATCGGCCTCGTCGGGCTCGGTCTCGTTGGCGAGGTCAGGCAGGGTGGCGCGCAGGCGTCGGGCGAGCTCGGTGACTGCCGCGTCGACGGCGTCGATGACGGGCAGGGGTGCATGGATGACGAAGGTGCCCATGCCGTTGTCGCCGGTGCCGACCTTCCGGGCGAACCGGGCGCGGGAGCGTCGCTCCTCGGCCTCCTTGGCCAGGGCCGGAGCGGCGGCAGCGACCTTGCCTTCGACCAGCGAGACGAACCTGGTCCAGGGGATGCGCCCGTCGGCCGCCTCGGCGACCTCGCCGTCGACCCAGGAGGCCTCCGCCTTGGACAGCTGGCGCGTCTTGTCGGCGACGAAGATCGCATAGGAGTCGCGCACCTCGAGGTCCTGCACCCGCGACCACAGCAGCGGGAGGCGGAGGTGCAGGTCGAGCGCTGCCGCGATCAGCCGGCGCCCTCCCCAGGTCGTGCGCCCGATCCGGGCACCGAACGTCGCAGCCGCGAACTCGGTGACCTCCGGGGTCCCGTCCCCGCCGTAGCAGCGCACCTTCTCCCGGCCCGGCCTGCGCGCCTCCTCGGCGTCCAGGCGCTCCCGTGGGTGGGCCACGGCCCACTCGTAGGCCAGCGCCAGCAGCTCCACCCCGGCCCGCCTCTGGGCATCCGCACACGCCGCCGCCCGGTCGAGGATCTGCTCCTCCACCAGGTCGGCGATCGCGGCTGTGCTGGGCATGTTCCTACTCAAGCACCGGCCACCGACATTCCAGTCACAGGCCGCTGACCTGCGCAAACGCGTCTGCCTGGCGGGCAGGGCACCGCTCGGCTGCGCTCATGCCTGACGAGTGGGATCTCGGTGACGAGGAAGCAGACGACTGGCTCAAGGAATGAGTTGGCCCTGTGGCACCTGAGCCCCCTCTGCGATCGAGGTGTGATAGCGAAGCGCGCTACGCGGCAGATCAGCGCGCGCCGCCGCGCACGCTACGGCAGATCCGGATGCTCCGAGAGGCGATCCCTCGTCGGCGATCACCTCGGGCCCGTGAGAACGGTTGCTACGGGAGGTCGCGTCAGCAACCATGCCGGGCATGGCATCTCGGACATCGAACTTCTGTATCGACGCGGTCGACCCGTACGGACTAGTCAAGTGGTGGTCCAACGTGCTGGACGACTTCCGGCTCGTCGACGAAGCAGAGATGGGGCCCGACGAGGAGGAGTGCTGGCTGGTTGGGCCCGACGATCGCGAGATCATTTTCGCGCGGGTGCCCGAGCCCAAGACTGTCAAGAACCGCATGCACATGTGTATCCGTCCCACCGACCGCACCCGCGAGGAGGAGGTCGACCGAATCATCGCGCTGGGCGCCACTCTCGTAGACGATCGGCGCGACGGACCTGACAAGGGGTGGGCGGTGCTGGCAGACCCGGAGGGCAATGAGTTCTGCGTTCTCACCCGTGACGCCCCAGGGGCCTGACGGCGCAGGTGACCTCGCATCCGAGGCCGCCTTCGGCGGATGTGAAGTTGACTCCTTCGGTGGCCGTATCCCGGTCCTCGACCCGCAAGACCCGTCCTGCGAAGCCTCCGGTGAAGGGGGCGACCGGATCAGCGCGATGGCGCACTCATCTCGGCAGTTGCGCTCGGATCGCGGCAGAACCGGATGGCTGCGGGCGCACGCTACGCGGCAGTTGCGGACGATCTAGAAGCTGAAGTCCTTCGGTGCGCCTTCACCCACGCGACCATCCACTGCCTCGCGCAAGATGTCCGCGTGACCCGTATGGCGTGCGTACTCCTCGATCATGTCCAAGAGGATGGCGCGGACTGCCGGCGTGCGCCCGTCCGGCCAGGTGAAGGACGCGGGTCCGTCGAGCCCGCGCTCGTTGATCACGTCGGCGACGACCTCGCGCGACCGCTCGACCGCGTCTCGCCAGAGCGCGTAGACATCCCCTGGAGTGTCCAGCGCACCGGTGCGCCATTCCCAGTCAGGATCGGCGTCGAAATCCACTTCGTCCCACGGGGGGCCGTACTCCTGACCGGCGAGTTTGACAGCTAGCCAGTCCGCCTCGACCAGCGCCAAGTGCTTGACGAGCCCACCCAGGCTCATCCCACTCGCGGCCGTGGTGGCGCGCAAGCCCTCCTGGTCGAGACCCGACGTCTTCCACGCGAAGGTCCGCCGGTTTCGTTCGAGAACTGATAGCAGGGAGTCGGCCTCGGCGGTCACCGAGGAGGCGGGCTCGGACTCGACATCACTCACGATCGGAGCCTAGCCATCCATCCCCTCGGCTACCGCTCAGCGACATCATGCTGGTGATCCGAACGCACGCCACTCGGCACGATCGGAAAGTGTGGAGTCTGCGATCAACCAGGTTGATCCAAGACCCCACACTTTTCTGCCCCGGCTCACGTGCCCAGCGAGGCGCGCACTCTCCGGCAGGTCCGGACACCTCCGCGCGGATCCTCCACACCTCGATCGCTTGGGGCCCTGTGGCAGGACCTCGGGGGGCTGGACGCCGACGGGCGACTCACGGAACGAGGCGTGTGGGGTCTGCCGCGCGCCCTGGGGCACGGTCCCGGGCCCGGGAGACGGAGGCCACCACCAGGCACAGACCGGCGGCCATGACGAGCAGTCCCGAGACCGCCTCCCACCAGGGCCGCGCGTCGTAGGTCCCCACGGCGTACGTGAGCCCGGCGACGAGGGGGGTCGCGAGGACGAGCAGGACGGCTGCCGCGCGATCCCAGCCGCGGGCGACGACGGCGAGGTGCACCAGCAGCACAGGCGGCAGGAACAGCCAGACCCGCACCGCCAGGTCACCCCCGACCGGGTCCACGACGACTCCGGCCAGCCCGGACCGCAGGGTGGCGACACCGACCGCGGTGGTCGCGAGCACCACGCCGACCTGGGCGACGGCCGTGACGACGCCCGGCCGGCGACCGCTGAGGGCCCACGGGAGCAGCACGAAGGCCGCGGCGAGCACCAGCAGCGACCACCCGGCGAGCTGCGCGGCATCGCCTAAGGGTTCCCACGGAGCACCGGGTGCGACGAAGTCGTACAGGTGGTCCTGTCGCTCGAGGCACCGGTCGCTGTCCATGTCGCCCCAAGGACAGGCGCCGGCCCAGCGCCGCCACGAGGCCGCGGACATCAGGGCACCCGATACCACCAGCAGCGACCCGGCTCCGACTCTCATCACCCAGCCAGTCTGCGCCCCCGACCGCGCCATGACGTCTAGGGCGCCTCCACCTTGAGCCTGTTGACGGTCTTGGTGACGTGCTCGCCGTCGTTCTCCAGGAACACGATCTCGCCGAACTCCAGGCGCCCCCAACCGGCGTCGTCGTCCGTCAGCGGCTCTGAGGCGAAGACGACGGCCGTCGCCTCCTCCTCGGTGCACACCTCGAAGTCGTAGGTCGTCAGGTCGTGCTCGAAGTTGCGACCCATCAGCAGGTACATCGGCTCCAGGAGCATCGAGAGAGCGAAGTCGTCCGTGCCCGGGCCGGACTTCCGGAGCTCCTCCCAGTCACCGGCCGGGTCGATCTCGCCCTGGTGCCCGAGACCGACGTTGACCCCGATGATCCGGTTCGGCGACACCAGGGCCATCTTCAGCTTGGTCAGGGCTGCGAGGTCGAGGTCCTGCATCGCCCGGGCGATGAGACCGAGCATCTCCTCGATGGCGCGCTGGACGTCCTCGTCGCTGTCTCCCTCGAGCAGGGAGAGCAGCAGCACGTAGAGGAACTCCGTGTCGGTCGTGCCCCGCATCTGTTTCAGGTACCTGTCCTCGCAGTGCTGCAGCAGCTCCCTCTGCAGGAGCTGCCAGTGCGGCAGGCCCCCGTTCTGGGCGACGATCCACGGGGTCTCCTCGAAGGAGAAGGGGTGGCAGTTCTCGTCGGCCAGGACGGTCTTCGCGTTGTATGCGGCTGCTCGTACGTGGGCCAGCATCGTGCTGGCCCGGAGGCTGGGGATGACGCGCTCGGCGTTGTCGTCGTAGAAGGCGGCCATCGGTCGGCGGTAGATGAACGGGGCCTCCGGCTTGAGCAGGTGCTCGCCCCAGGCTCCGAACCCCCACCCTGCCAGCTGGAGCTCCGGGTGCCGCTCCGGGTCGAGAGCCTGGTTGACGAGGCTGTTCTCCGGGGTGAGCAGCAGGCTCTCCAGAGGCGTCTCCGGCCCGATGTAGGCGAGCACTCGGCACATAGGTTTCCTCCACTGACGGGTGACGCGCGGGCGGTCGGGCCACGGCTTGGCGTGCAGAGTAGACCCCCGCCACCCACCCCCCTGTGACGCACGTGACGGCTCGAACCGCAGCATGAGCGGAATTCCCCGAGCGATGGCCGGTTCTACCTGCGGTTCTCCCCTCGCTGCGAAAGGTCACCCCCGTGCCCGACACCTCCCCCACCGGTTCCTCCTCCACCGGCCCCGACCTCGTCGAGGCGCCCCGGCGCCGCCGCTGGCCGCTCGTGCTGGGCGCCCTGGTCGCGCTCGCCGTCGTCGCCGGCGTCGTGGTGGCCACCACCGGTGACGACGACTCCGCCGCGGCCGGGGAGACCGTCCGCATCGGTGTGGTCGGAGCCAGCGACCCGTACTGGGCCACCTACGAGGAGGCCGCCGCGGACGCGGGCATCGACGTCGAGATCATCGACTTCTCCGACTACAACCAGCCCAACCCCGCCGTCTCCGAGGGCGAGCTGGACCTCAACCAGTTCCAGCACATCGTCTTCCTCGCCGACTACAACGTCGCCAGCGGTGACGACCTGCAGCCGATCGGCGCGACCGCGATCTACCCCCTCGGCCTGCACTCGAAGCAGTACGACGCGGTCGAGGAGATCCCCGACGGCGCCACCGTGGCGGTCCCGAACGACGCCAGCAACCAGGCGCGGGCGCTCGTGCTGCTCCAGTCGGCCGGGCTCATCGAGCTGGAGAGCGGCGGCACGATCTTCTCCGACCTCGCCGACGTCGACACCGACGCCTCGCGCGTGCAGGTCGAGGCGCTCGACGCCGCGCTGACCGCGACCTCGCTCGACGACCTCGCCGGCGCCGTCGTCAACAACGACTTCGTCGAGCGGGCCGGTCTGGACTTCGACGACGCCCTGGCCCAGGACGACCCGAACGACGCCAACGCGCTGCCCTACGCCAACGTCTTCGCCGCCCGCGCGGGCGACCTCGACGACGCGACGTACCTGCAGCTGGTCGAGATCTACCAGGAGACCCAGGCCGTGCAGGACGGCGTCGTGGAGGTCTCCGGCGGCACCGCCGTTATGCTCGACACCCCCGTCGAGGACCTGCAGGACTCGCTGGCGAAGGTCGAGTCCGACACCCGCGCGCAGCAGGACTGACGAGACGCCGTGTCCGACTCCCCCCTCATCCGGCTCGCGGACGTGAGCCGCACCTTCCCGGCCCGCTCGCGGCAGGGAGCACAGGTGCACGCCCTCGACCGGGTCGACCTCGACGTCGCCGCGGGCGAGGTGCTCGGGGTGGTCGGCTACTCGGGCGCCGGCAAGTCGACCCTGCTGCGGCTGGTCAACGCACTCGACCGCCCCACGAGCGGCACGGTGACGGTGGCCGGGCGCGAGGTGAGCAGCCTGTCCGAGCGTGACCTGCGCGAGGTACGCCGCGACATCGGGATGATCTTCCAGCAGTTCAACCTGTTCGGCTCCCGCACCGTGTGGGGCAACATCGCCTACCCGCTCCAGGTCGCCGGCGTGCCGAAGCAGCAGCACCGGGCCCGGATCTCCGAGCTGCTGCACTTCGTCGGGCTCGCCGACAAGGCGCACGCGCACATCGAGCAGCTCTCGGGCGGGCAGAAGCAGCGCGTCGGGATCGCCCGCGCGCTCGCGACCAGCCCGCGCATCCTGCTGGCCGACGAGCCGACCAGCGCCCTCGACCCGCAGACCACCTCCGAGGTGCTGGCGCTGCTGCGCCGCGTCAACGAGGAGCTCGGGGTGACGATCGTGCTGATCACCCACGAGATGGAGGTCGTCCGCTCGCTGGCCCACCGGGTCGCCGTCATGGAGGCCGGACGCGTGGTCGAGACCGGGGACACCTACGACGTCTTCGCCGACCCGCAGCACCCCGCGACGCAGCAGTTCGTCAGCACCCTCGTCGAGAAGGGGCCGCCGCCGCGGGCGCTCGAGCGACTGCGGGAGCGCCACCCCGGCCGGATGGTGACGCTGTCCTTCCGCGACGAGCAGGCCTCACCGGCCGATGTGTTCGCGGCGTTCATCGAGCGCGGCGTCGAGTTCGAGCTGGTCCACGGCGGTGTCGAGGACGTCCGCGGCCGGACCTTCGGCCACCTCACCTTCACCCTGCGCGGCGACGAGCAGGCCGTGAGCGGTGCTCTCGCGCACGTCGCCACCCTGGTCGAGGTCACCGGACAGGAGGCGAGCTGATGGATCGCCTGGTCGAGCTCGACTCCCTCTTCGCCGAGGCGGCCCTCGAGACCCTGTACATCGTCGCCCTCACCCTGGGCATCGGCGGGCTCGGCGGCCTCCTCCTCGGGGTCCTGCTCTACACGACCCGCGGCGGCGGCATCGCCGCGAACCGCCTCGTCCACGTCGGTCTCAACCTGGTCGTGAACTTCTTCCGCCCGATCCCCTTCATCATCTTCATCGCCGCGGCGCAGCCCCTCGCGCGGATGGTCGTCGGCGTCGGGATCGGCAACCGGGCCATCATCTTCGCGCTGTCGCTCGCCGCGACCTTCGGCATCAGCCGCATCGTCGAGCAGAACCTGGTCTCGGTCGACCCCGGCGTCATCGAGGCCTCGCGCGCCATGGGGGCCGGCCGGTTGCGCACCATCCTGACCGTGCTGCTCCCCGAGGCCCTCGGGCCGCTCATCCTCGGCTACACCTTCGCGCTCGTGGCGATCGTCGACATGTCCGCCGTCGCCGGTGTGGTCGGCGGCGGAGGGCTCGGCGCCTTCGCCCTGACCTACGGCTACCGGCAGTTCGACCCCGTCGTGACCTGGGCCGCGGTGCTGGTGATCATCGCGTTCGTCCAGATGGTCCAGTTCGCCGGCAACCGGCTGGCCCGCTCTGTGATGCGCCGCTAGGCACCCGCGCGATGGTTGGGCGGCCGCGGCGCTGGGTAGGAGGCGCTGCCACGCACTCTCACCGAAGGAGCGGACATGTCGCAGGACGAGAAGGTCGCCAAGGAGCTGGTCGAGACGCTGAGGGACGGCGAGCGAGGCTTCACCAGTGCCGCCGAGAAGCTGCGCGACAGCGACCACCCCGAGTGGGCGACGCTGCTGCAGCGCCTGGCGCAGCAGCGCAAGGACTTCAGCCGCGAGATCATCGACCTCGGTCACGAGTACGGCGACGACGTCGACGAGAGCGGCTCCGTCGCCGCATCCCTGCACCGCGGGTGGATGTCGCTCAAGGACGCCCTGACCGGTGACGACGCCGACAAGGTCCTCGAGGCCGCCCTCACCGGTGAGGACCACGCGGTGTCGGAGTACGAGAAGGCGCTCGAGGCGGACCTCAGCGCCGGCTTCCACGAGGTCGTGAGCCGCCAGCACGCCGCCGTGGTCGCCGCACGCGGGGAGGTCAAGGCCCTCCAGGCCGCCGGCTGATCGAGCGACCCTGGCGCAGCACGCGCTACGGGCGCAGACTCGATGGATGAGCACCGTGCTGCTTGTCCATGGAGCGTTCTGCCGCGGATGGGTCTGGGAGGACACCGTCACAGCCCTGCGGAAGGCCGGCCATCGAGCGCACACGCTCGACCTGCCCAGCTCGGGCGCGGCGGCGGAGGGCCTGGGTGACCTGCAGGCCGACGCCGATGCGGTCAGGCAGGCCCTGGCCGGCATCGACGACGACGTCGTGCTGGTCGCCCACTCCGGTGGCGGGATGGTGCTGACGGAGCTGGCCGACCACCCCCGGGTCAGCCGCAGCGTGTACGTCGCTGCCCTCTGGCCCCAGAAGGGCCAGTCCGTCGGCGACCTGCTCGGCGGCGAGCTCCCCGGCTGGATCGCGATGCGTGAGGACGGCGCCGTCCAGGTCGCGGGCGACCCCGACGTCGTCCGGGACGCGTTGTGCCTGGACGTCGACCAGGACCGGTTCCTGACCGACCTGTATCCGCGCTACGTCCTCACGTCGCTCTCCAGCATCGGCGCCCCCAGCACGGCCCCGAGCCCGTCGCACCCGTCGAGCTACGTCATCTGCGAGCAGGACCACGCGGTGCCGCCGGAGGCGCAGGAGGCCATGGCCGGCGCAGCCGATCACGTGCACCGGCTGCCGTCGTCCCACTCGCCCATGCTGTCCATGCCGCAGCGGCTCGCGGAGGCGATCGCTGCGGCCGCGTGACCTCAGTCGCGGGCCAGCGACCGCGTGATCACGGCGTTCGCCGCGCGCTGGAAGCCGGCGACGACGGACTCCAGGGTCAGGCGGCGCAACTGGGGCAGGGTCCGCTCGATGCGCTCGGCCTCGGCCGGGGAGTGCTCGCCGCGCCGGTAGGGCGCGAGCACCCCGGTCCGCAGGATGTCGGTGAGCTCCTCGGCCAGCGCCGTCATGTGCCGCGTGATGGCGTCGCCCGCGGCGCCGACGCTCTCGGGCGGGACGTCGAGGCCGAGCAGGTCGAGCCCGATCTGCAGGTTCGGCATCACGCGGTAGCGCCCCTCCCCCACGGGGTCGACCAGGGTGAGCCGCTCGAGCATCTCGAGGTCCACCTCGCTCAGCGCCCGACCGGCGCGGACGTCGAGCTCGCCGCGGTCCAGCTCCTCCGGAGGTTGGGAGGTCCACGACGTGAGCATCGCCCGCTGGAGCGCCAGCTCCTCGACGCCTGCGCCCGCGGGGACCGACGCGACGTACCGCTCGATGGCCTGGAGGGTGAAGCCGTGCTCCTGCAGCGCCCGGACCAGCTCGAGGCGCGCGCGGTGCACCGCGTCGTAGTAGGCCACCCGCCCGCGCCGCAGTGGCGGCGGCAGCAGGCCGAGGCTCGCGTAGTAGCGCGTGGTGCGCACGGTCAGGCCGACCGCAGCGGCCAGCTCGTCGACCGTCAGCAGCGCGTCCGCGCCCTCGACCTCGGTGTGCGCCGTCATGGGCCTGACCATAACGCTTGTAGTGTGACAGTTCTGCTGTCACAGTTCTGCTCGTACGGTTCCGCACCACCACGGAGGCACTCATGGCCCAGCCCACGTCCATCTACACCGAGGAGCACGAGGACTTCCGCGCCATGGCGCGCGCCTTCATGGAGAAGGAGGTCGTCCCGCACCACGAGCAGTGGGAGAGGGACGGCCAGGTCAGCCGCGAGGTGTGGCGCAAGGCGGGCGAGGCGGGACTGCTCTGCTTCGACGTCGACGAGCAGTACGGCGGCATGGGGGTCAAGGACTTCCGCTACAACGCCGTCGTCGTGGAGGAGATCTCCAAGGTCGGCGCCAGCGGGCTGGGCTTCCCCGTGCACACCGACATCATCGTCCCCTACATCTCCTCCCTCGGCACCGAGGAGCAGAAGCAGCGCTGGCTGCCCGGACTGGTCTCCGGCGAGCTGATCTCGGCCATCGCGATGACCGAGCCCGGTGCCGGCTCCGACCTCCAGGGCCTGCGCACCAGCGCCGTCGACAAGGGCGACCACTGGGTCCTCAACGGCTCCAAGACCTTCATCAGCAACGGGATCATGAGCGACGTCGTCATCGTCGTCGCCCGCACCGACCCCGAGGCCGGTCACATGGGCTTCTCGCTGCTCGTGGTCGAGCGCGGCATGGAGGGCTTCGAGCGCGGTCGCAACCTCGACAAGATGGGTCTGAAGGCCCAGGACACCGCCGAGCTGTTCTTCGACAACGTCGCGGTGCCCAAGCAGAACCTCCTCGGCACCGAGGGCCACGGGTTCATCCACCTGATGGAGAACCTTCCCCAGGAGCGGGTGTCGATCGCCTGCATCGCCGTCGCCGCCTGCGAGCACGTGATGGACCTGTCCCTGTCCTACGCCAAGGAGCGCCAGGCCTTCGGCAAGCCGATCGGGAAGTTCCAGCACAACCGGTTCCTCCTCGCCGAGATGGCCACCGAGGTCTACATCGCGCGCACCTTCGTCAACGACTGCATCACCAAGCTCAACGCCGGCGAGGTCGACACCTCCCTGGCCTCGATGGCCAAGTGGTGGACCACCGAGCTGCAGAAGAAGCTCGTCGACCAGGGCGTGCAGCTGCACGGCGGCTACGGCTACATGAACGAGTACCCCATCGCCAAGGCCTACGTCGACAGCCGGATCCAGACCATCTACGGCGGAACCACCGAGATCCAGAAGGAGATCATCGGCCGCGGCCTCGGCGTCTGAGGAGGGGTCTCACCCCCGCGGGCTCCTCGCGCGTCCGGCACACTGCTCCCCATGAAGCGACGTTGGGTCTGGCCGCTGCTGATCGTGCTCGTCTGGGTGTTCGTGGGTGGCCCCCTCGGCTCCTTCGCCGGCCAGCTGGGCAGCGTCCAGGAGAACGACAACGCCGCCTTCCTGCCCGAGAGCTCCGAGTCGACCCAGGTGCTGGAGACCCTCACCGGCTTCCAGGAGGAGCAGACCGTGCCCACCACGGTCGTCTTCCAGCGCAACGGCGGCCTCGCGGGAGCCGACAACGAGGCCATCGCGGCGTACGCCGAGGAGCTGGGCCAGCTCGCTGACGTGGTCCGCGTCCAGGGCCCGGTGCCCTCCGAGGACTCCGAGGCCGCCCAGCTGGTCCTCCAGCTCGGCGTCACCGACGGCGAGGCGATCATCGAGAGCGTCGACGAGGTGCGAGCCGTGCTCGACGACGCCCCCGAGGGCCTCGAGGCCTACGTCGGCGGGCCGGGCGGCATCACCGCCGACCTGGTCAACGCCTTCGGCGCGATCGACGGCCTGCTCCTGCTCGTCGCCCTGGGCGTCGTGCTGGTGATCCTCGTGATCGTCTACCGCACGCCGGTGCTGCCCTTCGTGGTCCTCTTCTCCTCCGTCCTGGGCCTCGGGCTCGCCTCCGCCTCCATCTACGCGCTGGCCTCGGCCGGCGTGATCGCGCTCAGCGGTCAGAGCCAGGGCATCCTCTTCATCCTCGCCATCGGTGCCGCGACCGACTACTCGCTGCTGCTGGTGGCCCGCTTCCGCGAGGAGCTGCGCGACCGGGAGTCGAAGTACGACGCCATGCGCGCCTCGCTGCGTGCCGTGCTCGAGCCCATCAGCGCCTCGGGCGCGACGGTGATCCTGGGCCTGCTGTGCCTGCTCCTCTCGGACCTCGCCAGCCTCAAGGGCCTCGGTCCGGTGGGCGCCATCGGCATCGCCGCAGCCATGCTGGTCTCGCTCACCTTCCTGCCGGCGGCGCTGGTGCTGCTGGGCCGCAAGGCCTTCTGGCCGCTGGTCCCGGCCTACGGATCGGACCACAAGGTCACCGAGGGTCTGTGGGGCCGTGTCTCCGACCTGGTGCGCGACAAGGCCGTGGCCGTGGCCAGCGTGACCACGCTGGTGCTGGCGGTCTTCGCCGGCTTCGCCTTCACCCTCGACGAGGACCCGGTCCCCCAGACGGACCTGTTCCTCACCGCCGAGGAGTCGGTGGCCGCCCAGGACGTGCTCGACGCGCACTTCGACGCCGACACCGCCAGCCCGCTGCAGATCGTGGTGCCCACCGACCAGCTAGGCCCGGTCCTCGAGCTCGTCAGCGCCGACGAGGGCGTCTCGCAGGAGAGCGAGGGCCGGCAGCCGCCGGTGGTCCCGATCCCCGAGGCGGACGACCCGCAGCAGCCGCGCAGCGTGGACGGCAGGAGCATCGTGATCGCCAACCTCGCCGACGGCAGCGAGACCGCGGCCGCGACCGCCACCGTGGAGCGGCTGCGCGCCGACCTCGCCGAGGTGGACCCCGACATCCTCGTCGGCGGCTCCACCGCGACCCTGCTCGACACCCGCGAGACCACCAACCGCGACCGCGCCGTGGTGATCCCGACCATCCTCGTGGTCATCTTCCTGGTCCTGGCCCTGCTGCTGCGCTCGCTGGCGGCCGCCGGGCTGCTGATCCTCGCCAACGTGCTGTCCTTCGGTGCCACCATCGGCGTCAGCGCCCTGGTCTTCGAGCACGTCTTCGACTTCCCGGCCAGCGATCCCTCGACGCTGTTGATCGGCTTCGTCTTCCTGGTCGCGCTGGGCATCGACTACTCGATCTTCCTGATGACCCGGGTGCGTGAGGAGGCGCTGCGGCTGGGCACCCGACCGGGCATCCTCAAGGGGCTCTCGGTGACCGGCGGGGTGATCACCTCGGCCGGCGTCGTGCTGGCCGCGACCTTCGCCGCCCTGGGCGTCGTGCCGATCATCTTCCTGGCGCAGATCGCCTTCATCGTCTCCTTCGGCGTCCTCCTGGACACCCTCGTCGTGCGCTCGCTGCTGGTCCCGGCGGTCTGCTACCTCGCCGGCCCGCGCACCTGGTGGCCCTCCGCGCTGGCCGCCGCCGAGCAGCCCGCGGACCGAGCTGTCCCGGCCGGTGGGCCCGGCCACGAGGACCGTGGTCGTCGCGGATAATGTGCGGTGATGAGCCAGCAGCCGACGCCCCAGCAGGTACGCCGCGCCCTGGCGAGAGCGGAGCGAGGAGCGGCGCTGGACCCGGCCGAGGCCGAGGTGCTCCTGGCCGCCACCGGCGCCGACCTGGACCGGCTCTGTGCGGCCGCCGCCCAGGTCCGCGACGCCGGTCTGCTCGCGGCGGGCCGACCGGGCGTGGTGACCTACTCCCCCAAGGTGTTCATCCCGATCACCCGGCTGTGCCGCGACCGCTGCCACTACTGCACCTTCGTCGAGACGCCCGCCCAGGCGGCGCGCGGGGGGCGGGCGCCGTACCTGTCCCCCGACGAGATCCTCGACATCGCCCGCCAGGGCGCCGAGCTCGGCTGCCTGGAGGCGCTGTTCACCCTCGGTGACCGACCCGAGGACCGCTGGCCCGAGGCCCAGGCGTGGCTCGACGAGCAGGGCTACGACTCGACGCTGTCCTACCTCCGCGCGATGGCGGTGCGGGTGCTCGAGGAGACCGGGCTGCTGCCGCACCTCAACCCGGGCGTGATGACCTGGGAGGAGATGAACCGTCTCAAGCCGGTGTCGCCGTCGATGGGGATGATGCTCGAGACCACCAGCCGGCGGCTCTTCGAGACCAAGGGCGAGGCGCACCACGGCTCCCCCGACAAGGACCCCGACGTGCGCCTGCGCGTGCTCGAGGACGCCGGGCGGCTCTCGATCCCGTTCACGACCGGGCTGCTGGTGGGGATCGGCGAGGACCTCACCGAGCGCGCCGAGACGATCTTCGCGCTGCGCAAGGTCGCCAAGGCCTTCGGCTCGGTGCAGGAGGTCATCGTCCAGAACTTCCGGGCCAAGCCCGACACCGCGATGCGCCACACCGACGACCTCGACCTCGACGAGTACCGCGCCGCGATCGCGGTGACCCGGTTGGTGCTCGGCCCCAAGGCCCGGGTGCAGGCGCCGCCGAACCTCGTGGACCTCGCGGAGTGCCAGGCGCTGCTCGGCGCCGGCGTCGACGACTGGGGCGGCGTCTCGCCGCTGACCCCCGACCACGTCAACCCCGAGCGCCCCTGGCCCTCGCTGGAGCGGCTGCGCGAGATCACCGCCGCCTGCGGGCTCGAGCTGGCCGCGCGGCTGACCGTGCACCCCGAGTACGTCCGCGCGGCGCTCCAGGACGGCGCCCCGTGGCTGGACCCGCGCGTGGTGGGTCACGTGGCGGCCCTGGCCCGGCCCGACGGCCTGGCCCGCGACGGCGTACGCCCGGTGGGTCGGCCGTGGCAGGAGCCCGAGGGCGGCTTCGAGTCGACCGGTCGCACCGACCTGCACACCGCGGTGGACGACGACGGCCCCGGTGGGGGCCGCACCGACGACCGGCGCTCGGACTTCAGCGAGGTCTACGGCGACTGGGAGTCCGTCAAGACGGCCGCCGAGAGCACCTCCGTCGACGGGGCCCCGGCCGTGCTGCACGCCGAGGGACGCGCCGCGATGGCCGCCGCGGAGGCCGACCCGGGCGGGCTCTCCGACGAGCACGCCTACACGCTGATGACCGCCGAGGGCGCGCTGCTCGACGAGGTCTGCCGCCTGGCCGACCACCTGCGCCACGAGGCCGTGGGCGACGACGTCACCTACATCGTCAACCGCAACATCAACTTCACCAACGTCTGCTACGTCGGCTGCCGCTTCTGCGCCTTCGCGCAGCGCAAGACCGACGCCGACGCCTACACGCTGTCCCTCGACGAGGTGGCCGACCGGGCCGCGGAGGCCTGGGACCTCGGCGCCACCGAGGTCTGCATGCAGGGCGGCATCGACCCCGAGCTGCCGGCGACGGCGTACTTCGACCTGGTCACCGCGGTGAAGCAGCGGGTGCCGGAGATGCACGTGCACGCGTTCAGCCCGATGGAGATCGTCAACGGCACCGCCCGCACCGGGCTGTCGATCGAGGACTTCCTCATCAAGGCGCGCGAGGCCGGGCTCGGCTCGCTGCCGGGCACTGCGGCGGAGATCCTCGACGACGAGGTGCGCTGGGTGCTGACCAAGGGCAAGCTGCCCGCGCGCACCTGGGTCGAGATCGTCTCGACCGCGCACCGCGTGGGCATCCCGACGACCAGCACGATGATGTACGGCCACGTCGACAACCCGCGGCACTGGGTGGGCCACCTGCGGGTGCTCTCCCGCATCCAGGACGAGTCCCTGGCCGCCGGCAGCACGGGCTTCACCGAGTTCGTGCCGCTGCCGTTCGTGCACACCTCCTCCCCGATCTACCTGGCCGGCGTCGCCCGGCCCGGACCGAGCATGCGCGACAACCTCGCGGTGCACGCGATGGCGCGGATCCTCCTGCACGGCCGGATCGACAACATCCAGACGTCCTGGGTCAAGCTCGGTGTCGAGGGCACCCGGGCGATGCTGCGCGCCGGCGTCAACGACGTCGGCGGCACGCTGATGGAGGAGACCATCTCGCGGATGGCCGGCTCCGAGCACGGCTCGGCCAAGACCGTCGAGGAGCTGCGCGACATGGCCGCCGGCATCGGCCGCCCCGTCCACGAGCGCACCACCCTCTACGCCCGCCGCTGAGGGCCGAGCGGCCGTCGGCCCGAACGGGTGGGCTGGTCGGCATCCGTGCGTGGATACGGTGGACGCATGAGCACCGGACCGAACGACCAGGACGACACCTACGGCGACTACTCCGTCGACGAGAGCGACCAGCTGACCGGCGAGGACACCCTGGCCGACGGTGACGTGGAGGACCAGCTCGACCGCGGCTACTCCCCGCCGGAGAGCTACTCGCCGGGACAGGGCTTCGGCAACACGCCCTACGAGGAGGCCACCGGGGAATCGCTGGACCAGCGGGTCGCCCAGGAGGTCCCCGAGCCCGACCCGTACGTCGAGGCCGAGGCCGAGGCAGCCCGGGAGCACGTCGGCGGCGAGGTCGGTGACGAGCGCGCCGGCCGCCTGGTCGACCCCGACGAGGGGCTGGGCGAGGACATGGAGTCCGAGCTGGTCGGCGACGACGTCGGCATCGACGGGGCAGCCGCGTCGGCCGAGGAGGCCGCGGTGCACGTCATCCCGGACGACACCACCGAGGCCTGAGGCACCGATAGGGTCCGGGCATGAGCGAGCAGCGAGCCCGGGCCCTGCACCACCTCGACCTGTGGGTCGGCGATCTCGACCGAGCCATCGACGAGTGGGGGTGGCTGCTCGGGGAGGTCGGCTGGGAGGTCGACCCGGCACGCTCGTCGTGGACACATCCCGACGGCACGTACCTCTTCATCGAGCACTCCCCCGACCAGGCCGACGCCGTCTACGACCGGATGCGTCCGGGGATCAACCACCTCGCCCTGAGCATCGAGTCGCGGGTCCGGCTGGACCGGATCCGTGCGGAGTCGACCGCCCACGGCTGGCACGAGATGTATGCCGACCGCTACCCGCACGCGGGCGGCGACGCGCACGTGGCGCTCTACCTGGAGAGCTCCGAGGGCTTCGAGGTCGAGGTCGTGCTGGGCGACTGAACCGATCCTCTCCCCAGACCTAGAACGCGTTCTATCCTCGACGGATGCGCTTCTCGATCAGCACGGCCTACCTGCCGGTCCACGAGCTCGACGCACTCGCCCGCGCGGCGGACCGGCTGGGCTACCACGCGCTGGCCATCCCCGACCACGTCGTGGACCTGGAGACCCTGAGCACGCCGTACCCGTACACCAGTGACGGCGCCCGCCGCTGGGGGCATGAAGCGCCCTGGCCGGACCCGTGGGTGCTGGTGGGTGCCCTGGCGGCCGTGACCACCCGGCTGCACTTCTTCACCTCGGTCTACGTGGTGGCCCTGCGCAACCCGTTCCAGGTCGCCAAGTCGGTCGGCACCGCCGCCGCCCTGTCCGGAGGCCGGGTGGCCCTCGGGGTGGGCACCGGCTGGTGCCGCGAGGAGTTCGAGCTCCTCGGCCAGGACTTCGGCACCCGGGGGCGGCGTACCGACGAGGCGCTGGCGCTGCTCGCCGAGCTGTGGCAGCCCGGCTGGAGCGAGTTCGCCGGCGAGCACTACACCGCTCCCCGCCTGGTCATGCATCCCACGCCCCCGGCACGGGTGCCGATCTACGTCGGCGGCCTCTCGGAGGTGGCCATGCGTCGTGCCGCCCGCCACGACGGCTGGATCGGCGACCTGTACACGATCGACGAGGCCGCCGAGCATGCCCGCAGGCTGGCGCAGCTGCGCGAGGAGGCCGGGCGCGAGGACGCCGACTTCCGCTTCTTCACCGCCCTCACCGACGCGTTCACGCCCGATCAGTTCGCCGACGCGCACGAGCGCGGCGTGACGGACGTGATGACGATGCCGTGGGCCTACTACCACGGTCTGGACGTGGACCTGGACCGCAAGATCGACGGGCTGGAGCGCTTCGCCGCCGACGTCCTCGCGCCGATGGGCGCGGATCGGAAATAGGTAGAACCGCTGGGGTCTCGGGTCCCCAGCGGTTCTGTTGAACACTATACGACACCGGTGTCTGGTTGTCAGCGGTTCCGGTGGGGTGAGGTCGACCACGGCGTCGAGGGCACTACCGTGGACGGACAGCCGCAGCCCGTGCACCCGCCACCTGGGAGGAACCCCTTGAGCACCTCGACCCCCACCCCTGGCGACGAGCCGACCACTCCCCCGAGCAGCGGGACCGCACCCCGCCCGGACCGGGGCACCCCGCCGGCGCCGAGCGGCAAGCCCGCGGGCGCCAAGGCCGAGGATCCCCTGCGCGGGTCCCGCACCAGCGGCCTGTACGCCGCCGTGGTCGGCCTGGGGGTGCTGCTGGTCCTGCTGATCATCTTCATCGCGCAGAACACCGACAAGACCACGGTGCGGTTCCTCAGCTTCCAGGGCGAGACCCCGGTCGCCGTGGCGATGCTGATCGCGACCACGGCCGGCATCCTGCTCACCGCCATCGCCGGCAGCCTGCGCATCATCCAGCTGCGGCGCCGGACGAAGCGGGACATCAAGAGCCGCTGAGCCCGCCCGCCGGTCCGGCCGGTCGTCTCATCGGCTCCGGGGAGACCGGTCGAAGGCCGCCTGGGGATCCAGGCCGGTGCGCATCCGCCAAGCGGTGAGCGCCAGCCCCATGCCGATGAGGTGCGCAGGCTCCTCGAGAGTGACGCCCAACAGCTTCTCGATCCGTGCCAGGCGCGCGTAGAGGCTCTGTCGTCGGATGCCCAGTGCCCGGGCCGTCACCGTCTTCGACAGCCCCGCGTCGAGGTAGCGGTCCAGCGTGCGGACCAGATCCGCCTCGTGCTCACGGTCGTGCGCGATGAGCGCCCCGATCTGCTCTTGCACGAAGGCGGTCAGCCGCCCCTCGTCCGTCGACGTCGCGAGCAGGCGCTGGACGCCGACGTCGCGGGCCATCACCACCCCCGACCGGACTCCGTACCGGCGAGCAGATCGCAGCACCTCCCGGGCTTCGGCCACGGCACCGGCGAGGTCCGCCAGGTCTGCGACGGGTGCAGCCACCGCAGTCAGGAGGGTCTCGACGCACAGGCGTCGCCGGACCTCTCCGGCAGCCCCCTCCATCGAGGCGCGCACCGCCTGAGGGGGCGCCCGCCTCCCACCCCGGACCACCGCGACGACCTCACCTCCCACGGCCCCGATCAGCGGTGGGCCCATGACCGGCGTGAGGCACTCGACCACGAGCGGGATCACATCGAGCACCGGCAGGCCGGCGCCGGCATCGATCGCCGCGACGACCAGGTGCTCCCCCTCGCTGCACAGCCAACCGGCCTCCGTCAGCCGGCGTTCCACGTCGCCTCGGGAGCCCAGGACACCGGCCGCGAGGTCGGTCACGACGGACTGGGCCAGGGACGGACGCTGGCCCAGACCCGGATGGCGCGCGAGCTCCAGTGCCACGGCGGTCGCAGCCCGCGCGATGATGGCTTCTCGCCGCCGGGTCCCGCGACCACGCAGCACGAGCATTCCCAACGGGCCTGCGGCTCCCCGCACTTCAGCCGCGACCTGGTCGATCGCGGACTCGATCGAGCTGATCCGGCTCCGCTCCACGACCCGCCCGTCGACGTTGCGGTACTCGACCACGCACCCTGCGGTGCGCGAGACCGCGTCGAGCAGGGCCCGCAGTCCTTCCCCAGCGACCACGACCGCCAACAGGTCCCACCAGAGGGGCTCCCCCGATCGAGCGGAGCCGAGCTTCTTGCGCAGGATCAGCTCGTGGAAGTCCTCGACCATGCGCTCGAACGGGACCACGGACTGGAGGGTGATGAAGACGAGGCCTCGGCGCTGCGCAGCAGCCAGCATCGACGGCGGCACCTCGAAGAAGGAACGCCCGAGCTCGAGCGCCACTCCCACGCACCCGGCGTCAGCCACCTGGTCGACGTAGTCCGCCAGCTGCGAGGCGGAGCGGCCGTGGAGACCCAGACCAGTGGTCAGGAGCACCTCCCCGCCCGCCAGCAGGGCACCCATCTCGTAGACCTCCGACGAGTGCACCCAGCGCACCATGACACGCGTCGGGTCCCCGGTCAGCGTCCGTGCCGACGCCGCGCGGAACGAGGGCAGCCCGAGGACCTCTTCGAGCTTCACGAGCATGTTGACTCCTCACCCCGCGACACTTCGTCCCCTAGACATCTCTGTCCGAGGGACACTATGCCCCTGGCAGACCCCCGGACCTCATGGTGACCTGTTCCACACCACCGGCCGTCATGCACGGCCTGACACGAGGAGCATCATGAGCGACCAACGATCCGACCACCACTACCTGGGACTTGCGCTCGAACAGGCACAGCTGGGGTGGGACGAAGGTGGAGTGCCGATCGGCGCGGCATTGGTGCACCGCGGCGAGGTGCTGGCCGTGGGCAGGAACCGTCGCGTCCAGCTCGGGAGTGCGATCCGCCACGGGGAGACCGACTGCATCGAGACGGCTGGCCGGCTCCCGGCGAAGGTCTACCGCGAGAGCGTGCTCTACACGACTCTCTCGCCCTGCTTCATGTGCGCAGGAACAGCGGTCCTCTACGACATCCCACGCATCGTGGTGGGTGAGAACCGCTCGTTCGAGGCCTCCGAGTCCTGGCTGCGCTCGCGCGGCGTGACGATCGACGTCCTCGACGACGCCGCGTGCCACGCGCTGATGCAGCGCATGATGAGCGAGCGGCCGCAGCTCTGGGCCGAGGACATCGGTGAGGAAGCATGACGACCCAGGCGAAGGCCACCAGTGAACGGGTGATCGACCCCGACTACCCGGTCACCCCGGTTCCGGCCCATGCCCGGAAGTCGTTCTTCTCGCTCGCCGTGGTCCTGCTCGGCTTCACCATCTTCACCCCGACGATGTTGGCGGGTGCGGCTCTGGGCACCGCCTTCAACCTGGGCGACCTGCTCCTCGTCATCCTGCTCGGCTCCCTCGTGCTGGGCAGCTACGTCGCGGCGCTCGGCTGGATCGGCGCCCGCACGGGACTGACCACCGTGGTGATGGCGCGCTACTCGCTCGGCACCCGAGGGGCCAAGCTCGCCTCCATCCTGCTGGGCGGGACCCAGATCGGCTGGTACGGCGTCATCATCGGCACCATCGGCGAGCTCACCGCCCAGGCCTTCGACTGGGAGTCGTACGCCGCCCGAGCGGCCGTGATGATCCTGACCAGCGTCCTGATGTGCGTCACGGCCTGCTACGGGTACCGGGGCATGTACTGGGTCTCGCTCGTGTCCACCCCCCTGATCATGCTGCTGGCGGTCTGGGTCGTGTCACGCTCGCTCGACGAGGTCGGCGGCCTGTCCGGCCTCGCGGCCATCGAGCCCTCGGGGTCGATGACGCTCGCCGTCGCCGTCACGACCGTGGTGGGGACGTTCGTCTCGGCCGGCACCCAGGCCCCCAACTGGACCAGGTTCGGCCGGTCCGGCGGCCAGGCCGTCTGGGCCTGCCTGATCGGGTTCCTGATCGGCAACGGACTGATGATCCTCTTCGGTGCCATCGGGGCCATCACGTTCGGGGAGGGCGACTTCGTCCTGGTGCTCTACCAGCTCGGTCTGGTCGGCTGGGGCGTGGTGCTCCTGTTCGGGAACCTGTGGAAGAGCAACGCGGACACCGCCTACGCCTTCGGCGTGGCCGGTGCGGAGCTGTTCCAGAAGCCCAGCAAGACGCCGTTCATCATCGGAGGCGCCGTGATCGGCACAGCGCTCGCACTCGCCGGCGTGCACCACCACCTGGTCGACTACCTGGTGCTGCTGGGCATCTTCATCCCGCCGCTGGGTGGCGTCATCATCGGCGACTACGTCGCGCGCTGGCGCGCAGGGATGCCCGAGGGGACCCTCCTGCCGGCCCTGCACGGCCCCAACCTGGGCGCCTACGCCCTCGCGAGCCTGCTGGCCTGGCTCTCCGACAGGATGGAGATCGGCATCCCACCCGTCATCGGCATCGGCGTCGCGGTGGTCGCGACGATCCTGCTCGGCCGGGTGCGCACGGGTGCGGCCCGCTGAGGCTCACTCCCACTCGATGGTGCCCGGGGGCTTGCTGGTGATGTCGACGGTGACCCGGTTGACCTCGGCGACCTCGTTGGTGATGCGGGTCGAGATCGTCTCCATCACCTCGTAGGGAAGCCGTGCCCAGTCGGCGGTCATGGCGTCCTCGGAGGTGACCGGGCGGAGCACGATCGGGTGGCCGTAGGTGCGTCCGTCGCCCTGGACGCCCACGGAGCGCACGTCGGCGAGCAGCACCACCGGCATCTGCCAGATGTCGCGGTCCAGGCCGGCCCGCGTCATCTCCTCGCGCACGATGGCGTCGGCCTGACGGAGGATGTCGAGCCGTTCCCGGGTCACCTCGCCGATGATCCGGATGCCCAGGCCCGGGCCCGGGAACGGCTGGCGGTGCACGATCTCGGCCGGCAGGCCGAGCTGCTCGCCGACGAGTCGGACCTCGTCCTTGAACAGCGTGCGCAGCGGCTCGACGAGCTCGAACTCGAGGTCCTCGGGCAGGCCGCCGACGTTGTGGTGGGACTTGATGGTCGAGGTGCCGGCGCCGCCGCCGGACTCCACCACGTCGGGGTAGAGCGTGCCCTGGACCAGGAAGGCGACCTTGTCGCCGCCCTCGCCACTGACGGCGTCGGCCAGCACCTCGGCCTCGGCAGCCTCGAAGGTGCGGATGAACTCGCGGCCGATGATCTTGCGCTTCTCCTCGGGGTCCGAGACCCCGGCGAGCGCGTCGAGGAACTGCTTCTCGGCGTCCACGACGCGGAGGTCGACCCCGGTCGCGGCCACGAAGTCGCGCTCGACCTGCTCGGTCTCACCGGAGCGCATCAGCCCGTGGTCGACGTACACGCAGGTCAGGCGGTCGCCGATGGCGCGCTGCACGATCGCTGCGGCGACCGCTGAGTCGACGCCTCCGGAGAGACCGCAGATGGCCTGGCCCCGCTCCCCGATCTGGGCGCGGATCGAGGCGATCTGCTCCTCGACGATGTTGAGCATCGTCCAGGTCTGGCGGCAGCCAGCGATGTCGACGAGGAAGCGCTCGAGGACCTCCTGGCCGTGCTCGGTGTGCAACACCTCCGGGTGCCACTGCACGCCCGCGAGACGCCGGTCGAGGTCCTCGAAGGCCGCCACGGGGGTCACGCTCGTCTCGGCGAGCACCGCGAAGCCCTCGGGTGCCGCGGTGACGGCGTCGCCGTGCGACATCCACACCGTGTGCGTCTCGGGCACGTCGGCCAGCAGGGTGCCCTGCGCGCCGACGGTGACCGCGGTGCGGCCGTACTCGCGGGCGCCGGTGGGCGCGACGGTGCCGCCGAGGCCCGAGGCCATCAGCTGGAAGCCGTAGCACATCCCGAAGACGGGGACGCCCGCGGTGAAGATGGACGGGTCGATGCCGGGGGCACCATCCGCGTAGACCGAGCTCGGACCGCCGGACAGGATGATCGCCTTCGGCTTCCTGGCCAGGATCTCGTCGACGGGGAGGTGGTGCGGCACGATCTCGGAGTAGACGCGGGCCTCGCGCACGCGGCGCGCGATCAGCTGCGCGTACTGCGCCCCGAAGTCGACGACCAGGACGAGGTCGTGGTCGGGGGTGCCGGGGCTCAGGTCGGTCATGACTCCAGCCTATCGGCGCGGACCCCCGTAAATGGCACCAGGGCCCGGCCGGGGAGGGAGGGTGGCCGGGCCCTGATCGTCCACGCATCTGTTGGACAGCGCTTGGACAAAGACCCGGCCTTTTGGGAGGGAGCATGACTACCGGGTCTGACCATCACAACGAGGTGGTGCGAGGCGGGTTACGCCGGTGACGGTCTTTTCGGGATCTATTTCCCCGGGCTAGACCAGCGGGTCAGCTGACCCCGACGATCGGCAGCCGCAGCGCCCCTGGAGCGGACTCCGGGACGACGGGGTGCAGCGGCTTCACGGGGGCGACCCGGCGGTAGTCCGCCCCCAGGCCCGGACGGGGGTCCGGCTCACCCTTGTTCGGCCACAGCGCCATCGCCCGCTCGGCCTGGGCGGTGATCGTCAGCGACGGGTTCACGCCGAGGTTGGCGGTGATCGCCGCGCCGTCCATCACGTGCAGGCCGGGGTGGCCGTAGACGCGCTGGTAGGGATCGAGCACGCCCGTCTCCGGGCTGTCGCCGATCGCACAGCCGCCGATGAAGTGGGCCGTCAGCGGCATGTTGAACGGCTCGCCGATGTTGCCGCCCGCGGTGCCGCCCAGCACGCCCGCGATGCGGCGCACGGCGTCGTTGGCGACCGGGATCCAGGTCGGGTTCGGGGCTCCGTGGCCCTGGCGCGAGGTCATCCGCCAGTGCCCGGTGACCCGGTTGCGCTTGCCGTACGTGGTGATGGAGTTGTCCAGGCTCTGCATCACCAGCGCGATGACGGTGCGCTCGGACCAGTGCTTCAGGTCGTAGAGGTTGACGATCTCGCGTCGCTCCTTCCACATCTCCTTCAACCAGGCGCGCCACCGCGGACCGTCACCGTCGCCGTCGGTCAGGACCGTCTGCATCAGTGCCATCGCGTTGAAGCCCTTGCCGTAGCGCACCGGCTCGACGTGGGTGTCGGCGTCGGGGTGGAAGCTCGAGGTGATCGCCACGCCGTAGGAGTAGTCGGTCGTGTCCGACTTCGGCGCGATCGCCCCCAGGATCGACTCGGAGTTGGTCCGGGAGAGGAAGCCCAGGCGGTCGGACAGGCGAGGCAGGTGCCCCTCGTCCTTCATCCGGTGCAGGAGCTTCTGGGTGCCCAGGGAGGCCGCTGCCATCACGACGTGCTCGGCGGTCAGCGTGCGGGTGCTGCGTGCCGTGGCGCGCGTGGCCTTCGTGTACTTGATGGTGACGTCGTAGCCCCCGCCCGCGCGGGCGCGGACGCGGGTCACGGTGCTCAGCGGCATCACCCGGGCGCCCTGCTGCTCGGCGAGGTAGAGGTAGTTCTTGACCAGGGTGTTCTTGGCGTTGTGCCGGCACCCGGACATGCACTCACCGCAGTTGAGGCAGGCGTTGCGCGTCGGGCCGACCCCACCGAAGAAGGGGTCCTCGACCTGTTCGCCGGGACGTTGCTCCGGCCCGCCGAAGAAGACGCCCACCGGGGTGGGGTGGAAGGAGTCGGCCACGCCCATGTCGCCGGCGACCTTCTCCATGACGTCGTCGGCCGGGGTGCGAACCGGGTTCTGCACCACGCCGAGCATCCGCTTGGCCTGGTCGTAGTACGGCGCCAGCTCGGACTTCCAGTCCGTGATGTGGCTCCACTGGGGGTCGTTGTAGAAGGCCTGCAGCGGCTCGTAGAGCGTGTTGGCGTAGACCAGCGACCCGCCGCCGACACCGGCGCCGGCCACGATCATCGTGTCGCGCACCGCGTCGATGCGCTGGATGCCGTAGCAGCCGAGGGCGGGCGCCCAGAGGTAGCGGGTGATGTCGAGGGTGCCCGAGGAGAAGTCGTCGTCCTCGAAGCGGGCCCCGGCCTCGATGACACCGACCCGGTAGCCCTTCTCGACCAGGCGCAGGGCGCTGACCGAGCCACCGAAGCCCGATCCGATGACCAGCACGTCGTAGTCGTAGGTGCTCTCGCTCATGTCAGGCCCTTCCCAGCTTCTTCATCAGCCGCATCTGAGCCGTCATCACCCGTGCGTAGGTCTCGTCGGACATGCCCAGCATCGGCGCCAGGCGGACCAGCCGCTGCGTGGCGACCGACTGGGTCTCGGTGTAGCGGTGGATGCCCTCGCTGCCCTGGCGCCGGCCCATGCCGGACTGCCGCATGCCGCCCATGGGCGCGTCGACGGAGGCGAAGGTGGCGGCGAACGCCTCGTTGATGTTGACCGTCCCGCAGGTCACCTGGCGCGCGACGGCCCGGGCCCGGTCGCCGTCCTGGCTGTAGATCGCTGCGTTGAGGCCGTACTCCCCCGCGTTGGCCCGCGCGATCGCGTCGGCCTCGTCGTGGAAGCGGTACAGCGACACCACCGGACCGAACGTCTCCTCGCCGAAGCAGGTCATGTCCGGCGTGACGCCCTCGAGGATGGTGGGCTCGAAGACGTAGGGCCCCAGGTCGGGGCGGGCGCGACCGCCGGTGAGCACGCGGGCGCCCTTGGCGACGGCGTCCTCCACGTGCGCGGTGACGGTCTCGAGCTGGGCCTGGCTGATCAGCGAGCCCATGTCGCTGCCCCACTCGAGGGTGGCGCCCAGCGTCATCGCCTGGGTGCGGGCCACGAAGCGCTCCACGAACCGGTCGTAGACCTGGTCGGCGACGAAGAGCCGCTCGGCGGAGACGCACAGCTGGCCGGCGTTGGAGAACGAGCCCCGCACCGCACCCTCGGCCGCCTTCTCGACGTCGGCGTCGCGCAGCACCAGCAGGGGGTTCTTGCCGCCGAGCTCGAGCGAGCACCCGATGAGCTGCTCGGCGCACCCGGCAGCGACCCGGCGACCGGTCGCCGTGGAACCGGTGAAGCACACGTAGTCCGACCCGCCGATGACCTGGGGGCCGACCTCGGAGCCGGGCCCGGCCACGACCTGCCAGAGGTCGCGCGGGAAGCCGGCCTCCTCGAGCAGCTGGGCGCCCAGCAGCGCCGAGAGCATGGTCTGGGAGTCCGGCTTCGCCACGACCGCGTTGCCGGCCATCAGCGCGGGCAGCCCGTCGCACAGCGCCATGGTGAAGGGGTAGTTCCACGGCGAGATGATGCCGACGACGCCCTTCGGCACCCGGTTCACGTCGATCCGGGTCAGGCCCGGGACCACCCCGGGCCGGCGCCGGGTGTCGAGGTGCTCGTGCACCGTGCGTGCGTAGTACCGCGCCGTCAGCGCGATGTGCAGCGGCTCGTCGAAGGCGTGCTTGCGGGCCTTGCCCGACTCCCACACGATCAGGTCGATGATCTCTTCCTGGCGGTCGAGCACCAGGTCGTGCAGGCGCATCATGATCGCCGCGCGGTGGTCGAGGCTGGTGCGCGACCACGCGGCCTGGGCGCGACGGGCCTTGGCGAAGGCCTCGGCCACGTCGGCCTCGCTGGACTGCGGGACGTGTGCGAGGGGGGCGCCGCTGATCGGGGTGCGCACCTCCGCCGTGCGCCCGGTCGTGCTGGTCACCCGCCGGGTCAGGGAGGCGACGTACTCCGGCTCGAGCGCGTACGACGCGGTCGGGTCGTGCTCGGGGTCGTGCGGACCGTCGACGATCGGGGCGTCCGGACGGTCGGGGTGCTGGGCGCTCATGTACCGAGGGTATGTGACCACGATCTCGCTTACTACCCTTCGGTAGCCGATGTGGCTTTGTACACAGCAAAAGGAACTGTCAAGCAGCCCCCCGGCCTAGACCGCCGGGGCGGGCGGGACGTAGATGGACTTCGTCTCGGTGTACTGCGCCAGCCCCTCGGGCCCGAACTCGCGCCCGAGGCCGGAGGCCTTGAAACCCCCGAACGGGGCGGCGAAGTCCATCGTGTAGGTGTTGATCCCGTAGGTGCCGGTACGCACCCGCCGGGCCACGTCCAGCCCGGCCTCCTGGTCGGTCGTCCACACCGTGCCCGCCAGGCCGTAGTCGGAGTCGTTGGCGATCCGCACCGCGTCGTCGACGTCGTCGTAGGCGATCACCGACAGGACCGGGCCGAAGATCTCCTCCTGGGCGATCCGCATCCGGTTGTCGACATCGGCGAACACCGTGGGACGCACGTACCAGCCGCGCTCCAGCCCGTCGGGCATCCCGGTGCCGCCCACCACCAGGCGGGCACCCTCCTGCTGGCCGAGCTCGATGTACGACGACACGCGCTCCTGCTGCCGACGCGCGACCATCGGCCCCACCTCGGTCGCCGGGTCGGCCGGGTCGCCGACCGGCATCGAGCCCACGGTCTCGGCGAGCGCGTCGACGACCTCGTCGTACCGGCTCCGGGGCGCCAGGATGCGGGTCTGGGCCACACAGGCCTGCCCCGAGTTCATCAACGCCGTGAACCGCAGCCCCTCCATGGTGGGGCCCAGGTCGGCGTCGGCGAGCACGATGGCCGCCGACTTCCCGCCCAGCTCCAGCGAGCAGCGCTTGAGCTGCTCACCGCACACGGCGCCGATCAGCCGACCTGCCGCGGTCGAGCCGGTGAAGGCGACCTTGTCGATGCCGGGGTGGGCGACCAGGTGCGCACCGACCTCGCGCCCACCGGCCACGATGTTGACCACACCGGGCGGTACGCCGGCCTCGTCGAGCAGCTCGGCGAGCAGGTAGGCGTCGAGCGGGCTCTCCGGGGCGGGCTTGGCGACCACCGTGCAGCCGGCGAGGAGCGCGGGCACGACCTTGGAGATCAGGGTGAACTGGGGGACGTTCCACGGCGGGATGGCCGCGACCACGCCGACCGGCTCGTGGCGCACCACGACGTCGGAGCCGAGCACGCCCGACCGGGCCGCCTCCCACGGGAAGTCGCGAGCGATCGCGATGAAGGCCTCGACCTGCATCCAGGGCGCCGGCGACTGGGCCAGGTTGGAGAAGGACGTGGGCGAACCCATCTCGATCGTGATGAGCTCGGCCATGTCGCCCAGCCGTGCCGCGTACAGGTGCGAGAAGCGTTGCAGGACCTCGATGCGCTCCTCGGGCGAGGTCCGCGGCCAGGGCCCCTCGTCGAAGGCCCGGCGGGCCGCGGCGACCGCGGCGTCGATGTCGGCGGGGCTGCCGTCTGGCACCCGGGCGACGACCTGCTCGGTGTGCGGGGACACCACCTCGATGACCGCACCGGTGGCGGGCGCCGCCCAGGCTCCGTCGATGTAGAAGGTGTCGCGGTCGAGCGCGTCGGTCGCGATCGGGCGCTGGCCCTGGGTCTGGGTCATCGAGAGCTCCTCCGGGTGACGCACGTCATGAATTGACACGCGTCAGCCTGGTGGAACGCGTTCTCGTTTGTCAACGGTCGAGGGGTCCCCGAGCCAGATCCCTTTATTTGGTGACGCAGAGGGCCTGCTCCGACACCTAACGTCCACGTCGTGGTCGCCAGGGGGGCCACATCGACCATCACACCATTCGGGAGACACACCATGCGCAAGTCCATCCAGCTGATCGCCGCAGCGACCAGCGTCGCGAGCCTCGGGCTCATCACCATGCCGGCCGCTCACGCCGACAACGCCATCATCTCGATCAAGAAGAAGGGGGAGCTGTCCTCCTCCAACAAGATCGCCTGGGTCAAGGCCAAGGTCACCTGCTCGGAGGACACCACGTCCGGCGAGCTGCAGGCCACCCTCACCCAGGTCACCCGCGGTGGCACCCAGACCTCGACCGGCTACATCTACGCCTACAGCGCCTTCGAGTGCACCGGCGACGAGGAGAAGGTCTACATCCCGGTCCGTCGGCCCACCGGCGGGTTCAAGTGGGTCAAGGGCCAGGCCAGGGTCACGAACGTGACCTTCACGTCCTACGACCCGTCGGGTTCGTTCACCGACACGGCCAAGGGTCGCACCGTCACCCTGCGCTGATGCGTCTCCTGCACGTCACCCGGACGCTCCTGGCCCGGTGCGTCGAGGACGACACTGCCTCGACGCTCCTCGGCTCGGTCTGCCTGCTCTCGGGAACGCTGCTCTCAGCAGGACTCCTGCTGCAGGCGGCCTGACCTGCACCGGACGACGCGCGAACGAACCGCCCCCGGCGACACGCTCACCGGGGGCGGTTCTGCGCGCTCCCACCCGCAGCCGCCACGGCCTCGTCGAGGCCGCGCGCCGCGAGCCGGTCGGCCCGCTCGTTGCCCTCGTCGCCCGCGTGGCCCTTGACCCAGTGCCAGTGCACGTCGTGCCGCTCGCACGCCGCCTGGAGCTGCTGCCACAGGTCGACGTTCTTGACCGGCTGCTTCGCGGAGGTGCGCCACCCGTTGCGCATCCAGCCCACGACCCACGTGGTGATGCCGGAGCGCACGTAGGTCGAGTCGGTGTAGAGCTCGACCCGGACCGGCCGCTTGAGCGCCTCCAGCGCCTTGATCGGGGCCGTCAGCTCCATCCGGTTGTTGGTCGTGGTGCCGGCCTCGCCACCACAGAGCTCGAGCTCGTGGCTGCCCTGGCGCAGCAGCGCACCCCAGCCGCCGGGACCCGGATTGGGTATGCAGGCGCCGTCGGTGTGGATGACCACGACCTCGACGTCCTCGCCGTTCCCGGGCTCCTCGGTCACCGGCGCGTTCACGCTCGCGTACCCACCGCGAGCAGCGCCCGGGTCCGGAGGCACAGGCGCCCGTCGTGGACCAGGTCCTCCACCAGGCGGTCGTGCTCCGTCCGCAGCCGCTCACGATCGGCGGCGGCCAGGGCGGAGACCACCGTGCCGATGCCGCCGATCCCGGCCTCGGCACCGCGCCACATCGAGTCGACCGCGGCGCGGTGGGTCCAGGTCACGCCCCGGGCGGTCACGTCCACCAGGCCGGCGCCGGCCAGGAGGTCACGCAGTCCGGTCTCGGTGCGGGCGAAGTCCAGGTGCGCTGGCAGCCGGGGACCGGGAGGGGCGTCGATGGCCGCGGCCCACAGCGTCGCGACGTCGCCGCCCCAGCCCGCCCCGCTCACGCCCGCACCCGGGGGCCGAGCGTGTCCCGGTGGTCGTGGTGCATGCGGTGCAGCCCGCGGGTGGCGGTGACGAGCTCGGGCTCGATCTCCGAGATGGCCAGGCCCTCCTCGTCGTCGAGGCGGGCCAGGGCCCGGCCCTCGGGGTCGTAGATCGCCGAGCCGCCGATGAAGGAGCTGCTCCCGCAGGTGCCGGTCAGGGCGGCGAGCACCACGTAGAAGCCGTTGTCGAGGGCCCGGGCCGGGTAGTGGAGGTCGCGCCGGTGCGCGCCGCCGGGGAAGTACGCCGCGGAGCACAGGTAGCCGAGCGCCCCCGCGTCGCTGGCGGCCCGGGCGTGCTCGGGGAAGCAGCCGTCGTAACAGGTCGACAACCCCAGCTCGACGCCGTCGACGACCACGGAGGCACCGTGCCCACCGGCCTCGAACCAGGTCTGCTCGGACAGGTCGACGTGCTGCTTGTCGTAGGGCAGCGCCGCGCTCACGCCGTCGGGGCGGTCGACGTCGGGCCGCACGACCAGCGTCGACAGGGTCCGGCGCGCGCCGCGGTCGAGGGCGGCGCCGACGACGACGGTGACCCCGGTGCGCAGCACCTGCTCGCGCAGCGGGTCCAGGCGCGGGCCGAGCACGTCGGCGGGCCGGGGCAGGGCACCGGCGAAGACCGCGTCGTCGTACCCGGTCAGGAACGCCTCCGGCAGCACCAGGACCCGCACGCCCTGGCCGCCCGCGAGCGCCGCCAACCGCGCGGCGGTGCGCACGTTGGCGTCGAGGTCCCCCGCTGCCGCGGCGGCCTGGCCGGCCGCCACCCGCAGGGCGGTGGTCGACGTGCTGGTCCCCGTGCTGGTCACAGGAGCACTACTCGACGACGACCTCGACACGCTGGAACTCCTTGCAGTCGGTGTAGCCGGTGGTGGCCATGGACCGACGCAGCGCACCGATGAGGTTCATGGTGCCGTCGGCGACCCGGGAGGGACCGAAGAGGATCTCCTCGAAGGTGCCGATCGTCTCGAACTGGACCCGCTGGCCGCGGGGCAGCTCGGGGTGGTGGGCCTCGGTGCCCCAGTGGAAGCCGCGGCCGGGCGCGTCGGAGGCCCGGGCGAACGGGGAGCCGACCATGACCGCGTCGGCGCCGCAGGCGATCGCCTTGGCGATGTCACCGGACCTGCCGATGGAACCGTCGGCGATGACGTGCACGTAGCGCCCGCCCGACTCGTCGAGGTAGTCGCGGCGCGCGGCCGCGACGTCGGCGACCGCGGAGGCCATCGGCACCGCGACGCCGAGGACGGTACGGGTGGTGTGGGCCGCTCCCCCGCCGAAGCCGACGAGCACCCCGGCAGCACCGGTGCGCATCAGGTGCAGCGCGGCCTGGTGGGTGGCGCAGCCGCCCACGATGACGGGCACGTCGAGCTCGTAGATGAACTCCTTGAGGTTCAGCGGCTCGGACTGGCTGGAGACGTGCTCGGCGGAGACGGTGGTGCCGCGGATGACGAACATGTCGACGCCCGCGTCGACGACGGTCTTGGCGAACTCCTTGGTCCGCTGCGGCGACAGCGATCCGGCCACGGTCACCCCCGCCTCACGCACCTCGTGCAGGCGGTGGGTGATCAGCTCGGCCTTGACCGGCTCGAGGTAGATCTCCTGCATCCGCCGGGTGGCGTCGGTGCCGGTGAGCCCGGCGACCTCCTCGAGCAGCGGCTCCGGGTCCTCGTAGCGGGTCCACAGACCCTCGAGGTTGAGCACCCCGAGCCCGCCGTGGCGCCCGAAGGCGATCGCGGTGCTCGGCGACATCACGGAGTCCATCGGGGCGGCCATCACGGGCAGGTCGAAGCGGTAGGCATCGATCTGCCAGTGCGTGCTGACCTCCTCGGGGTCGCGGGTACGCCGCGAGGGGACGATCGCGATGTCGTCGAAGGAGTAGGCGCGGCGGGCGCGCTTGGCACGTCCGATCTCGATCTCGGTCACCCCGTCAGGCTAGTCGAGAGCACCGACCTCCGCTGCGCACGGGTGCTCCCGAGCGGTGCCGCCTCAGTCGTGGTGCGTGTGCTCGGTCTCGGCGTGGCCCTCGGGCTCGATCTGGAACGTCGAGTGCTCGATGGAGACCTCGAAGTGCTCGGCCACGCAGGCCTGCAGCTCGCGCAGCACCTGTCCGGAGTGCCCCGACTCGAAGCAGACCCGCTGCATGGTCACGTGCGCGGTCAGCACCGGCAGGTCGGAGGCGACCCGGGTCACGTGCAGGTCGTGCACGTCGACCACGTGCTCGACCTCGAGGATGTGGCGGCGCACGTCGGCCAGGTCGAGCCCCGGCGGGGTCGCCTCCAGCAGCACCCGCAGGCTCTCGCGCAGCAGCAGCAGCGTGCGCGGCAGGATCAGCACGGCGATCAGCAGGCCCGCGACGCTGTCGGCCCGCACCCAGCCGAAGGCCGCGATGAGCAGGGCGCTGATGATCACGGCCACCGAGCCGAGCGCGTCGTTGAGCACCTCGAGGTAGGCCGCGCGCATGTTGAGGTTCGCGCCGCGCCCCCCCGTGAGCACCGCGAGCGCGACCAGGTTGGCCGCCAGGCCGATCACGCCGAAGACCAGCAGCGAGGTCGACGGCACGTCCGCAGGGGTGACCAGGCGGCGTACGCCCTCGACCAGGGCGAAGATCCCGACCGCGAGCAGCAGCGCGGCCTGGGCGAGCGCGGAGATCACCTCGGCGCGCCGCAGCCCCCAGGTGTGCCGGTCCGTCGCCGGGCGCGCCACCAGGACACTGGCCGTGAGCGCCATCGCGAGCCCGACGGTGTCGGTGAGCATGTGCGCGGTGTCGACCAGCAGCGCGAGGCTGCCGGTGACGACCGCACCGACGGCCTGGGCCAGCACCACGACGCCGGTCAGGGCCAGCGCGACGCTCAGCCGGGTGCGGTTCGCCCCGGCCGTCGACCCGTGCTCGTGACCTGCTCCCACCTCGGCTCCCACCTCGGCTCCCGGTGTGCCCCGGGGTTCAGCGTCCCGCGTAGTTGGGCGCCTCGACGGTCATCTGCACACCGTGCGGGTGGCTCTCGTTGAGCGAGGCCGAGGTGATCCGCACGAAGCGGCCCTTGTCCTGCAGCTCGGGCACCGTGCGCGCACCGACGTAGAACATCGACTGGTTGAGACCGCCGACGAGCTGGTGGGCCACCGCGGCCAGCGGCCCGCGGTAGGCGACCTGGCCCTCGATGCCCTCGGGCACGATCTGGTCGTCGCTGGTGACCTCGGCCTGGAAGTAGCGGTCCTTGGAGTAGGACTTCTTGCCCCGGCTCGACATCGCACCGAGCGAGCCCATGCCCCGGTAGGACTTGTACTGCTTGCCGTTGACGAAGACGAGCTCGCCCGGCGACTCCTCGCAGCCGGCCAGCAACGAGCCGAGCATGACCGCGTCGGCGCCGGCGACGATCGCCTTGGCGATCTCGCCGGAGTACTTCATGCCGCCGTCGGCGATCAGCGGGACGCCCGCGGGCTTGGTGGCCAGCGACGCCTCGTAGACCGCGCTGACCTGCGGCACGCCCACACCGGTGACCACGCGGGTGGTGCAGATCGACCCCGGACCGACCCCGACCTTGACCGCGTCGGCGCCCGCGTCGACGAACGCCTGGGCGCCCTCCCGGGTCGCGACGTTGCCGCCGATGACCTGCACGTGCCGGGTGGCCGGGTCGCTCTTGAGCCGCTGCACCATCTCGAGCAGCATCCGCACGTTGCCGTGCGCGGTGTCGGCGACGAGCACGTCGACACCGGCCTCGACCAGGGTGGTGGCGCGCTCCCACGCGTCCCCGAAGTAGCCGATCGCGGCACCGACGAGCAGGCGGCCCTGGTCGTCGTACGACGCGTGGGGGAACTGCTCGCTCTTGACGAAGTCCTTGACGGTGATGAGCCCGACGAGCCGACCGGCGTCGTCGACGAGCGGCAGCCGCTCGCGCTTGTGCTTGCGCAGCAGCGCGGTCGCCTCGTCGCGGGAGATGCCCTCGGGGCCCGTGATCAGCGGCATGGGGGTCATCACCTCCTCGACCTTGAGGGTCGCCCAGTCGGCGACCGGGGTGAAGCGCAGGTCGCGGTTGGTGATGATGCCCAGCAGGCGCGAGTCGGTGTCGACGACCGGGAGCCCGGAGACCCGGTACTCCCCGCAGATGCGGTCGAGGTCCTCGAGCGTCGCGTCCGGGCCGATCACGACGGGGTTGGAGATGATGCCGGTCTGGGTCCGCTTGACCAGGTCGACCTGGTAGGCCTGGTCCTCGATCGACAGGTTGCGGTGCAGCACGCCCATGCCACCCTCGCGGGCCATCGCGATGGCCATCCGCGACTCGGTGACGGTGTCCATGGCCGCGCTGACCAGGGGCACCTTCAGCGAGATCTCCCGGGTGAGCCGGGAGGTCGTGTCGATGTCGGCCGGCGCGAGGTCGGAGTGACCGGGCAGCAGCAGCACGTCGTCGTAGGTGAGGCCGAGGGCGGCGAACTTCTCCGGGATCTCCACGCACTCATCGTACGGGCGGGGACGCGTCGACCCCCAGCGGCCTCAGGCCGTGCACCGGCACCCGCACCGTCAGCTGGTCGGAGGCCAGGCGGATCCGGCCCCGGAGCCCGGTCGCGAGCACCAGCGGCAGCACCGCGCGGTTGTCGGCGGTGGTGCTCAGGGCGACCTCCTGGGCGCCGAGGGTGAGTGCCAGCCGCGACGCGGCGACCAGCAGCCGGGTGCCGACGCCGCGGCGACGCCAGGCCGGGTCGACGCGCAGCACCAGGTCGAGGCAACCGTCCTCCGCCTCCTCCGCGCGGGGCTCCGCCAGCGTGGCGCGGCCCACGACGACGTCGGCGACCAGGGCCGAGACCATCCGTCCCTGCACGACGTACGACGGTCGCACCCCGTCCCCGAGACGTCGCCCCGCGATCGGGGCGACCATCGCCGGCTCGGGCCGGCCCCGGCGCAACACGTCGGTGACCAGCTCGGACACGGCGACCCCGCGGGCTCGCTCGGTGTCGGTGAAGGGGGCGGCGCGGCGCACCTGCACCAGCACGTCGCCCACCGTCATCTCGAGCACGTCGCCGCCGGCACCCTGGTCGGGCTCGGTGTCGAAGAGGCGAGCCACCACCTCGGGGAACGACTCGGGGGCGGCCAGCACCCGGCGGGCGGCCTCGACGTAGCGGGTGGGCTGGTCGGTCAACGCCTCCGCAGTGCACGGCGTGGAGAGCACGTGGCGCCAGCCGGCCGACTCCACGAGCACCGCCACGTCGGCCTCGCCCCAGGAGTCGGGGACGTCCATCACCACCTCGTCGGTGACCTCGTCGACGCCCGGGAAGACCTGCATCCCACGGATGTCGGCGCCGGCCTCGGCGCAGCGCTGAGTGAGCGCGGCGAGCCCTCCGGGCCGGTCAGGCGAGCTGGCCCGCACCTTCCACAACATGGCGTTCCTCCTCAGCAGACCCGCTCCGGCCGCGGGAGGCACTACGTTGACCCACCGACGTTGCGCGGACGTTTCGCGCGTGCGTCGAGCGGTGACCTCTGTTGGATCGACGAGGGGACGAGAGGGGCGGGGCGATGGGTCAGGTGCAGCGCACCGTGCTGCTGTCCGCGCTCGTCGCGGGCTCGCTGCGCCTGGTCGGCCTGCTGCGCCCGGTGCGCGGCGACGAGGCCGGCTTCACCCTCGTGGCGCGCGCCTGGGACCCGTCGGCCGACAGCCTCTTCGGGCCGTACTTCGTCGACCGCCCGCCCCTGCTGGTCGCCACCTACGGCCTGACCGACTGGCTGGCCGGCCCGCTCGCCGTCCGCGTGCTCGGGGCGCTGGCGTGCGTCGCGCTGGTGCTGCTGGCGGCGGCCACCGCGCACCTGGTCGCGGGTGCCTCGGCCGCCCGGTGGACCTCGCTGCTCGTGGCGGCGCTCTGCGTGACGCCGATGATCGACATCGTGGCGACCAAGGGCGAGCTGCTGGGGCTGCCGCTGGTGATGGGCGGCGCCCTGCTGGGACTGCTGGCGCTGCGTCGTGGGCCGGGCCCCCGCGGGCTGCTGCTGGCGGGGGCCGCCGGCGCCGCCTCGATGACCGCGCTGGGCTACAAGCAGAACCTGGTGGGCGGGCTGGTCTTCGGTGCCACGCTGCTCGTGGTGGCGGTGCTGACGCGGGAGGTCACGCTGCGCCGCGGCGCCGGTCTCGGCGCGGCGGCGCTGGCTGGGTCCTCGGTGCCGGTGCTGGCCACGGTCGGCTGGGCCGTGGCTGCCGGCGTACGGCTGGAGGTGCTGGGGTACGCCGTGTGGGGCTTCCGCGGCGACGCCTCGGTGGTGCTGGCCTCGCAGCCGTCCTCGGCGCCGGCGCAGCGGGCGGTGCTGCTCGTGCTGATCGCGGCGGGTGCCGGGATGATCGCGGTGATCGGCGGCCTCCTGGTGCACGTGCGGGACGAGGTCGGCCGCGACGCGCCGGTGACCTGGGCGGTGCTGGCGATGCTGGCCGCCGACGCGGCCGCCCTGGTGGCGAGCGGGTCCTACTGGCGCGACTACCTCTTGGTGCTGGTGCCCTCGACGGCCCTGGCCGCGGCGCTGCTGGTGCGGCGCCGGTCGAAGCGGGGCCGGGCGATGCGGGCAGTGGTGGGCGCCACCGCCGTCTCCAGCGCGATCTCCCTGGTGGTGTGGGGCGTGGTGCAGGTGCTCGACCTGCAGGAGCTCGACGAGACCGACACCGGCGCGGCGCTGGCCGCGGCCGCGGAGCCCGGCGACACCCTCACCGTCTTCGGCGGACGGGCCGACTTGCAGCTGACCAGCGGGATGGACTCGCCCTACCCGTACCTGTGGAGCCTGCCCATGCGCACCCTCGACCCCGACCTGGCGCGGCTGCGGGCCCTGGTGTCGTCACCGCAGCGCCCCACCTGGCTGGTGGAGTGGGTCTACTTCGGCGCCTGGACCCCCGGGCCGGGCGCCGTGCTGCGCGACCTCGTCGAGCAGGAGTACGTCGAGGTGGGCGGTGCCTGCGGTGACCACCGCGTCTACCTGCGCCGCGACGTCGAGCGGCCCGCGCCGCAACCGCGCTGCCACGGCTGAGGCGGCCTCAGAGGAAGTAGAACGGCCCGGCGGTCACCGCGAACGCGAACGCGATACCGGCGATCAGCCACGGGATCGACCAGTAGGCCCAGCCGCGCACCAGGACGTAGCCCGCCACCGGGTTGAGTGCGATCGCGACCAGCGACGACAGGTTGCCGACGTCGAGGAAGACCATGGTGTGGATGACCAGGAAGCCGACGAGCGCTCCCACCCCGCCGATGAGACGGCTCTGGCTGCCGTAGCCCGCCGTGCGCCACCGGTGCCGGAACGCCGCCGCCAGCCCCTCGTCGACCGTCGTGGCGCTCACGGCTGGTCCGGCCGTTCTGCGGCGGCGAGCGCGCGGTCGTGCTCGGCACGGAACTCGGGGTCGGCCGCACGCAGGTCCGCCACGACGCTCTCGGTCTGCCGCGCGAACGACGCCCGGAACTCCTGTGCGGAGGAGTGGGTGTCGGTGCCGTGCACCACGCCCGCCCACGAGGTGTCGCCCCGTTCGATGCGCTGGACGATCGCGGCCTGCTCAGGCGACAGCTCCCCGCGTCGCCACGCCTCCCGGGTCTCCTTCTCGGACTCCTCGCGCTCCCGCTGCAGCGCGCGGCGCTGGTCGCGCAGCGCGGCCTTCTGCTGGTCGGCCTCGGCAGCGATGCGCCGGGTCTGCTCCCGCAGGCGCGCCGCCATCCCGCGGAGCTCGACGAGGTCGGGGTTCTCCATCGTGCCGGCTCCTCAGTACGCCGCGTCGGCGAGGTCGTCGACGCGGTCGCCGTTGTGGTAGCTCGTGCCGGCACTCGCGATCTGGAAGGTCACCCGCAACGCCTTCATCAGCTTGCCCATCGTGGCGCAGGCCTGCAGCAGCGGAGGGATGATGTGCTCGAGCGTGCGAATGGCGTCGATGGCGCGGTTCACGAGGCTGATGACGCGGCGACAGCTCGCTCCGCCGGTGGCGATCTCCTTGGCCCATCCCAGGACGCTGGCCGCGACCTTGAGCACGATCTCGTCGACCAGGCTCAGCAGCTCGGCCACCAGCTCCATGACCGCCTTGGTGGCCACGAGCATGTCCTGCATGGCCGCAGCGATCAGGGCGGTCCCCTCGGACTGGACGGCGAAGCCCTCCGAGAACTCGGCGATCCGTCCCTGCGCGGCGGTGGCCGCCTCTCCACCCCACACCTCGGGGAGCGCCCGGGCCATCGATGCCATGTTGGCCTGCACGACGCCGAGGCCCTGGCCCAGCACGGCCCAGTTCGAGGCCATCGCGTCGACGGCGTCGTAGTCCCCCGCGATCGGGTCGAAGATCGCACCGATGAGGTCGAAGCCGAACTGGCGGCACACCCAGTCGATGCCTTGGATCACGAAGCCGCACTGGTCGCGCAGCTGGTCGATCAGCGGCCCGTCCGTCCCCGACGTGTTCGGGACGAGGACCGGTCCGGGGTCGACGAGGTCGAGCGTCAGGGTGCTCACTGGTCGTGCTCCTCGAGGAAGTCGTCGATGTCGTCATCGGTGCTCAGGGCAGCACCGGTGTCGGACGCGTTGTTGATCATCCCGGTGGTCTCTCCGACCAGGCTGATCGGGGCGCCGGTCGACGCCTCGCCGGCCCACGACGGCGGCTGGGGGCCCTCCATGTGCCACGGCACGTCGGCGATGGCGTTGAGGTGCCCGACCGGCGTCGGCACCCCGGGGACCGCGTCGCTCGCTGTCGGGAGGGTGACCTCCTCCGCCGCGGTGACGGCGGTGCGGATGCGGTCGAGGTCCCGCTCGACCCGGGTCTCGGTCGCCAGGATGTCGCTCAGGGCGTGGTCCATGCGTCGGGAGAGCTCGCGGGTCCCGGTCATCGCCGAGTCGAGCGCCTCGGTCAGGGCGCCGTAGGCGGCTTCGTAGTCGCTGCGGAAGACCCCCAGGAACCCGCTGAAGGCGCCGGTGTCGGCCAGCCCCGCCTGGCAGGTGAACCCGCTGGCCTCGGACAGGTTGAGGTACTGCTCGTGCGCGGCGCTCACGAGCTGGCGCACCCCCTGCTCGGAGACCCTGACCTCGTCACCCATGCACCCGCCACCCCTCTCGACCTTCCCGGACACGGAGGGCCTACCCGCGCCACGCCCTCGAGAAACCCCGGGCGGGAACGACGACGGCCCGCCCGGGTCTCCCCGGACGGGCCGTCGTGCTGCAGCGGGTCACCCCGCTGCGGGTGGTTCAGCGTCGATCAGTGGCCGTGGCCGTGGCCCTGGCCGCCGGCGGCGGCCTGGTCCTCGTCCTCGGGCTTCTCGACGATCAGCGTCTCGGTCGTCAGCAGCATGCCGGCGATCGAGGTGGCGTTGACCAGCGCGGAGCGGGTGACCTTGACCGGGTCCAGGACGCCCTGGGCGACCAGGTCGCCGTACTCCTCGGTGGCGGCGTTGTAGCCGTTGCCGACACCCATCTCACGGACCTTGGTGGTCACGACGTAGCCGTTGACGCCACCGTTCTCGGCGATCCAGCGCAGCGGCTCGTCGGCGGACTTGCGCACGATGCGCACGCCGACGGCCTCGTCACCGGTGAGGCCGAGGTCGCCCTCGAGCACCGAGACGGCGTGGATGAGAGCGGAGCCACCGCCGGGGACGATGCCCTCCTCGATCGCGGCGCGCGTGGCGGAGACGGCGTCCTCGATGCGGTGCTTCTTCTCCTTCAGCTCCACCTCGGTGGCGGCGCCGACCTTGATCACGCACACGCCACCGGCGAGCTTGGCGAGACGCTCCTGGAGCTTCTCGCGGTCCCAGTCGGAGTCGGTGTTCTCGATCTCGGCCTTGATCTGGTTGACCCGGCCCTCGACGGCGCTGGCGTCTCCGGCACCATCGACGATGGTCGTGTTGTCCTTGGTGATCACGACGCGACGGGCCTGGCCCAGCACCTCGAGGCCGACCTGGTCGAGCTTGAGCCCGACCTCGGGGGCGATGACCTGACCACCGGTGAGGGTGGCGATGTCCTGCATCATCGACTTGCGGCGGTCACCGAAGGCGGGGCTCTTCACCGCGACGGCGTTGAACGTGCCGCGGATCTTGTTGACCACCAGGGTCGACAGCGCCTCGCCGTCGACGTCCTCGGCGAGGATGAACAGCGGCTTGCCCGCGGCGATGACCTTCTCCAGGAGCGGGAGCAGGTCGGCGATCGCCGAGATCTTGCCCTGGTGCAGCAGGATGTAGGGGTCGTCGAGGACGGCCTCCATCCGCTCGGGGTCGGTCACGAAGTACTGCGACAGGTAGCCCTTGTCGAACTGCATGCCCTCGGTGAAGTCGAGCTCGGTGCCCATGGTGCTGGACTCCTCGACGGTGATGACACCGTCCTTGCCGACCTTGTCGAAGGCCTGCGAGAGCAGGTCGCCGATGACCTTGTCGCGGCTGGAGATGGTGGCCACGGAGGCCATGTCCTCCACCGAGTCGACCTCGCGGGCGGCCTCGAGCAGCGCCTCGCCGACAGCCTTGGCTGCGGCGTCCATGCCGCGCTTGAGGCCCATCGGGTTGACGCCGGCCGCGACGGCGCGCAGGCCCTCGTGGACCATCGCCTGGGCGAGGACCGTGGCGGTGGTGGTGCCGTCACCGGCGACGTCGTTCGTCTTGGTGGCGACCTCCTTGGTGAGCTGGGCACCGAGGTTCTCGAAGGGGTCGTCCAGCTCGATCTCGCGCGCGACGGTGACACCGTCGTTCGTGATCGTGGGGGCGCCCCACTTCTTGTCGAGGACGACGTAGCGGCCCTTGGGGCCGAGCGTCACCTTGACGGCGTTGGCGAGGGCGTCGACGCCGCGCTCGAGGGCGCGGCGGGCGTTCTCGTCGAACTCCAGGATCTTGGGCATGTGGCTGCTCCTAGGTCAGTGGGAAGTAAAGACAGACCCGGGCGTCATGCGACACGGGTCGCGGGGCGACCGGTCGGCATGACGCCCGGGCCGGTGGATCAGGAGACGATCGCGAGGACGTCGCGCGCCGAGAGGATCAGCAGCTCCTGGCCGCCGAACTTCACCTCGGTGCCGCCGTACTTGCTGTAGATGACCTTGTCGCCCACGGAGATGTCCATGGGGACGCGCTCGTCGCCGTCGTCGTTGAAGCGACCGGGGCCCACGGCCACGACCTCGCCCTCCTGGGGCTTCTCCTTGGCCGTGTCCGGGATGACGAGACCGGAAGCAGTGGTCTGCTCGGCCTCGACCTGCTTGACGACGATGCGGTCCTCGAGGGGCTTGATGTTGATCGACACGTTGGATCGACCTCCACTTTCTTGCGCGCGTTGGCTGGTGGAAAACGAAAGGGGTGCTCGCAGGCCCCGGCACGCCGTCGCGGGGATCGCGCCGACCTGGCAAGCGTTGGCACACTCACAAGGAGAGTGCCAGTTCAAAAACTAGCACTCCCCCTGGAGGAGTGCCAGCGCGGGCGGTCCTGACAGGATCAGCGGATGGACCTCGACGCCTTCCGGTGGCTGCTCACCGACGACGGGCAGGCCCTGCTCGTGCAGGCCGAGGCCCTCGACCCGGCCGACCCGCTGCGCGCGCAGACCGCGCTGCGCCGCCACGCCGACGCCGAGCACGCCGCCGCGGCGCTGACCCAGGCGTCGCTGCGTCGGCGCGCGGTCGCGAAGTTCGCTGACCTGGCCCCCCGGCTCTACTTCACCCCCGACGGCCTGGAGCAGGCCACCCGCCTCAGCGTCGCGCGGCACCGCGCCGCCCGGCTGCGCGCCTTCGACGCGCTCAGCCTCGTCGACCTCGGCTGCGGCATCGGGGGCGACCTGCTCGCGGCCGCCGAGCAGGGCCTCGTGTGCGTCGGGGTGGACCTCGACCCGGTGCGCGTCGCGGTCGCCGAGGCCAACCTCGCCGCACTCGGGCTGGAGGGTGTCGTCGGCCAGGTCGATGCCACCACCCTCGACACCTCCCCCTTCGACGTCGCGTACGCCGACCCTGCCCGACGCTCGGCGCGCGGGCGCAGCTTCGACGTCGACGACTGGACTCCCCCGTGGTCCTTCGTCGAGGGGCTGCTGCGCCGGGACTCGTGCGTGAAGGTGGCGCCCGGCATCCCGCACGCGCTGGTGCCCGAGGGCGTCGAGGCCGAGTGGGTCAGCGACCACGGCGAGGTCAAGGAGGCCGCCCTGTGGTCGGGCCGCCTGGCCACCACCCAGCGCCGCGCGACCGTCATCGGCGGCGGCGGCCTGGCCACCCTCACCGACGAGGACGACCCCGGCGCCGGCACCCGGCCGGTGGGCCGCTACCTCTACGAGCCCGACGGCGCCGTCATCCGCGCCGGGCTGGTCACGGCGGTCGCGGCCGCGCTCGACGGCGGCCTCCTCGACGAGCACATCGCCTACGTCGGTACCGACACCGCCGCGCCCACGCCGTTCGCGCGCGGCTACGAGGTGCTCGAGGAGCTGCCCTACCGGGAGAAGGCGCTGCGCGCCGCCCTGCGCGAGCGCGGCGTGGGCCGGTTGACGATCAAGAAGCGAGGCGTCGACGTGGTGCCCGAGGAGCTGCGCAAGCGGCTCGCGCTCGCCGGCGACGCGGAGGCCACGATCGTGCTGACCCGGGTCGCCGGCCAGGGCGCCGCGCTGCTGGTCCGACCTCTCTGACGACGCTCAGGCGGGGCCGAGCGCCGCCTTCTCCGCACCGATGGTGGTGTCGGGGCCGTGGCCGGTGTGCACCACGGTCTCCTCGGGCAGGTCGAGGAGACGCGTCCGGATGGAGTCCACGATGACGTCCTCGTCGCTGAACGAGCGACCGGTGGCGCCGGGACCGCCCTGGAACAGGGTGTCCCCGCTGAACAGCACCCCCAGTGCGGGAGCGTGGAAGCAGACCGCCCCCGGTGCGTGACCCGGCGTGTGGATCGCGCGCAGCGTGATCCCGCCGATCATGATCTCGAAGCCGTCACCGAGGTCGACGTCCCAGAGGTGGTCGGCGTGGGTGAGCTCCCACAGCGGCCGATCGTCGGGGTGCAGCATGATCGGCGCCACCGCGCGCTCCCGCAGCTGCGGGGCGACCCGGCAGTGGTCGTCGTGGGCGTGCGTCAGCAGGATCGCCCGCAGGTTGCGGTCGCCCACCAGCGCCATGATCGCGTCGACGTCGTGCGGAGCGTCGATGACGACGCACTCGCTGTCGTCGCCGACCACCCAGACGTTGTTGTCGACCTGGTGGGTCTCGCCGTCGAGGGAGAAGGTCCCCGAGACCACCGCGTGGTCCACCCGGGCGGTCACGTGAACATCACCACCGAGCGCAGGACCTCGCCCTGGTGCATCTTCTCGAACGCCGCCTCGATGTCGTCGATGCCGATCTCCTCGCTCACGAACGCGTCGAGGTCGAGGCGACCGGAGGTGTAGAGGTCGGTGAGCATCGGGAAGTCGCGGCTGGGCAGGCAGTCGCCGTACCAGCTCGACTTCAGCGACCCGCCGCGCCCGAAGACGTCGATGAGCGGGAGGTCGGGGACCTTCATGTCCGGTGTGGGCACGCCGACCAGCACCACGGTGCCGGCGAGGTCGCGCGCGTAGAACGCCTGCTTCCAGGTCTCGGGGCGACCGACCGCCTCGATGACGACGTCGGCACCCTCGGCGCCGGGGTAGACCTCGGCGCAGATGCGCTTGATCTCCTCGACCGGGTCCACCTTCGAGGAGTCGATGGTGTGGGTCGCCCCGAAGCCGGGGGCCTTCTCGAGCTTCTTGGCGTCGATGTCGACGGCGATGACGGGGCTGGCGCCGGAGAGGGCGGCACCGGCGATCGCGGCCATGCCGACCCCGCCGCAACCGATCACGGCTGCGGACTTGCCGCGAGTGGTCTCACCGGTGTTGATGGCGGCTCCCAGGCCGGCCATCACGCCGCAGCCCAGCAGGCCGACGGCGGCCGGACGGGCCTCGGGGTCGACCTTGGTGCACTGCCCGGCCGCGACGAGGGTCTTCTCCGCGAAGGCTCCGATGCCGAGCGCGGGCGACAGCTCGGTGCCCGCGTCGTCGCCCTCGGCCAACGTCATCTTCTGGGTGGCGTTGTGGGTGTTGAAGCAGTACTGCGGCTCGCCGCGGTTGCAGGCACGGCAGTCGCCGCACACCGCACGCCAGTTCAGCACCACGAAGTCACCCGGCGCGACGGTGGTGACACCCTCGCCGACCGACTCCACGATGCCGGCTGCCTCGTGACCGAGCAGGAACGGGAACTCGTCGTTGATGCCACCCTCGCGGTAGTGCAGGTCGGTGTGGCACACGCCGCAGGCCTGCACCTGCACCACCGCCTCGCCCGGACCGGGGTCCGGCACGTTGATCGTGGTCACCTCGACGGGCGCGCCCTTGGCGCGCGCGACGACGGCCTTCACCTGCTGCATGACTGGTCCTCTCGATGGTTCGTGGACTGCTGTGGCCCCATGCAACCCCATCGCGGGCGTGACCCGCCAGGTACCCCCGGGGCTGTTCCAACCATCGGCACCGGCACGGCGTCTGGTCGGTGTGGGACGAAGAAGGACACGATGCCAGCAGGAGCACGGACCCGGGCGGGTGAGGAGATGAACGGAGTGGCGACCGAAGGGCGACGCGCGCCCACCGACGGCGCACGGCGCGACGCCGAGTTCACCGAGTACCTCGCCGCCCGCCAGGCGGCCCTGCTGCGCACGGCGTACCTGGTCTGCGGCGACCGGCACCAGGCCGAGGACGTGCTCCAGACCGCGCTGGCCAAGCTGTACCTCTCCTGGGACAAGGTCCGCGACCGCGGTGCGCTGGACGCCTACGTGCGTCGCATCGTCGTCAACGAGACCACCTCGGCGTGGCGGCGCCCCTGGCACCGTCGCGAGCGGGCCACCGACGCGCTGCCCGAGACGGCCGCCCACCACGACGCGTACGACGAGGGGCGGTCGGCGGCGCTGTGGGCGGTCGTGCGCTCGCTGCCGCCCAAGGCGCGCGCCGTGGTGGTGCTGCGCTACTACGAGCAGCTCACCGAGGCCGAGACCGCGCAGGCGCTGGGCGTCTCGACCGGCACCGTGAAGTCCCAGTGCAACCGGGCGATGGCCCTGCTCCGCGAACGCACACCGGCACACCTGCACCCCCGGGAGGAGGAGCGATGAACGAGCACCTGCGCAGCGACGAGGTCGGCGCGGCCCTGCAGCGCGAGGTCTCCGACCTGCACGACACCCCGCTCACCCTCGGCGACGTCCGTGGTCGGGCCCGGCGCATCCAGCGCCGTCGGCACGGCGTCCGTGCCGCGGCCGCCGTGACGCTCGCCGCCGTGGCCGTCCCGGCGGTCCTGCTCCTCGGCGGCACCGACGACCGGACCGACGGTGTCGACCCCGCGACCCCCACGCCCCCCGGCACCTCGGGCACCGCGGTGCTGCACGACGGCACCGTGACCCTCGGCGACGGGCGCACCGTCGACCTGGCGATCGGCGACGCCGCCGTGTCCTCGCTCGGGGTGCTCAGCGACGGGCGGATGGTGCTGACCACCAACACGCCGGAGGTGGTGCAGGTGCTCAGTGCCGACGGCTCGGAGGCGGCGACCTACCCGGTGGAGCTCAACACCTTCGCGATGGGACCGACCGACGACACCGCGGCCTGGATCGCCCCGGACGGCCGGGTCCAGGTCCTCGAGGCGGGGATCCGCGAGCCGATCGGCCTGCAGGCCCTGCCGCAGCGTCGCCGCACGTTCTGGACGGTCGACGCCGTGATCGGGGACGAGTGCCTGATGAGCGGCAGCGGCTGCCGGGTCCTGGCCAGCGACGGGGACCACACCACGACCGTGGTGACCATGGAGGGCGTCGCCGACCTCGAGGCCGACGAGGCCTTCTCGGTGAGTGATGTCAGCCGGGACGGTGGCACCTGGGCGGTCGCATTCCGTCCGGGGAGGAACGAGCAGTTCGGCTGCAGCGGCCTGTACGACGTGGCCTCCGACGCCGTGGTCGCGCGCACCTGCGAGACCTCGAACCTGGAGTTCGCCCCGGACGGACAGCACCTGCTCGGGACTCGGGGTGACAACAACATGGACGGCCGGGTCACCGTGCTCGACCGCGACCTGACCACCGTCCTGACCTACCAGGGTGTGCGCGACATGGTCGTCAGCCGGTCGGCCTGGGCCGATGCCGAGGCGTTGCTGCTCGCGGTGGTCGGGTTCGAGGACCAGCAGTGGTCCCTGCTGCGGGTGCCGATCGACGGTTCGGACCCGACCACGGTCATGGGGCCGGTCGACGGCGGGAACCCTGAGCTCGAGTCCGAGTTCCTGCCCTCGATGTAGGTCGCCGGCGCGCGGCCGTCCTCAGCGCCACTCGAGCGAGGCCAGCACCGAGTCCACGGCGCGCTGGTGCGCCTTCACGCTCCCGGAGGTCTCGACCTCCACCTCCACCGTCGAGGCCTCCGTGGTCCCGACGATGGCGAGGAAGACGAAGTACGGTCCCCGCTCGCTGGTCCCCACGAAGGTGCGACCCTCGACTCCCCCGACCTCGAGGTCCTCGCCCGGCCCGACGTCGAACCCCTGCCGGTCGCGGAACGCCTCCAGCGTCAGGTCGGCGTACTCGTCGAGATCAGGGCTGGACAGCACGGGGAAGCTGCTGATGCTGATGTACCCGGTCTGGCTGCCGTACGTGGCGCCGCTCTGGCTGCCCCCGTCCCGGATCTGGACGATCCAGTCCTGGTCCGGCATCCGGATGGCGGCCTCGGGCACCTTCAGCCGTGGACCCGTGGCCTCGTCCACCTGCGGCTCCGGGGCCGACGAGCTCGACGGCTCCTCCGACGGGGAGGTGGACGTGGACGGCGCGGCCTCGGACGACGGGCTCCCGTCCTCGCCTCCGCACCCCGCGGTCGCCAGCGCCAGGCTGAGCAGGAGTGCGATGGCGACACGCGTTCTCATGACGTCTCCGAGATGGCTGAGGGTGCTGGGCTCGGACACCGTACAGCGCCGGTTCCGTCGGTTTGCCCACCCGCGCACGCGGGTATCCCCTGTGCAGCACACCTCTCTCTCGGACACGGAGCCTCCATCGATGTATCTCGCGGAACTGGCCACCGCCATGCAGTCCTTGGCGATCGAGCAGACCAACATCGACCGCGTCATCGCGGCCCTCCAGGAGTGCACGGACGGGAGCTGGGACGCCCAGTTCGCGAGCGACGCCGCCATCGCGCCGCCGTCGTTCGGAGGCGCCGACAGCGCCGCCACCCTCGGGATGCACCATGACCGGGCGCACCAGGTCATGACGGAGACCGTGACGGGCATCGTCGCCGACCTGACGGCCTTCGCGGACGGCGTGCACGCGGCCGCCCGCCTCATCACGGATGCGGACGAGAGCGTCGCCGCGTCGCTGACCGACAAGCAGCGTGCCGTGGAGCTGATGAACGACGCCTGGCTCACCTCGGAGGGCGACTCGGCCTACGACCGGGCTCGCAACGACCAGGGCGGGCAGGACTGATGGGGCAGGAGGAGTCCCGGCTCGCGCGCACGGTCAGCGGGGCCAACGTCGCCGACGTGGGGCGGTCCGAGGCCCGATGGCGAGAGGGCGGGCGCAAGCTCCGGGAGGTCCACCGCGCCCTGGAGCAGGCCCGCGACGACGTGAGCGCCGGGTTCGGCAGCGGGTCGAGCGTCAGCCGTGAGGCCGCGACCGCCTTCGCCGAGGTCGCGCAGAAGGCTGCGGACCGTGCCGAGCAGATGGAGCAGGCGAGCAGTGCGCTCGCCCGCTCGTCGGACGCGCTGGCCAAGGCGGAGGCGGAGCACCGCGCGCTGGGTCCTGCGCCGTCGGAGCCGACGCCGCCCGAGCGCACCCCCGGCATGCCCGAGTCCGCTGACACCATGCGCGCCGAGCAGACCTACGGCCGCAACCTGGGCGCCTACAACACGATGATGGCCGACCGCGAGACGCGGGCCAAGCAGCGGTCCGACGAGGTCGAGACCACCTACACCGAGTCCACCGAGGTGATGCGACGCATCCACGGCGAACCCGACGAGCGGGTGATGCGCGACGCCGCCGGCGGTGGCCGCGGGGGCAGCGGTGACGGAACCGGCTCCGGATCGGGGTCCGGCGGTGGCGGGGGGAGCACCCCGTCCAGCGGCGGTCGCTACACCCCCACCTCGTCCCACGCCGACCCGCACCAGCCGCACCCCGACGGCCAGACCGGCACCGACCCGATCCCGGACAGGCACCCGGACGACGCCTCCACGGACCAGACGTCCTCGCCGGACACCGACGCGCCGGACAACGCGCCCTCGGTGCTGGGCCAGCCCCTCCCCCCGGGCTCCAGCGGCACGGGGGGCTCCGGCGGGCTCACCGCCGGTCTGGGCGGGGGTCTCGCCGGCAGCGCCGTGATGGGCGGAGCCGTCGTCCTCGGCGGTCGGCTGGCCGGCGGCATGGGCGCGACCCCGGTGGCCGGGGCCTCGGCCGGCTCGACCGGGGGCAGGCCCACCAGCGCACGGCCCATCGGGACCGGCCGGACCTCGGGCGGCGCCACGCTCGGTCGGGGCGCCGCGGCGACGGGCTCCCCCACCGGCTCACGCGGCGGGGCGACGGGCGCCACGGGCGCGCGCGGCGGGACCGGTGCGGCGGGCACGCGCGGAGCCGGCGGGGCACGCGGCGCGGCCGCTGGTCAGGCGGGTTCACGAGGAGCAGGCGGTGCCGGGCGTGGTGCTGCCGGCGGTGCCACCGGCCGCGGCAAGAAGGGCGACACCCGGGCGCCGGACCAGGAGTTCTTCGCCACCGAGGACGACTGGACCGACGACGAGGGCCACCAGGCCGTCCTCGACTGAGGGTCGTGCCGGCTCAGCCGGCGAGCACCTCGGAGACCGGCAGGCTGGAGTCGGCCGGCAGGTCCAGCGACGACGGGGTGCGACCGCGCGCCACCATCTCGGCGCCGAGGGCGGCCACCATGGCGCCGTTGTCGGTGCACAGTCCCGGCCGCGGCACGCGCACCCGGATGCCCAGCTTCTCCGCGCGCTCCTCGGCGAGCTGGCGCAGCCGGGAGTTGGCGGCCACGCCCCCGCCGATGAGCAGGTGGTCGATGCCCTCGCTGGAGGCGGCATCGAGAGCCTTGCGCACCAGCACGTCGCAGACCGCCTCCTGGAACGAGGCGGCCACGTCGGCGACCGGCACCGGCTCCCCCGCCCGCTCCCGCGCCTCGACCCAGCGGGCGACCGCGGTCTTGAGGCCCGAGAAGGAGAAGTCGAAGCGGTGCCGCTCGACGTCGCGGCGCGCGGTCAGCCCCCGGGGGAAGTCGATGTAGACGCTGCTGCCCTCGCGGGCGATCCGGTCGATGTGCGGGCCCCCCGGGAACGGCAGGCCGAGCAGCCGGGCGACCTTGTCGAAGGCCTCCCCCGCCGCGTCGTCGATGGTCTCGCCCATCGGCGCCACGCCCACGGTCACGTCCTCGACGCGGAGCAGGCTCGAGTGGCCACCGCTGACCAGCAGCGCCAGGCACGGCTCGGGCAGGGGGCCGTGCTCGAGCTGGTCGACCGCGACGTGCGAGGCCAGGTGGTTCACGCCGTACAGCGGCTTGCCCAGCCCGAGAGCCAGCGCCTTGGCCGAGGCCACCCCCACCAGCAGCGCCCCGGCCAGGCCGGGGCCGTTGGTCACCGCGATCGCGTCGACGTCGCGCAGCGCGATGCCCGCGGTGTCGCAGGCGCGCTCGATGGTGGGCACCATCGCCTCCAGGTGGGCCCGGCTCGCGACCTCGGGGACGACGCCACCGAAGCGCGCGTGCTCGTCGACGCTGCTCGCGACCGCGTCGGCCAGCAGCGTGTGCCCGCGCACGATGCCGACACCGGTCTCGTCGCAGGAGGTCTCGATCCCCAGCACCAGCGGCTCATTCACGCCGCTCATCGTCGCACGCCCGGACGTCCGCCCCGCGCCCAGATCCACGTCCCCCACCGGGCATGATCCACGGGTGCAGGAGATCTCGGTCGCGGAGCTGCTCCGGACGACGCCCCACCGGTTCGTGCAGCACCAGGTGGACCCCGCGGTGGCGGCGCGGGCCTGGGTCGCCGGCACCGCGGCGGTGGTGGAGAACCACCCCCGCTGGACCGGTCCGGCCCCGGGACCGCAGCTGGTGTGCCTCGGCCCGCCCGACGACCTCGCCGGGCTGATGGCCCAGGTCGCCGCGGCCCGGCCGGTCCCGTGGCGCTTCACCGTCGAGGCGGCGGCCTACGACGCACTCCCGGCGGCCTGGGCGCACGACGCCGCCACGCACTGGGACTGGATGCTGCTGCGCGAAGCACCCGCCGAGCCCACTCCCGACGTCGTCGACGTGGGCGGACGCGAGGACCTGGTGCACCTGATCGACGCGGGCAATCCCGGCTCCTTCGCCCGACCGGGAAGTCCCGGGGTCGAGGTGTGGCTGGGCGTCGTCGAGGACGGCCGGCTCGTCGCTGCGGGAGCCGTGACCCGCCAGCACGACGGTACCGGGCAGCTGCGTGGCATCACCGTGCTGCCCGGCCACGAGCGCCGCGGGCTGGGCCGCCGCGTCTCCACCGCCCTGACCCGTCGTGCCCTCGCCGGGCGCTCGGGCACCGCCAGCCTGGGCGTCTACTCCGACAACGCGCCCGCGGTGCACGTCTACCGGCAGCTGGGCTACCGCACCGCGCACACCTTCCGCTCGGGTCAGCCGCAGCGGGGTCCGACGCCGCGGCGCAGCACGACCGCGGTGGCGCCGTCCCGGTAGTAGCGCGGGCGCCGGTCGACCTCGACGAAGTCGCGTGCGGCGTAGAACGACAGGGCGCCGGCGTTGTCCTCGCGCACCTCGAGCAGCAACCGGTCAGCGCCACCGGTGCGCGCCGTCGCCACCACGGCGTCCAGCAGCGCCGTGGCGAGGCCGGCGCGGCGGTGCTCTGCGTCGACTGAGATGCGCTGCAGCTCGGCGATGTCGGCGACGACGCTGACGACCGCGTGCCCGGCGACGACCGGGCCGTCCACGGTCTCGACCTCGGCCACCAGGTAGCTCGCGAACGGGACCCGCCCGTGCACGCCCTCCTCGAGCAGGCCCGGGGGCCACGCATCCCGTCCGAGGTTGTCCTGCTCGAGCGAGACGACCGCGACCAGGTCGTCGGCCCTGGCGGCCCGGACGGTCATGAGACGGTCACGAGACGGTCTTGCGGCTGCGCGTGACCTCAGCGTCGGGCCGGCGCAGGTACATCGGGTCCGGGTCGACCAGCTCGGCGCGCTCGTCCACCACCACGCGGGCCAACCACGCGGCGCTGGGCCGGGTGGGGCCCACCGCCAGCGGGAACGCCTCGGGGTAGAGCAGCGCTCCCTCCCCGACCACCGGCACGCCGGTGGCCAGCTCAGCGGGCTTGTCGACGACGGGTCCCTGCAACCGGGTGCCCTCGGCGTCGTAGGCGGCCAGGTAGACCTCCTTGCGCCGCGCGTCGGTGGCGACCACGAAGTCACGGTCCACGGCCGCGGTGTCGACGGCCTCGATCGCGAGGACGTCGAGCGTGCAGACGCCGTAGACCGGGATCTCGAGCGCGAACCCCAGGGTGCGCGCGGTCACGAGACCGACCCGCAGCCCGGTGAACGGGCCGGGGCCGACCCCGACCCCGATGGCGGTCAGGTCCTGGCGCACCACGCCCACCTGGCGCATCACGGCGTCGATGAGCGGGGCCAGCTGCTCGCCGTGCTTCATCGCCCGCTCGGCCTCCAGCTCGGCCACGACGTCGGAGCCGTCGTGCAGGGCGACGGCGACCCGGGGGGTCGCGGTGTCGAAGGTCAGCAGCATGATCCGCAGGCTAGCCCGGGTCAGCCGGCCCGGCGCCCGGCGGCCCGCTCGGCGTAGGAGCTGGCCGCGGAGTGGACCGCCGCGACGTACTCGTCGGAGTGGTTGTAGGACAGCACCGCGTCGGCCCAGCCGTCCCCGGCGGCCAGGTCCCGTCCGCCCGCGCACAGGTAGCGCGCCGCGGTCGCGGCCGCGTCGTCGAGGTCGAGCGGGTCGATCACCCCGTCGCGGTCGCCGTCGGCGGCCCACGGCTCCCAGGAGGAGCGCAGGAACTGCATCGGGCCGACGGCGTGCTCCCAGGTCGCGTCGCCGTGCCACTCGCGGGAGGCAGCGGTGGAGCGGATCGCCGCGAAGTCGCCCGACCCGTCGAGCGCGGGGCCCAGGATCGGCGAGGACGAGCGGCCCGCGTCGTCGATCGTGCGCCCGCCCAGGGTGCCGTGCTGCGACTCGATCCAGCCGATGCCGGCCAGGGTCGTCCAGCCCACGTCGCAGCCACCCACCCGGGAGAGCTGGGCGTCGGCGTACGCCCGCAGGGCCGGGGCGGGGATTCCCGTCGCCCGGCTCGTGCGCCGCAGCCACCCGTCGTCGACCAGCTGCGTGCGCCGCACGGGGCTGCCCGGGTCGGCCTGCGGCGGGACGGGGGCCGCGACGAAGGCCGCGGGCGGGGTCAGGTCGACGGTGCGCTGCGGGGTGTAGAGGCGCGACAGCCCGAACGCCGCCGCCGAGAGCACCAGCAGCAACGAGGCGAAGAGCACGATCGAGCGCGGACCGGACATCACCGGGAGGTCACCGGTCCCCCGGGTCGAGCCCGTGCCCGAGGAGCGCTGCCCGCAGCGCCTCGTGACCCTCGTCGAGGTGCCAGTGCACGCCGCGCAGCCCGGCCTCGCGGGCCGCCTCGACGTTGGCGGCGCTGTCGTCGACGAGCAGCACCTCGTGGGCCGGTGCGCCGACCCGGTCGAGGGCCCGCTCGAAGTAGGCGGGGTCCGGCTTGGCCGCCCCGAGCTCCCAGGAGTAGCAGGAGACGTCGAACAGGTCGTCGTAGCCGAGCGCGGTGCGCATGTGCTCGCCGCGCTGGCGGTGCTGGTTGGTGGCCAGGTGGACGCCGGCGCCCTGCTCGCGGAGCCGGCGGGCCAGGGCCAACGAGGAGGCGTCGACGGTGATGTCGAGCCACAGGGCCGCGTGCACCTCGGCGGGGTCGGCGCCCTCGGCGTAGCCGGGCAGCACCCGGGTCAGGACGTCGAGGAAGTCCTCCTCACCGCGAAGCGCCGGCTTCTCGGCGGCCCACAGCTCGTGGGCCAGCTCCTCGGCGCGCGCACCCACCCAACGCCGCAGCACGGCGAAGGGGTCGTGGGGAGAGCGCTGGAGGACGCCGTCGGCGTCCAGCAGCACGTGCTCGACGGGCACCGGGGAGCCGGTCAGTCGGTGCCGTGCGCGGCGATGAAGGCCAGGATCTGCTCGCTGAGCTCGGGGCGGCACACCACGAGGTCGGGCAGGTAGACGTCGTCCTGGTTGTAGACGAGCTCGCTGCCGTCGACGCGCGAGGTGAACAGGCCTGCGGCCCGGGCCACGGCGACGGGGGCGGCGGAGTCCCACTCGTACTGACCACCGGCGTGCACGTAGGCGTCGGCGACGTCGCGCACGACCGCCATCATCTTCACGCCCGCAGAGCCCATCGGCACCAGCTCGGCGCCGATCTCCTCGGCCAGCGCCTGCACGAAGGCCGGCGGCCGGCTGCGCGAGACCGCGATGCGGGGGGCCTGCGAGGTGCGGGGCGGCACCACCGGCGGCTGCCCGGTGTTGAACGTCTCGCCGAGCTCGGGCTGCCCCACGGCACCGGCGACCAGGGTGCCGCCCTGCCACAGCGCGACGTGCACGGCCCAGTCGTCGCGCGGCGGCTCGGAGAACTCGCGGGTGCCGTCGAGCGGGTCGATGATCCACACCCGCGCCGCCTCGAGGCGGGCCTTGTCGTCCTTGCCCTCCTCGGAGAGCACCGCGTCGTCGGGCCGGTGCTGGGCGAGCAGGTCCATCAGCAGCTCGTGGGCGGCGGCGTCGCCGGCGTCCTTGAGCTCCTTGCCCTCGAGGCCCTCGGCGCGGACCTCCAGCAGGCGACGACCTGCGGTCTCGGCCAGCCAGGTGGCCAGCACGTGGTCGTCAGCGGTGTCGCCGACGGCGGCGGGGGGCGGGGTTCCGGGCTCGACAGTCACGGGCTGAGAGTAGCCGCGATCAGGAGTTGAACCGCTGCTGGGTCTTCTCCAGGCCCTCGGCGACCAAGCACTCGACGGCGTCGGCCGCGGTGTCGACGACGAAGGGCAGCACCTTGCGCTCGGGCGCGGAGTAGTCCGAGAGCACGAAGTCGGCGACGTCCTGGCGACCGGGCGGTCGACCGATGCCGACCCGCACCCGGTGGAAGTCACCGGTGCCCAGCGAGGAGCGCATCGACTTCAGCCCGTTGTGGCCGTTGTCGCCGCCACCGAGCTTGATGCGCATCGTGTCGAAGCCGATGTCGAGCTCGTCGTGGATCGCCACGACCCGCTCGGGCGGGACCTTGTAGAAGCTCGCCAGCGCCTTGACCGGCCCGCCGAGCTCGTTCATGTACGAGCGCGGGCGCGCCAGCACGATCCTCGGGCCGCCGGTGCCCGGAGCGCCCACGCGACCCTCGACCACGTCGGCGCGCCCGGTCTTGTGGGCGCGGAAGCGGGCACCGAGGCGGGACGCGAGCTCGTCGGCGACGAGGTAGCCGATGTTGTGCCGGTGCCCGGCGTACGTCGGGCCCGGGTTCCCCAGGCCGACGACCAACCAGACGGGGCTGCTGCCGTCGTGGCTCTCGGACATGGTGGTTCCCGGGCCCTTCTCGTACGTCGTGCGGATGCGGGCGTCGCCCCGGACGCGCGAGAGCGCCCGGGCGACGACCCGGATCACTCCTCGGAGTCGCCGGCCTCGGCGGGCGCGTCGCCCTCGGCGGCCTCGGTCTCGGACTCGTCGTGCTCGATGCCGGCCTCGGTCTCGGCCTCCTCCAGCTCGGCGTCGAGGGACGCCTGGCTCTGCTGCTGGGTGACGTTGACGATGAGGGTGTCGGGCTCCGTGAGGAGCTCGGAGCCCTTCGGCAGGACGAGGTCGGAGGCGTGCACCAGGGTGCCGTACTCGGCGCCCTCGACGCTGACCTCGATGAACTCGGGGATGTGGGTGGCCTCGGCCTCGATGGACACGACCGGGCTGTCGAGGACCACGAGGGTCTCGTGGTCGGCCTCGCCGACGACGTGCACGGGGACGTCGACGATGACCTTCTCGCCGCGACGCACGGCCACGAAGTCGACGTGCTCGATGTGGCGCTTGATCGGGTCGATCTGGACCTGCTTGGTCAGCGCGAGGTGGCTGTCGCCCTCGACGTCGATGTCCAGGAGCGCGTTGGCGCCACCGTGCTTGAGCGCCAGCATGATCTGGTGGCCCGGCAGGATGATGTGGGTCGGCGCGTTGCCGTGGCCGTAGATGACGGCGGGCACCTTGTCGGCGCGGCGGATGCGGCGCGCCGCACCCTTGCCGAACTCGGTGCGGGTCTCAGCGGCGATCTTCTCGGCAGCCATGTCTCTCGTCTCCTCATGCTTCTACAGCGTGTCTGCAGGTCGGTGTGTCACGCGCGGCAGGGCCCGGACGCTCGAAGCGCCGCGCCCGTCGGGATCACGACACAGCGCGGCGCGAGGTCTCGCAGCCGACCGCGTCGATCACGGAGCGGCCGCAGGGCGGCCGGCTCCCTCGCCGAGGCAACCGGTCCATCCTAGACGCGGCTGCTCGACGGCGGCGAATCCGGCAGGCCGGTCCACCGCAGCGGTTGCACGCGCAGCGCGCCGTCAGGAGGTCCGGCGGGCGGTCCGGCGGTCGGGTCCGTGGTCGGACCGGGACCGGCCGGCACCAGCGGCGCGAGGCTGCGAGCCACCTGGTCGGACCAGCTGGCGCCGACGCCCTCGAGACGCACCCGGGACCCGCCCTGTCCATCGGTCCGGGTCACGCTCGCGTACGACGGCTGCCCCTCGTCGACCCGGACCACGGCGCCGCACGCGACCGGCAGCGATCGCACGTCCTCGCCGGTGGCGAGCACGACGACACCCGCTGCCGCCGCGCGCCGGACGAGGTCGGCCGGGTCGTCGGGAGAGGTCAGGTCGGCGTAGCCGTGCAGCACCAGGACGCGGTGCGGGCGCTCCCCCGCTGCGGTGAGCAGTCCCGGGGCGTCCCGCAGGTGGGGCAGCCAGCGCAGCCACGACCAGTCGGGGCCGGCCCGCGGGCCGAGCACGGCGACCTCGAGGTCGTCCGGCGCGTGCCGCACGCACAGCTGCAGCATCCACCAGCGCAGCGCGGCGTCGACGGGCTGCTCCGGCCCGGCCAGGCCGAGGACCCCGGGCCGACCGGTCCCGGTGAGCGGCTGCACCACGGGCTGTCCCGTCGCGCCGGTCGTGCCCAGGCGCAGAGCCAGCGCGTCGGGGTCGTCCCGGCGCGCCCACAGGTGCCGGCCGAGGGTGCCGGCGGTGACACCGACCAGGGCGGGGTCGTGCGCCGTGCCCGGCACGGCACCGCGCAGCCGCCGCGCCGGGCGACGCGGCCAGCGTCCCGGGCGTGGCTCGGCATCGCGGGGGGCCGGGTCGGGGCGGCGCCAGGTCACGCGGCCGTCGACGGGACGCACCACCGCGGTGGCGGCCGCCGGGCGCAGCTCGACGAGCGAGTCCCCGATCGCGAGCACCTGACCCGGCGACCACGACCGCGACTTGTGCGGCGGGCACGGCTCCCCGTCCAGGCGGGTCCCGTTGCTCGAACCGAGGTCGGTGACCGCGACCGACACCGGGGTGACCACGACCCGGCAGTGCCGGCGCGACAGCGAGTGGTCGTGCCACGACCTGGCCCCGCTGCGGCCCAGCTCGTGCACCCCCATCGGCAGGACCAGCACGACTCCGGAGTCCGGCCCGCTCACGACGTGCAGCTCCAGGGGCTCCCGGTCGGGTTGCGGCTGCATGATCGGGGCGGGCGGGACCGCGGGGGCGACCCCGTGCTCGCCGAGCACCACCCGGCTCCCCTCGAGGAGGCCCAGGTCGGCGATGGTGGCGACGGGCTCCCAGGTGTCGACGGGCGCCCCGGCGACCGGCCGCAGGGGGTGGTCGAGGAGCAGCGGGCCGAGCGGCACCCGGGCCAGGCGTCGCAGCGCCGCCTCGAGCTCGACCGCCGGGGTCGTGGGAGCGGCCTCGAGCAGGACGTCGATGCTGGTGCCGCCGACCACGAGGCTGAGCCTGAGCCGCACGCCGGCTCAGCCCCCGGCGCCCAGGATGGCCAGCGACGCGGGCTCGAGCCGGGTGAAGTCCCCGACCTGGGCGGTCACCGTGCAGTCGGGGTCGGGGTAGCGCGCCACGACGCGCAGGCCGTCGGCGGAGACCGCCAGTGCGTCGCAGCCCTGCAACCGGACGCCGTCGAACCCGCCGGCGACCGCGCTCAGGACGCTCGTGGGCCGGCCGCTCGCGCTGGAGTCGAAGAGCGGTCGGAGACGGTCGGGGCCGTTGCCCCAGTCGGGCAGCAGGCGCACGACGACCTGCGTCGGGGTGCTCGAGCGCTTGCGGACCACGGCGGGCACGTCGACGACGATGTCCTGGAGCCGCTGGACCGGGTAGCCGTCACCGTCGCGCTGTGCCTGGAGCGCGGAGCCGGCCGTGTCGGCGGACTCGGTCAGCCAGGCATCGAGCGCGACCCCGGCATCGGTCCCGAGGTCCATCTCGAAGCGCGCCTCGACGCGCACCTCGCCGTCGGCGGGCACCTGCCCGGGGTCCACCGCGAACCCGCACGCGACGGCGATCCCGCTGACCTGGGGCACGTTGGCCGTCACGGTGGCGCCGGTCCAGGAGGGCGAGGGGCACTCGCCGCCCTGGCCGGGCAGCACCTCGAGGAACGGCCCCCCGAGCGGGGCGTCGCGCGCGCTGTAGCGCAGCGAGAGGGTGAGCACCTCCTCGGCGGGGTCGTAGTCGGCCGAGCGCTCCACCAGGAGTCCGGTCGGCAGGGGCGGGTCGGTGAGCGAGCTCTGCGCCGGCGATCCGACCTCGACGTCGTCCTCCGGCTCGCTGCCGGTGGCCACGACCACGCCGGCCACGACCGCCAGCAGCGCGAGGCCCGCGACGCCGGCCGCAGCCAGCAGGCGACGCCGGGATGGGCGATCGGCGACGGGTGCGTGCCGGCCGGGTGCGCTCGAGGTGTCCTCTCCCGCGTGCAGGAACGTGCGTCCCACGTCGACCTGGGCGTTGTCGAGCTCGACCTGGACGGGTCCCGAGCGCACCACGGTGCCCTGGACCAGGTCCCAGTCGTCGGGGGCGGGCTGCACGGGCAGGGCGGGGGCGTCGAGGACCTCGGCGGGCAGCTCCCGGAGCGCCGACGCGGTGCCGGCGGCGCTCAGCCGGGTGGTGGGATCCTTGGCGAGCATCGTCTCGAGGACCTGCCACAGCGCGGCCGGCACCGGGAGCCGCGGCGGTTGCACGGAGGCGTGGCGGAAGCCGACGGTGTGGGCGGTGCCGGCCCCCGAGAACGGGGTGCGTCCGCCGAGCAGCTCGTAGAGGAGCACGCCGGTGGCGTAGACGTCCGAGGCAGCGCTGAAGCGGCCGTGGACGAACAGCTCGGGCGGCATGTAGCCGGGTGTGCCCAGCAGACCGGTCGCCTGGACGGTGCGCTCCTGGGCCAGCCGAGCGATGCCGAAGTCGGTCAGCAGCACCCGGTCGGCGTACGACGTGGAGCCGGTGCCGCGCAGCAGGACGTTGTCGGGCTTGATGTCGCGGTGCAGACAGCTCTGCTCGTGCGCGGCGGCGAGGGCGTCGAGGACCGCACAGGTGGTCTCGACCGCGTCGCGGGGCGCGAGCGTGCCGACCTCGCGCAGGTGGCGACGCAGGTCGGTGCCCTCGACGAGGTCCATCACGATCGCCAGCGCCTCGCCCTCGACGACGAGGTCGTGGACGCGCACGATCGCGTCGTGGCGCAGCGACATCAGGATGGAGCGCTCCTGGACGAAGCGGCCCACGATCTGCTGGTCGCTGGCCAGCTCGCGGCGCAGCAGCTTGGCCGCGACCCACCGCTCACCGGTGCGGTCCCAGGTGCGCCACACCTCGCCCATGGCGCCCTCGCCGAGCCGGTCCACCAGCTCGTAGCGACTCCCCAGCGCCCGCCGCTCGCCCGTCACGGGGGTCAGCCTGTCGGGTCGACGGCGAACCAGTACAACCGGGGCTCCCCGCCGCTGGCCGCGGGCCGGACGCCCGGGTCCTGCCCGGTGGCCCGCAGCGCGACCACGCTGTCGCCGGGCAGGGCCTGGTCGCTGCCGAAGTCGAGGCCCGGGCCGGCCAGGCCGTGGCGCCCGTCGACCTGCAGGCCGCTGAGGGCCGAGAGCACGTCGCCCGGCTCGAGGGAACCCGCCGCCTCCGCGGCCGCGGCCAGCGCCAGCACGGCGTCGTGGCTGGCAGTGTCGGCGGCAGCGGCCACGTCGCGGAACGGGGCGGCGGCGAACAGGTCGGTCAGGTCGGGGTCACCGGCGGCCAGGCGCAGCGCCGCGAAGTAGGCCGACACGCTCTCGGCGCGCTCGCTCGGAGCGAGCGTGGTCGCGTCACCGGCGTCGGTGCCGGCGCTCAGGAATGCGCCTGCGGTCGTGGCCGAGGCCTCGTCGAGCCCGGCCGCGAAGGCGGGGCTCAGCGCCTCCGGCGAGAGCACCACCGGCACGTCGGGAGCGGCGCCCTGCAGGGCGGCCACCACGCGCGCCTGGGTGCTCGCCGCGGCGGCCACCAGCACGCTGTCGACCCGGCCCTCGTCGAAGGCCGCCCCGACCCGCTCGACGGTCGCGTCGAGGTCGCCGCCGACGGGCCCGGCGTCGGCCGAGCCCACCCCGTCGACGCGGACGTCGTCGGCGCTGAGCACGTAGGGCCGGCTCAGCCCGTCGACGCGCATCCCGGCCAGCAGGGCCCTGTCGATCGAGGCGGCGTCCGGGCCGGTGGCGAACGCACCCACCGGGAGGTCGCCGCTGCGGTCGTAGGGCAGCAGCACCGGGGTGCCGGCCTCGGTCGCACGCACCAGCGCGTCGTCGAGGTGGTCACCGCGCGTGGCGGCCACGATCCCGGAGACGCCGGCGTCGACCAGCTCCTCGACCGCCGCCTCGGCGCCCTGGGAGGTGCCCTGGTCGTCGACGACCTCGAGCTCCACGTCCGCACCGCCCAGCCGCAGCCGGTACGCCGCCACCGCGGCGCCCTCGGCCGCGCCCACGAGGTCCTGGCCCTGACCGGGGTCGGAGCGCAGGGTCACCAGCAGACCCACCCGCAGCGGCTCGTCCTCGGTCAGCCCGGCCGCCCCCGACAGCGCGACCGAGGCCGGGGCCCCGGGTGCGGGCGCAGCGGCGCCGGCCGGGTCGGCATCGTCGCCGGTGGAGCCCGAGCAGGCGCCGAGGGCGAGCGCGAGGCTCAGACCCGACGCTGCTGCGACCCCGACGACGCGTGGGCGCACGCTCAGCCCTGACCGAGGTGGAAGGAGAAGACGGTCAGCAGGGTGTCGTCCTCGTCGACGCCGTCGGCGAAGACGCGGAACTCCTGCTGGCGCTCCAGCGAGCGGATGGTCTGCGCCTGCTGCAGGAACACCTCGTCGAGGGCCTTGCCGCGCACCGACCCGAAGGCCGAGGCCCGCGCGTTGGCCAGCTGCACCGAGTCGTTGGCGACCCCCGTCTGCCCGGCCCCGGTCGCGAGCGAGCCGAGGATGCCCGTGCCCCCGCTCTCGCGGGTGCCGAGGTCGACCAGCACGCGCTGCAGGTCCGCACGCAGGCGGGCCTCGGACTCGTCGAGGTCACCGTTGGCGGCCTGGATGTTGGAGCCGATGACGCGCAGGGCGTCGCCGACCGCCCCGCCCAGGCGGGACTCGGCCTGGCGGACCTGGCGGTCCAGGCCGGCGCGCTGCTTCTCGATGCGTCGACCGCCCTGGTCGAGGATGCGCTCGGCGGCCCGGTCGGCGCCCTGGCTCAGGGTGCCGAACAGCTCGTCGATGCGCTTGTCGGCCTTGGAGCGGGCGCCGTCGGTGGCGCCGATGCTGCGGCCGATCTCGTCGCCGGTCGCACCGAGCGCCTTGCGGGCCTCGGAGAAGGCCTTGTCGATCTCCTTCTCCAGGCCGTCCTGGTTGCAGGACACCCGCTGGTAGGCGAAGCGCAGCGCGTCGACCGCACCGACCGGGTCACGGTCGGTGATGTCCTCGCAGCTCGGCGGCTCAGCGGTGGCCCCCAGCGCGGCGACGCGGGCGATGATGCTGCGCAGGTCGGCGACGCCCACGGTCTCGTCGACGGCCGCGACGACCTCGGCGAGCGCGGTGTCGACCGAGCCGCGCAGCGTGGCCAGGGCCCGGGCCACCGAGCCGTCACCCTCGACCGCGGAGGTCTGCTGGACGCCGAGCAGGGCGGTGCGGACACCGGCCAGGCGCTGGGACAGCGTCGTACCCCCGGCGCAGCCGGCGGCACTGCGGGCGACGTCGACGCGCGCGACCAGGCCGTCCTGGATCTGCTGGAGGACGTCGGCGGGGATCTGGGAGGTGTCGGTGACGTCGGCCAGCGCCGGGATGGCGCAGACCGCTGCGGTCAGCGCCTGCGCACGAGCGGCGATGCTGTCGGGCGTCTCCGGGGTCCCGATGGCCGCGGCCTGGGTGCCGGCGACGGTGTTGATGCTCGCGAAGGCCGACTGGAGGCCGGTGGCCGAGCCGGGCTGGAGCAACGTCTTGAGGGACTCCAGCGAGCCGACCAGCGAGCCGAGCAGGGAGGCCAGCGGCCGGGTCGGCGCGGTGCCGTCGGCGAAGAGGTCGTTGGCGTCGTCCTCGATGTCGTCGAGCTCCTTCACGACCGTCTCGAGGCTGCTGCCGAGGTCCTTCACGGCGCCGGAGTCGAAGCGGCCGGTCAGGCCCTGGCCGAACTGCACGAGGACCACCGCCTGCTCGTCGAGGCGCTCGCGGGCGGTGGCGAGCACGCAGACCGCGGAGGTCGACGTCTCGTCGCAGTCGACGACCTGCTCGGCCGAGCCGATCTGCTTGACCAGGTCGTCGGCGATGGACTCGCGGCAGGCGCCGCTGGCGTTGGAGAGCGTGGAGAGCCGGCTGCTGACGGCGCTCAGCTGGCCGTAGACGGTGGGTGCGGCCAGGTTGCGACCGAGGTCGACCCGGCAGCCCTCGGCGCCGTCCTGCGGCTTCGGGGGCTTGATCCTGCCGGGGTCGCCGAGGACGTCCTTGACCTCGGTGAGGCTCGAGGACAGCGCCTGCACGGCGTCGTCCTGCACCCCGCCGAGCTGGTCGCCCAGCGAGCCGTCGAGCCGGGTGAGGTCGGTGGACAGGCTGCCGAGCTGCTCGCTGACCCCGGCCGAGGAGCTCTCGAGGTCGGCGATGGTCTGGGCGCCGAGGCGCTCGGAGGAGTCGGAGAGGCGGGTCTCGATGTCGGTGAGCACCGCGCTGGCCTGGGTCAGCACGCTGCTGACGTCGCCGATGACCTCGATGGTGCGGGCCTCGGTGGCGACGGCACCGCCCTTCTCGTCGGAGAAGGCCTCGTCGAGGAGACCGGTCAAGGAGGTGTCGGTGACCAGGCCGGGCTGCACGCCGATGTCGAAGGTCGGCGGCACGAAGTCCTCGGCGTCGAGGACGAGGCGGAAGGTGGCGCTGGGCGCCAGGCGCGGCGGGGCCAGCATCGTGGCCCACTGCACCCGGGAGTCGCCGGCGCCGCTGCGGCTCAGCACCCCGTTGGTGACGTCCTCGTCCTGGCCGGCACCCTCGGTGACCACGCGCGCCAGGCCCTGCTCACCCAGCGTGGCCGAGGCCACGACCGTCAGCGGCACGCCGACCAGGGCGAACTGCGAGCGCTGGACGCCGCCCGCGTCGTAGGTGACCTCCTCGGGCTCCACGGTGGTGTTCTGCACCGTCACGTCGATGACCACGCGGCCGCTGCGCCCGGCGATCTCGGCCAGGTCCGTGCCGGCCTCGTCGCCGAGGCGGTAGGCGGTCTGGATGCGCACCGGCAGCTGCTCGGCCGCCTCGACCGGGTCGTACGTCGCCGCACCGGAGTCGCTGCCCTCCTCGCCGCGGCGCACCGAGGTGGCCTCGACCGAGGTGAGGGTGCCGTCGGTGCCGAGCTGCACGTCGACCGACTGGAGCACCTGCTCCGGGGCCGCCTGTGCGGGGGCGGCGCCCACCGAGAGCAGACCGCCGACCAGCACCACGGCCAGGGAGGCACGAGCCGCCCGTACGGCCCCGGTGCGCCGGGGACGAGCCCGCCGGGGGTGGGCGGAAGGGATCGCGGCGTGGCGCGCGACGGACATGCGGGCTCCTCGAGAGACTCAGGGCGGCCCCGTGCAGGAGCAGGGGGCCGTCCGGCTCCTGCTCGCCCGGACCGTCCGGCAAACCTTTGTCTAGACATCATGGGGCACATCCGGCACTGGCGTCACCTCTTGGTAAAAACTTCTCCCTCCTAGGGTGTGCCCATGTCGCTGACCCTCGCCGAGGCCCGTGCCCGCGCCGCCCACGTCTCCGACGTGGCCTACGAGATCGACCTCGATCTCAGCGACCACGAGGGGGAGACCTTCGGCTCGCGCACCACGGTCACGTTCACCACCACGGAGCCGAGCACCTTCCTGGAGCTCACCGACGCCCGCGACCTGGCCGTGAGCGTCGACGGCCGGCCCGTGGAGGCGGCGTACGACGGACGGCGGGTGGGACTCGTCGACCTGCCGGTCGGCACCCCGGTGCGGGTGCGGGTCGAGGCCCGGGTGCCCTACGTCAGCGACGGCGACGGCATGCACCGGATGACCGACCCCGTGGACGGCGAGACCTACGTGTCGGCCTACCTCTCCCTCGACATCGCCCAGCGGGTCTTCGCCTGCTTCGACCAGCCCGACCTGAAGGCCACGATGGCGGTCGGCGTGAGCGCCGACCCGCGCTGGAGCGTCATCGGCAACGGTCGGGTCGACGCCCTGGAGGGTGGGCGGTGGCGCTTCGCGACGACGCCGCGGCTGTGCCCCTCGCTCTTCGTCGTGTGCGCGGGCCCGTGGCACTCGGTGACCTGGGAGCACGCAGGCCTGCCCTTCGGCTGGCACGCCCGCGCGTCGCTGGCCGCCGAGCTGGACCGTGACGCCGCCGAGCTGCAGCGCACGACCACCGACTGCTTCGACCACTTCGCCACGCTCTTCGACGAGGCCTACCCCTTCGACTCCTACGACCAGCTCTTCGGGCCGGGGCACAACTGGGGCGCGATGGAGACGCCGGGGTGCGTGACCTACCGCGACGAGCTGCTCCCCCGCGGCCGGGTCACCGACGACCAGCGCTCGCGGCGGGCCACGGTCATCGCCCACGAGATGGCGCACATGTGGTTCGGCAACCTGGTCACGATGCGCTGGTGGGAGGACACCTGGCTCAACGAGAGCTTCGCCGACTACATGGGCTACCGGGTCGCCGCCGACGGGGCCGGCTTCCCCGGCACGCTCGTCGTGCACGAGGCCACCCGCAAGCCCGCGGCGTACGTCGCCGACGAGCGCCGTTCGACGCACCCGGTGGCCCCGCTGGCCACCGACGTGCCCGACGTGGACGCGGCGTTCACCAACTTCGACTCGATCTCCTACGCCAAGGGCAGCTCGTGCCTGCGCCAGCTGGTGACCTGGCTGGGCGACGAGGACTTCCTGGCCGGGGTCAACGCGCACCTGACCCGGCACCGCTTCGACAACGCGACCCTCGACGACCTGGTCGGCGCGCTCGACGACGCCTCGCCGCGCGACGTGCGGGGGTGGGCGGAGGTGTGGCTGCGCCGCACCGGCTTCGACACGATCGAGGTCCGGCGCCGCACCGACGACGTGCCGGTGCTGGTGCGTGACGGAGAGCGGCCGCACCGGTTCTCGGTCAGCGCCTTCGACGACCGCGGCGCCCTGGTGGGCACCCGCGTCGTCGACCTGGAGGCCGACCCGGTGCCGCTGCCCGACTGGGTCGGCCTGGCGGTGGTGCCCAACAGCCACGGCGAGAGCTTCGTGCGGCTGCGCCTGGACCCGCACTCCGCCCGGGTGGTCGCCGAGCGTCTCGGGTCGGTGGGTGACGACCTGGTGCGCACCGTGCTGTGGGCGCACGCCTTCGACGAGGTGCGCACCGGGGCGTCGTCGACCTCGGCGTTCCTCGACCTGGTCTCGCGCCACCTGCCCGTCGAACGACACCCGGCACTGGTCGCTGCGGTGCTCGACCGCGCACTCGGGCCGGTGCTGACCCGATCGACGCCGGCCGCCGAGGCCGGGGCCCTGCTCGACCGGGTCGCCCGCGCCTGCGGCGAGGGCCTCGAGGCCACCTCCGACGAGGAGGTCCGCGTCGCGCTCACCCGAGGGCTGGCCGCGACCAGCCGAGACGCCGACCGCCTGCGCGGCTGGCTGGAGGACGGGCGCACCGACCACGGCATCGACCTCGACCCGGGGCTGCGCTGGTCGACGGTGGCGCGGCTCGCCGCCCTCGGAGACCTCGACGAGTCCGCGATCGAGGCCGAGCGGCAGCGCGACCAGTCCTTCGCCGGCGACCTCGGCGCCGCCCGGGCGCTCGCGGCCCGCCCCACCGCCGAGGCCAAGGCGGCGGCCTGGGCCACGATGAGCGCACCCGACGTCTCGAACCGGGTCTTCGAGGCCTGTGCCCACGGCCTCTGGGACCCCGAGCGCGTCGCGCTGTGCACGCCGTACGTCGATGCCTACCTGGCCGACTCCCCCGCGCTGTGCGCGCACCGCGGCCAGGGCTTCTCGCTGGTCGTGGGCCGCAACGCCTTCCCGGCGCTGGCCCTCAGCGACGCGCAGCGCGACCGGCTCGCGAGCGCCCTGGCCTCAGGCGACGTCCCGCCCGTCCTGGCGCGCTTCTGGAACGACCACCTCGACGACCTGACCTGACCCGGCGCCTCGCGGTTCGTCAGGCGTGGCCGTCGAACATCGAGGTCACCGAGCCGTCCTCGAAGACCTCCTTGATCGCCCGCGCCACCAGCGGGGCGATCGAGAGGACCGTGAGCTTGTCGAAGCGGCGGTCCTCCGGGATCGGCAGGGTGTCGGTCACGATGACCTCGACGGCCGGGCTGTTCTTGAGCCGGTCCACGGCGGGGTCGGAGAGGATCGCGTGCGTCGCGGCGATGATCACGCCCGCAGCGCCGTCGGCCACCAGGGCCTCGGCGGCCTTCACGATCGTGCCGCCGGTGTCGATCATGTCGTCGGTCAGCACGCAGATCTTGCCGGCGACCTCACCGACGACCCGGTTCGCGACGGTCTCGTTCGGCCGGTCGGTGCGGCGGGTCTTGTGGATGAACGCCAGCGGTACGCCGCCGAGCTTGGCCGACCAGCGCTCCGCGACCTTGATCCGTCCCGCGTCCGGGGAGACGACGGCCAGCGGCTGGGCGCCGTACTTGGCCTTCACGTAGTCGGTGAGGATCGGCAGCGCCATCAGGTGGTCGACGGGGCCGTCGAAGTAGCCCTGGATCTGGTCGGCGTGCAGGTCGACCGTGATCAGGCGATCGGCGCCGGCGGTCTTGAACAGGTCGGCCATCAGGCGCGCGGAGATGGGCTCGCGGCCGCGGTGCTTCTTGTCCTGGCGGGCGTAGCCGTAGAACGGCATGACCACGGTGATCCGCTTCGCGCTCGCGCGCTTGAGGGCGTCGACCATGATCAGGTGCTCCATGATCCACTCGTTGACCGGAGCGGTGTGGCTCTGCAGCACGAAGGCGTCGCAACCGCGCACCGACTCCTCGAAGCGCACGTAGATCTCGGAGTTGGCGAACTCGTAGGCCGAGGTCGGGACCAGCTCGGTCTCGAGGATCGCGGCGACCTCTTCGGCGAGCACGGGGTGTGCCCGGCCGCTGAAGACCATGAGGTTCTTCTCGGTGGTCTTCTTGTATCCGGTCACGAGCAGCTCCTGAGCGCCAGCGGGGGTGGGGTGCGCGCGACAGTCTGCCCCGCCCCGGGGTCCGGGCGAAACCCGACATCAGCCCCTGGACGCCCCGTGTGACGGAGGTGACGCGGAACCTTTACCCGCAGCCCGGGTTGCGGTGCACTCAGTCGCCGGCGGGCCCCTGGGCCCGGGCGGCCGCCTCGGCCTGCGCGGTGCCCGCGCGACGCTGCTGGGCCCAGTCGGCGATGACCCGCATGGGGCCCGAGCTGACCGCGAGGGCCCCGGGCGGAACGTCCCCGCGCACCACGGTGCCGCCGCCGGTGCTGGCCCCGTCACCGATGGTCACCGGGGCGACGAAGGTGTTGTTGGACCCGGTGCGGGCGTGGCGCCCGACGGTGGTGCGGTGCTTGGCCACGCCGTCGTAGTTGGCGAAGATCGTGCCGGCGCCGATGTTGGCGCCCTCGCCGATCTCGGCGTCGCCGACGTAGGACAGGTGCGGCACCTTCGCGCCGGCGCCGATGTGGGCGTTCTTGGTCTCGACGAAGCCGCCGATCTTGCCGCCCTCGCCGAGCCGGGTGCCGGGACGCAGGTGGGCGAACGGCCCGACGTCGGCACGCTCGCCGACGACCGCCAGCTCGCCGTGGGTGCGCACCAGGCGGGCGCCGGCCCCGATCTCGCAGTCCTTGAGCGTGCAGTCGGGTCCGATGACGGCGTCCTCGCCGACGACGGTGGCGCCGAGCAGCTGGGTGCCCGGCAGCAGCACCACGTCGGCGGCCAGCACGACGTCGGCGTCGATCCAGGTGGTGGCGGGGTCCATCACCGTGACGCCCTCGCGCATCCACCGCTCCACGATGCGGGTGTTGAGCTCGCGGCCGAGCTCGGCGAGCTGGGCGCGGTCGTTGGCGCCCTCGGTCTGGCGCACGTCGTCGATGGGGTGCGCGCCGACGGTCAGGCCGGCCTCGCGGGCCAGCCCGAGGAGGTCGGTGAGGTAGTACTCGCCGTTCGCGTTGTCGTTGCGCAGCCGGGGCAGCGCCTCGTTGAGGAAGGTCGCGTCGAACGCCATGATCCCGGAGTTGATCTCGCGGATGTCGCGCTGGTCGGCGGTGGCGTCCTTCTGCTCGACGATCGCCACGACCTCCCCGTCCTCGTCACGGACCACCCGTCCGTAGCCGAACGGGTCGTCGACGACACCCGACAGCACGCTGACGGCGCGCTGGGCGGCCTCGTGCTCGGCGACGAAGGCGCGCAGGCTCTCACCGGTCAGCAGCGGGGTGTCGCCGTAGGCGACCAGCACCGTGCCGTCGCCGGGGCCGGCGACCTCGACCGCCACACGGACGGCGTGCCCGGTGCCGTTCTGCTCCTCCTGCACCGCCAGCAGCGCCTCGGGGGCCAGCTCGGCGATGTGCGCGCCGACCTGCTCGCGCTGGTGCCCGACGACGGCGACGACCTGCCGCGGCGCACACGCACGCACGGCCACGAGCACGTGCCCGACCATGCTGCGCCCACCGATCGGGTGCAGGACCTTGGCGGTCTTGGACCGCATCCTCGTCCCACCGCCGGCGGCGAGGACGATCACGGTCAGGTCGTGGAGCACGGGGTCGGCCACGGGTTCTCCGGTTTCAGCTGAGGGAAGGAGCGCGTTCACTGTAAAGCCCCCGGGCCGGCCCCGCCCAAGGCCAGGGCGCCTCCGCCTCGGTCGCGACGTGACCGAGCAGCCACGTGGTCGCCGTGGCCGACCGTCGGCACGGTCGTCACCGCCCACCACACCGAGTCGCCCGTCAGGTCGGCACCTCGCAGCGGCGCTCCCACCCCTCGACGGTCCGTCGCGCGCACGCGGTCCCCTACGGTGTGCGCATGACCGCCGTCGGAGACCCCGGACCGTTCTCGGCACACCTCGGGTTCCGGGTCGTGCGGGCCGACGGCGACGGCGCGGTCGTGGAGGCCGACCCCGGCCCCGAGCACCTCAACGGCGGCGGCATCCTGCACGGCGGCTACCTCAGCGCGCTGCTCGACAGTGCCACCGGCTGGGCGGTCCACGCCGCCGGCCCCGAGGGCATGATCGCCCCGCACGTGCAGCTGAACGCCCAGTTCCTCAAGGCCGGGGTGGCCGGGCAGCCGCTGGTGTGCACCGCGACCTGCACGAGCGTGGGCGGTCGCATCTGCACGACCCAGGGCGAGGTCACCCAGGCCGGTCGGGTCATCGCGCGGGCCACCGGCACGCACGCGGTGATCTCGCGCGGGTGACCAGCCGCCACCACGGCGGTCATCGGCTCCCCGGGTAGGAGTCGAACCTACGTCGCTAGTCCTGATTCAAAGTCAGGCGGGCCCTGCCGGCAGACCAACCGGGGATCGTCGGCCCAACCCTAGAGTCCCGGGGGCGCCGGCGGGATCTTCGGGTCAGCCACGGGCGCAGCGCACGGCTTCCCTCAGCGCGGCGGCTAGCGCCACGCCGTCGTCCGTGAGCCCGGTCGTCGACCTTGCCGCGGACGCGCGCCATCACGCCGGTGAACTCCTCTCCGGCCTGGCAGCGCCACGAGCCCGTGGCGTGCTTGCGCGCGTCGTGGATCCGCTGCAGCGACGGCCCGTCGCACAGCAGCCAGGAGCTGTCGGGCAGGTAGAACCGGTGCAGGCGGTCGATCGCGGAGTAGGTGTAGAGGGCGGTCCGATCTCGTCGGTGGGCGTCGAGGCCTCGCGCATGACGAGCCTTTCCGGGCGGCAGGCGATGGCTGCCCCGTCATGCTCAGCGCAGCACGGGATCGATCCACTCGGCGACGCCCTGCGCGTCGTGACCCGTCATCGCGACGTCGACCACGATCTCGTCCGGGGCCGGGCGCCGACGAGCACGGCGCCAGGGCCGCAGGCAGGGCCGCAGCTCAGCGGGTGGGTCCAGCACCAGGAGCACCCGGGTGCCCGACAGGGCACGGACCCTCACGATGCTGCTGCGCGAGCAGCTCGCCGTCCCCCACGTGGACTCGTGCACCACCCACTCCCCCGACAGCCGCAGCGTCTCGTTCCCGCGCCTGCCGGCGAGGACCAGCGCGATGCGCACGAGGAACCATGCACCGACCCCGGCGACGAGCAGGCTGGGCACGAGCCAGTCGTCCCCCGCGCGGAGACCGAGCGCCACGAGCCAGCCGGCCAGCACCACGATCCCGGCGTCCAAGGCGTTCGCGTGCCACCACTCACCGCGCCACGACCGCAGCAGCCAGCCTTCCCGCCCGTCGAGCCGCCGCTGACGCACGGTGGGCAGCTGACGCGTCACGGCCCGGCCCACGGCGAGGGCCGCGGTGAGGACCACGGCATAGACGGTGTACGCCGCGAGGGCCGCCATCGCCGCGTTCTCGCCGGCCAGCTCGACCAGCACTCCCCCGGCCAGCAGTGCGCCCAGCGCCGCGAGGAGCAGGTCGAAGGCCACCGGGCCCCACTTCGCCCGGCCTCGGAACGGCATGGCAGCGGGCGTCACGCGGCGAGCCTATGACGCCGGCACTGCCACTAGGGTCGGCGCATGGACCTGCCCGTGATGCCGCCGGTGCGCCCGATGCTGGCCAAGGCCGTCAAGACCGTGCCCGACCCGGCGAAGCACGGCGGGCTGTCCTTCGAGCCGAAGTGGGACGGGTTCCGCTGCCTGGTCTTCCGTGACGGTGACGAGGTGGAGCTGACCAGCCGCAACACCAAGCCGCTGACCCGCTACTTCCCCGAGCTCGTCGTCGCCGCCCTCGAGCAGCTGCCCGAGCGCTGCGTGCTCGACGGGGAGGTCTTCGTCGCGCTGCCCACGCCCGACGGCGGCCAGCGCCTGGAGTTCGAGGTGCTCCAGGAGCGGATCCACCCGGCCGCCTCGCGGGTCGAGATGCTCTCGCAGAAGACGCCTGCCGGGTTCGTGGCCTTCGACCTGCTGGCCCTCGGTGACGAGTCGTACGTCGACCGGCCCTTCGCGGAGCGCCGCGCCGCACTCGAAGCGGCGCTGGCCCACCTCTCCGGCGGCGACGGCCCCTGCCACCTGACCCGCACCACCACCGACCCGGCCGTGGCCGAGCAGTGGCTCGACGAGTTCGAGGGCGCCGGGCTCGACGGCGTCGTGGCCAAGCCGCTCGGGGCGGCGTACGTCGAGAACGCCCGGACCATGCTGAAGATCAAGCACGAGCGCACCGCCGACGTGGTGCTGGCAGGGATGCGGGAGCACAAGACCTCCACCGCCGAGCGACCGCTGCTGGGCAGCATGCTGCTCGGCCTGTGGACCGACGGCGAGGACGGCCCGGTGCTGCAGCACATCGGGGTCAGCGCCAGCTTCACCGAGACGCGCCGCGCCGAGCTGTGGACCGAGCTCGAGCCGCTCGCCTGCGCCATCGACGAGCACCCGTGGGCGCGCTGGCACGAGGGCGCCATCGCCAACCCCGACCGGGTGCCCGGCACCCAGAGCCGCTGGAGCGCCGGCAAGGACCTCTCCTTCGTGCCGCTGCGCCCCGAGCGCGTGCTCGAGGTCAAGTACGACCACATGGAGGGACGCCGTTTCCGGCACACCGCGCACTTCAAGCGTTGGCGCGAGGACCGCGACCCGGCGAGCTGTGGGTACGACCAGCTCGACGACGTGGTGGGCTACGACCTCGGTCAGGTGCTGGGGTCGGACTAGGCGGGATCGGACTAGGCGGGGTCGGACTAGGATGGACAGCGTGGCTGACTATGACGTCGTACTCCTGATCGAGCAGGCGCTCTCCCCCGCGGATGCCGCGCAGGTGCGCTCCCTGCACACCGAGCTGTCCGACGAGGGCGAGCGGGTGCGCTACCACGTGCTCCTGCCCCTCGAGGACGCCGCGGCCCGGGTCGAGGCGGCGATGGGTTCGCTCTCCGGCGGCGAGATGCTGGCCTCCCCGGCCATGACGATGTCGGAGATCGACCTCGAGGCCGTGCGGCAGGACTGCCGCGAGCGCTCGGAGGCCGAGCTGCACTCCACCTTGGAGCACCTGCGCCACGCCGGGGCCGAGGCCACCGGCCGGATCATCACCGAGCCCCCCGTCGACGCGCTCAGCGCCGAGGTCGCCGCCGTCGACGGACGCGAGGCGATCGTCCTGACCCGCCCCCACGTGGTGGCGGAGTTCTTCCACCTCGACTGGACCTCCCAGGCCCGCCGCAAGCTCGGCGTGCCGGTGCTGCACCTGCTGGAGCACGAGACCTTCGACGAGCAGGCCGGCGGCGGCGAGGGCGTCACCGGGTTGTGACGGCCCGGTGAGGAACAAGCTGGGCCGGCTCCGGTCCGCTGCGACACCGTCCCGTCCGGCCGGACCGGCTCCCGACCCGGCCCCCCAGGAGGAGCCGGGACCCGCGAGCCGGCAGCCGCCGGACGGCGCACTGGCTGTCGACGGCGCCGGCGTCTTCGACGGTGCCACGCTCTGGGCGAGCATCGCCCTCTCCGCACCCGACCAACGTCCGGCCCTGCGCTCGACCCACGACCCGGACCAGGTCGTGACCCTGCCCGCCGACCGGCTGGATACCGACGAGACCGGAGGCGCCCTGGCCGGAGCCGAGCACGCCGTCGCCGTCACCGTCGCCGTGGACTCGGTCGTGGGCCCGGCCGACCTCCCGGCCCGTGACGAGGCCTGGGACCTGGTCGTGCAGACCCCGGAGGGACACCTCCTGCCGGTGTGGGTGCCCGTCGCCGACGGCTCCGGCCGGCTCACGGTGCCGGCCGGTCCCCGCGGCGACACCGTGCTCTCGCTACAGCGCACCGACGCCGGCGGCCTGCGCCTGCGCCGACGCCCCCTGGCACCGGGTGTCCGTGTGGTGGACGTCCGCACCGGCACCCCCACCGACCCCGGCGCCGTGGTCCTCGAGATGGCCGGCGGCGCCGACACCCCTCCGCTCGACTCCCTGCACCTGCTGGACCGCGACGGCGAGACCGTGGCGAGGATCCCGGCGACGCCCACCCCCGCGGGGACCTGGCAGGCGGAGGTCACCGTCCTCGCCCTCGACGCGCTCGCCCCGCTCGAGCCGCAGCCACTCACCCTGGTCGCCACCGCCGGAGACCGCCGGCTGGTCGTGCGACGCGACCGCAACGGCCTGGCCGCACCCGGCAAGGACACCCTGCTGCCGGAGCTCTCGGACGGGGACGACCGGGTGCTGCGCCTGCGCTGGGTCGGTCCGCTCGCCGAGCTCGGTGCCCGCCTGACGACAGGGACCACCGGATGAGGATCACCTGGCTGCTCGACGACGCCGGCCTGCCCGGCGGGCTCGAGGCCTCGGGCCTGGCCGTCGCCGGGGTGCTGGCGCAGCGCCACGACGTCCGGGTGCTGTCCCTGCTGTCGCCGGACCCCACCGGACCCGCGGTGGCCGTGCCCTCCGGCGTGGAGCTGCTCACCCTGCTCGCCCGCACCGCCGACGACCCTGCACCGACCGGCTCGGCGCTGAGCCCCGGGGTCCCCGGCCACGGCGCCGACTCCGACGCCGCCCTCGAGCGTGCGCTGCGTGCCGAGCGCGCCGACGTGGTGGTCACGACGTCGGCGCCGCTCCAGGCCGCCGCGGCCCGGCTGCTGCCGCCCGGCACCGCCCTGGTCCACCACGAGGGCGGGACGTCGTCGAGCCGCGGCCCCTCCGCCGGCCCCCTCATCGACAGCGCCGACCAGGCCGACGCGGTCGTGGTGCTGACCCCCAGCATGGCCGCCTGGATGCGCGAGCAGCGTGCACCCGCCCCCCTCGGGGCGGAGGTCGTGGACATCGCGCTCGCCCTGCCCGCAGGCCACGCGCCGCGGTCGCTGGGCGACGGGCGCCTGGTGGTGACCTCGACCCGGCTCACCCCGGAGGGGCAGGTCCAGAAGCTGGTCCACGCCTTCGCGGACGCGGCCGACCGGCTGCCCGGCTGGCGCCTGCGGGTGTACGGCGAGGGCCGGTTGCGCTGGCAGCTGCTGCGCCAGGCACGCCGCGAGGGTCTCTACGACCGGGTGGAGCTGCCCGGCACCGTGCCCGACATGCGCACCGCGTGGGCCCAGGCCTCGATCGCCGCCTTCACCTCGCGATGGAGCGGCCCCGAGGCACCCTCGGCGCTGCAGCAGGCGATGGCGGCCGGGGTGCCCCCGATCGCCTTCGACGCCCCCGACGGCGCACGGCACTGGGTCGACCACGGCGTCGACGGCCTGCTGACCACCCCGGACACGGTGGCCGGGCTGGCCTCGGCACTGGTCGCCCTCGGCGAGGACGACACCACCCGCCGCCGCCTGGGCGCCGCGGCCGCAGCGACGGCGACCCAGTGGCGACCCGCCGCCGTGGCCGCGCGCTGGGAGGAGCTGCTGCAGCGGGTCGTCGACCGGCGCGGCGGCCGCAGCCGGCTCGACCTGCGCGACCGGGCGAGCGCCGCACCCGACGAGCAGGCGGCCGCGCCGCCTGCGCCGGCCGTCTCCAGCGACATCTCGTCGGTCACGCCCGACGAAGCACGCCGCACCGCGCTCGAGGGTGCGGCGGCCTGCGCCCGGGCGGTCACGGACACCTGGTTCGTGCTGCCCCGCCACGGTGACCCCGCCCCCGTGGTCGTGGTGCCGATGCACGAGCGCGACGCGTTCCTGACCGCGCTGGGCGCCGCGGTGCTGCCCGACTACCTGTGCCTGCTCGATCCCGGCGACCAGGGCTGGCCCGACCGGTTCGGCACCGTGCCCGAGCTGGCCGCCCGCCTGCGGCACGGCCGCACCTCGCGACTGGTCCTGGGCCCCTGGCCGACCGCGGACGGCCGGGCCACCCACCTGTCCACCGGGTGCGCCGTCGAGGTCCAGTTCTGGCCCGAGTCGCCCGACGACGACCTGGTGGCGCCGCGCCCCAACCTCTACGCCTCCCGGTTCTCGCGGACCGAGGTGCGCGACGGCCCGCGCGACACCGAGGTCGACGGGGTCCCGGTGCGCACCTTCCCGATGATGACGACCCCCACGACGACCGAGGTCCGCGGACCCGTGGACGTGGTCTACACCTGGGTCGACGGCGCCGACCCGCAGTGGGACGAGGCGCGCCAGCGACGGCTCGACGAGGCCGACGGCGGTGCGCTGCGGCGCGAGGCCGGCGGCCGCGCCCGGTTCACCTCCCACGACGAGCTGCGCTACTCGATGCGCTCGCTGCACCTCTTCGCGCCCTGGGTACGCCGCATCCACCTCGTCACCGCCGGACAGGCGCCCGCGTGGCTCGACACCTCGCACCCCCGCGTGCAGCTGGTCGACCACCGCGACATCCTGCCCGCGGACGCGCTGCCCACGTTCAACTCGCACGCGATCGAGACCGGGCTGCACCGGGTGCCCGACCTCAGCGAGCAGTTCGTCTACCTCAACGACGACGTGCTGCTCGGGCGACCGGTCGGCCCGGAGACCTTCTTCGGCCCCGGCGGCCAGTTCGCGTCGTTCTTCTCCACGGTCCCGATCGGCCCCAGCGGCACCGGCGACGTGCCGCCGTTCCTCGCGGCGGCCTGGAACAACCGGGCGCTGCTGCACGCCGCCTTCGGCGTCCACATCACCCACACGATGGCGCACTCACCGCACCCGCACCGCCGTTCGGTGCTCGCCGAGGTCGCGGAGCGCTTCGCGACCGAGGTCGAGCGGACCGCGCGGTCGCCGTTCCGGTCCGCGCAGGACGTCTCGCTGCTCAGCTCCCTGGCCCAGCACTACGGGATGCTGACGGGGACGTCCTTCGTGGGTACGGGTTCGCTGGCCTTCGTGAACCTCGGCGGGAGCGACCTGCCTCGGCAGCTGCAGCAGCTGCTCGAGTCCCGCGACACCGACTTCGTCTGCCTGGCCGACGACCACGACCACGCGCTGCGCGCCGGCCAGCTCGAGGAGGTGCTCGGCACCTGGTGCGAGTCCTACTACCCGGTCCGGGCGCCCTGGGAGCTCCCGGCGCAGGTGCCTCAGTCGAGCTGAGCGCGCAGCTCTCGCAGCTCGGCGCGGTGCCGGCGGGTGAGGCGACGCTGGACGCGACGTCGGGCCGTGATCACGGTGGCCTCGGTCTCGTGGAACGCCAGCCCGGCGGCCAGGCTGTGCAGCCGGGCGTAGTCGGCGCGGCAGGCCGCCACCTCCGCGAGGCTCGCCGCGTCCTCCGGGTCGTCGACCAGCCCGGTCACCGCGCTCCACAGTCGCTCGGCGAGCACCCTCAGCTCGTCGAGGACCTCGACGTCGCCCCAGGAGACGCGGGACCGGTTGAGATCGGGGGTCAGGAAGTCATCGACCTCGTGCGCCGACCGGTCGTGCACCGTGGCGGGCAGGTCGAGGCCGGTCTGGGCGCCCACGCGGGCCAGGCAGGAACGCCAGTCGGCGAGCAGGTCGTCGTAGCGGACCCAGGCGCGTCGTACGCCCTGGGTCGCGGCCACGGACTCCAGGGTGTTGTTGACCCACCCGGCGACGTTCGCCGAGGAGCGGCGCAGGCGGACCTCGTCGCTCTCGTCGGAGAGGAACGCGGTGTCGCGTGACCGGGCGACCACCGTCGGGTGGCGCAGGGTGACCAGGAAGACCAGGTCGTGGCCGGTGGCGGCCGCCGCGTCACGCCACAGCCGGGGCACCCAGAAGATCCGGGGGTCCTTGACCAGCAGCCGCTCCGCCGCGCCCTGCTCCTCGAGCCAGGCCACCAGCTCGGCCAGCACGGCGGGGTCGGCTGCGGCCGCTGCGGCCGCGGCGGCCGCCTCCGGCCGGGCGTCGTTGGTCCGGACCGGGACCGAGCCCAGCAGGCGCTCGTGCAGCTCGACGACCCACTGGCTCTCGTAGAAGCCGCGGGGGTTGATCTCCGTGGCCTCGAGCAGCGGGAGCGGGACGTGCCAGCCGAGCCGCTGCAGCGAGCCTGCCAGCGAGCTGGTCCCGCTGCGTCCCGAGCCGGTCACCAGGACCAGCTGACGCCTCGTGCCCGCCCCGTCTTCTCCCTGCACCGCCGTGTCCACGGCCCGGAGCCTACGGGAGCGCGCTTGTTACCGAACGCTGGACCGATTGTGGACCTCGTGTGGACCCATCTGTCTGTCTCCGCTCGTACAGTGGTGCTCACGAGGTCGCCGGGGGGCGACCTCCCCGGTCGCACCGGGGGGAATGCCGCGGTTCTGGGGGGAACGCGGACTCACCCCGGCGCGACCACCGCGTCCGAAGATCCGGGGGGATCTCTCGGACGCAGAGACGGGAGCCCGTCCGGAGCAGCCGAGGCTGCACCGGGCGGGCCCTTCTCGTCCCAGGACTCAGTCGTCCTGCACCCGGTTGCCGTCGGCGTCCCAGTGCTCGGCGACCTTCTTCGAGGGCTGCACCCGTGGCGGCTCGCCAGGCATCTTCGGGTGGTCGGGCGGGTAGGGCATCTCTCCCCCGGGCAGCTCCTCGTACAGGTCGAGCAGCGGCTGGATCGAGAACGCCTCGTCGTCGATGCCGGCCCACGGGTCGCCGTCGGCGAGCCGGTCGGGCACCGAGAAGAGGTGGTGCTCGCGCGGGTCGCGCAGCTCGGCGACCTCGGCCCACGTCAGCGGGGTCGAGACCGGGGCACCGGGCAGCGGCCGCAACGAGTACGCCGAGGCGATGGTGCGGTCCCGGCAGTTCTGGTTGTAGTCGACGAAGATCCGCTCCCCGCGCTCCTCCTTCCACCACGCCGTCGTGACCTGGTCGTCCCGGCGCTCCAGCGCCCGGCCGAACCCGATCGCCGCGTGCCGGACGTCGGTGAACTCCCAGCGCGGCTCGATCCGCACGTAGACGTGCACCCCGCGGTTGCCCGAGGTCTTGGCGTACGCCGTGATGCCGAGCTCGGCGAACAGCTCACGGGCCACACCCGCGACCCGGGCGGCGTCGGTGAACGTGGTGCCCGGCTGCGGGTCGAGGTCGATGCGCAGCTCGTCGGGGTGGTCCACGTCGCCGCGCCGGACCGGCCACGGGTGGAAGGTGAGCGTGCCCATGTGGGCGCACCAGACCGGGACCGCGATCTCCGTCGGGCAGATCTCGTCGGCGGTGCGACCCGAGGGGAAGGTGACGGTCGCGGTCTCGAGGTAGTCGGGCGCGCCCCGGGGCACCCGCTTCTGGTAGAACGCCTCGGCCTTGCTGTCCTGCGGGCCGGTGGCCAGGTGCATGCCCTCGCGCACCCCCGCGGGCCAGCGCTCGAGAGCCGTGGGCCGGTCGCGCAGCGCGCGCATCAGGCCGACGTCGACCGAGGCGACGTACTCGGCGACCATCAGCTTGGTCACCTCGGGGGTGCGCTCCGTCGCCTCGTAGATCACCCGGTCGGGGCTGGAGACCCGCACCGCCCGCCCACCGGCCTGCACCTCGGCCGCGCTCGCCTTCGCCATGGCGCCCAGCCTAGGGCGACGCTCCTCGCTGGCGCTGGTCCCTGCTCGACCTGCAGCGGGCAGATACTGCCTGGCACCCGTGCACCTCGGCGTCCTACGGTGGCCCACGTGAGCGGCTACGACGACCTGACCTTCGACCTCCTCGACGTGCATGCGACCGACGAGGACTCCGTCGCCCGGCTGCACGCCTACGCGGACACCTGGAGCCAGGCGTTCCACGAGGGCCGGCTGGACGAGGAGAAGAACAAGCACTGGATCGAGCACAGCCGGGTCGACGACGTGACGCTGCGCGCGGTCCTGCCCCGACGCTCGGCGATCGGGGGCACGCCCAGGCCCGTGGCGACGTTCACCAGCTGGGACCAGCAGCTCAACGTGGGCGGCCCCGACCTCCTCCCGGTGCGGATGATCACCGACGTCACCGTGGCTCCCACCCATCGACGTCGTGGGCTGCTCACCCGCCTGATGACCGAGGACCTCGACGAGGCCGTCCGCGCCGGCGTCCCGCTCGCGGCGCTCACCGTCTCGGAGGGCTCCATCTACGGGCGGTACGGGTTCGGGCCGGCGACGCGCTACCGGAAGGTGCACGTCGACGTGCGCCCGGGGCGCTTCGCGCTGCACCACCTCGAGGACGACGGCACCCTGGAGCTGGCGCTGCCGGCCGAGGCCTGGCCGGCGATGGCGCAGGTCCACGCCGAGCGGCTCGCGACCTCCCGTGGAGAGATCGCCCGACCGGCGTTCTACGAGCAGTTCCTCTCCGGCAGGTTCGACTGGGAGTCCGGGGGTCCCGACCGGAAGCTGACGGTGGTGGTGCACCTCGACGTCACCGGCCAGCCCGACGGCTACGTCGCCTACCGCACCGCCTGGAAGGACGACCAGGCGCGGCTCGAGGTGGCCGACCTGGTCGCCACGACCCACACGGCCCACCTGCGGCTGTGGCGCCACGTCGCCGACGTCGACCTCGTCACCGAGGTCCGGGCCCGCACCGCCCCCGACGACCTGCTCGACCTGGCCGTGGTCGATCCCAGGGGGGTGACCAGCGTCGAGGTCCGTGACTTCCTGTGGCTGCGCATCCTGGACCTGCCGCGGGCCCTGGAGGCGCGGCCGTGGCGCGAGGACGCCTCGGTGGTGCTCGAGGTCGACGACGCGCTGGGACACACCGCCGGCCGCTGGCGGGTCACCACCGAGAAGGGGACGGCCCGGGTCGCGCGCACCGACGACGAGCCCAGCGTGCGGCTGCCCGCCGACGTGCTGGCCGCCCTCTACCTGGGCGACCGAAGCGTGCTCACGGCCGCGGCGGCGGGACGGCTCCACGGGCCGGACGTCACGACCCTCGCCGCGATGGCCGACCACGCCGGGCCCGCGCCGTACTGCAGCACGGGCTTCTGAGGGCGGCCCGCTCATGACACCCGGTCCGGCACCAGCGGTGCGCATCCTCGAGGAGTGGGTGCTGCGCGGGGGCTACTGGCAGGTGCTCACCAGCTCGCCGGAGCACACGAGCGTCTCCCTCCTGACCTGCGACGGCGGCGAGGAGATGGAGCGGGTGGTCGACGACGGGCCGGAGCTGCACGACTGGCTGGCCGGCCGTACGTCGTCGGCGGACTGACCCGGACGGTCCCGCACGCCCGCGCCCTCCTCGTTTGTTCACCCGGGTGAACAAATCTGAAGGCGCCCCCCTTATTGGCTGTGTCCCCGGCGTCCACGCGTCGGCGGGCCCCGAGGCGGAGCGCGAAGTTCTGCCACACCGGCAGGGCCGGCAGCCCTAGCCCGACCTCGGCGCGGTCAGCAAGGTTGCGCAGGCGCTCGAGGGCCTCGTCGGCAGACGCAGATGTACAGCATCGCGTCCACCACGCTCAGCAGGTCCTCGGTCAGGCCACTTGGGTACGACATGCCCGCCACGGTGACGACACGACCGTCGGTGCAACAGGGACACACGCAGTCACAGGACACCGCGGCCCTTGCGCCGCTCGAAGACCAGCTGGGTCTCGGTGGAGCGCACGACGGGGTGCACGGTGATGTGCTCCAGGACCAGGTCGCGCAACGCCTCCGGGTCGGCCACGGCCACGAGCAGGTGGAAGTCGTCCTCCCCCGCGACGTGCAGCGCCTGGAGCACACCGGGCACCTGGACGAGCGAGTCGTAGAGCGTGGTCACGTGCTGCGCGTCGTGGCTGCCGAGCCGGACCTTGATGACCGCCTGCAACGGGAAGCCGAGCGCGGCGACCTGCACCTGGACGCTGGTGCCGACGATGACGCCCCGCTCGCGCAGCGCACGGACCCGGTAGGCACAGGTGGACTCGGCGACCCCGAGTCGGGCGGCGAGGGCCTTGTTGGTGAGCCGGCCGTCGGCCCCGAGGGCCCGCAGGATGTCCAGGTCGAGCTGGTCGAGCGCCACGGCCGCCGGGGACCGTGACGATCGGGGCGTGGGGGGCGACTGTGATCCGGACAACCCGGTCTCCTCACGTGGGCCTGTGGTTGCTCGTCCTGCAAGCAATGTGCCTTGAGCCTACGTCTTCGGCACCAGGATCGACGTCGGGTGGCGATCTGGACGACGATCGAGGCATGCGCCCCACACTTCGTCCTGACTCCGTCGCCGTCCACAGCGGCCGCGAGGACCTCACCGGCCTCGGCGTGCACGCGCTGCCCCTCGACCTCTCCTCGACCAACCCGCTGCCCGATCTCGAGACCGGAGGCGACTCCTACGAGTCGATGGCCACCGGCGGGCACCCCACCGAGGGCGGCCACGTCTACGCCCGCCTGTGGAACCCCACCGTGGCGCGCTTCGAGACCGCGCTGGCCACCCTCGAGCACGCCGAGAGCGCCGTCGCGTTCGCCTCCGGCATGGCCGCGATGACCGCCGCGGTGCTCTCGCGCACGATGAGCACCGGCAAGCGCCACGTGGTCGCGGTCCGCCCGATGTACGGCGGCACCGACCACCTGCTCTCCACCGGCCTGCTGGGCACCGAGGTGAGCTGGTGCACCGAGGACGAGATCGCGGCGACGGTGCGCCCCGACACCGCCCTGGTGCTCGTCGAGACACCCGCCAACCCGACCCTGGAGCTGCTCGACATCCGGGCCGCGGTCGAGGCGGCCGGCGACGTGCCGGTGCTCGTCGACAACACCTTCGCCACCCCGGTGCTGCAGAACCCGCTCGACCTGGGCGCCGCGATGGCCCTGCACAGCGCGACCAAGTACCTCGGCGGGCACGGCGACGTCGTGGGCGGCGTCATCGCCTGCTCCGAGGAGACCGCCTCCGCGCTGCGCCAGGTCCGCGCCGTCACCGGCGGCATCCTGCACCCGCTCGGCGCCTACCTCCTGCACCGCGGACTGGCCACGCTGCCGCTGCGGGTGCGCGCCCAGCAGGAAGGAGCCCGCCAGCTCGTCGCCTGGCTGCAGGAGCAGGACGAGGTCGCCCACGTGCACTACCCCGGTCTGCACGGCGACCCGCGCGGGCTGATCGGCACCCAGATGCGCGGCACCGGGGCGATGATCGCGATCACCCTGCGCGACGGCTACGCCGCGGCCGCGCGGCTCACCTCGTCGGTCGACCTGTTCACCCACGCGGTCTCCCTGGGCGGCGTCGACTCGCTGATCCAGCACCCCGCGGCCCTGACCCACCGCCCGGTCGCGGCGCACGCGCGACCCGACGCGGGCGTCGTACGGCTGTCGGTGGGGCTGGAGGACCCGCTCGACCTCATCGACGACCTGGCTGCCGGGCTGGCACAGTACGGAGCCACCGGCGACGCCTCGCGTCGCCCCGTCGGCGTCTGAGCCGGACCGACCCGCCCGATCCTCGAGGAGACGCGTGACGACCACCCCCGACCCGGCCCTCCTGCGCGAGGTCTCGCGACGCGTGCTGTGGCTGGCGACGTCGATCGTCGACGCCGCCAACGCCGGGCGTCCCAACGACAGCGGTGTGAAGGTCGGCGGGCACCAGGCGTCGTCGGCCTCGATGGTCGACATCATGGTGGCGCTGTGGTTCGCCGAGCTGACCAGCGAGGACCGGGTCTCGGTCAAGCCGCACGCGTCCCCGGTGCTGCACGCGCTGAACTACCTGCTCGGCGACCTCGACGAGGCCTACCTGCCGACCCTGCGGGCCAAGGGCGGTCTGCAGTCCTACCCCTCGCGGCTCAAGGACCCCGACACCGTCGACTTCTCCACCGGCTCGGTCGGCATCGGAGCGACGGCGGCGATCTGGGCGGCGATGTCGCACCGCTACGTCTCCTCCCGCTTCCCCGACGCACCGCCGGCCGGGCGCTTCATCAGCCTGCTGGGTGACGCCGAGCTCGACGAGGGCGCCATCTGGGAGGCCGTGGCCGACCCCGCCGTGGCCCGGCTCGGCGAGATCCTGTGGGTGGTCGACGTCAACCGGCAGTCGCTGGACCGGGTCGTCCCGGAGCTGCAGATCGCCCGGCTCGCCGGCATGTTCGACGGCGCCGGGTGGCAGGTCGCGGTGGTCAAGTGGGGCCGGCGCATCAGCGAGCTCTTCGAGCGGCCCGGCGGTGCGGAGCTGCGCGCCCGGCTGGAGGAGATGCCCAACGAGGAGTACCAGCGGATGCTGCGCGCCGAGACCGGCGAGGTCGCGGAGCGGCTGCTGGCCGACTCGGACGGCTGGTCCCCGTCGGCCGAGCTGCGCGGGCTCGTGGACTCCCTCGACGCCGACGACCTGGCCGAGCTGGTGCGCGACCTGGGCGGGCACGACCTGGGCCTGCTGGTCGACACCTTCCGCGACGTCGACGACGACCGGCCCACGGTCGTGTTCGCGTACACGATCAAGGGCCGCGGCCTGCCCACCGAGGGGCACCCCAACAACCACTCGGCCCTGCTGACCGGCGCCCAGATGGAGGCCCTGGCCGAGCGGACCGGCGGCGACCGGGCCGCGCCCTGGACGCGCTTCGGGTCCGGCAGCGCCGCCGACCGGCTGTGCTCCGAGCGCGCCGCGACCCTGCGTCGCACGCCGCAGCCGCCGACCACCCCGCTCCCGGTGCCGGTCGCGCTGGGTCATGCGCACAAGCGGCCGGTCTCGACCCAGGCGGCCCTGGGCCGGCTGCTGGCCGACCTGCACCGCGACGCGCCCGCAGTCGCCGACCGGGTGGTCACCTGCAGCCCTGACGTCGCCTCGTCGACCAACCTGGGCGGCTGGATCAACAAGACCGGGGTGTGGTCGGTGGCGGAGCGCCGTGACTGGTTCGCCGACGACACCGAGCGGCTGCTGCGCTGGTCGGAGCGCGCCAACGGCCAGCACATCGAGCTCGGCATCGCCGAGGTCAACCTGGTCTCGCTGCTCGGCGAGCTCGGGGCGACCTGGTCGCGCTGGGGCGAGCGGCTGATCCCGATCGCGACGATCTACGACCCGTTCGTCTCGCGTGCGCTGGAGCCGTGGTCCTACGGCATCTACTCCGGCGGCCAGTCGATCCTCGTGGGCACGCCGTCGGGCGTGACCCTGGCCCCCGAGGGCGGGGCGCACCAGTCGATCACCACCCCGTCGATCGGCCTGGAGCAGCCGGGCTGCACCGCCTGGGAGCCGGCGTTCGCGCAGGACCTCGAGTGGTGCTTCCTGGCCGCGATGGACTCGGTCGGCGTGCCCGGTGGCACCTCGTCGTACTTCCGGCTCTCCACGCGCCCCCTCGACCCCGAGCTGGCCGCGCTGCCCGACGACCCGGCACTGGTGGAGCGCCGTCGTCGCCAGGCGGTGGCCGGCGGCTACCGGCTGCCCGCGGACCACCCTCCCGCCGAGGAGCAGGTCACGCTGGTCGGCGTAGGAGCGATCATGCCCGAGGTCGTCAGCGCCCGCGACAGCCTGCTGGCGCAGGGTGTGCGCGCCGGGGTCGTCTGCCTGACCAGCCCCGACCTGGTGTTCCGCTCGTTCCAGCAGCGCGGGCGCCGCAGCGGTGGCACGGGTGGCGACATCCTCGAGGAGCTGCTGCCCGCGAGCGCGCCGGCACCGCTGGTGACCGTGCTCGACGGGCACCCGCACACGCTGTCGTTCCTCGCCGGTGCCCGCGGCGACCGGATCCGCTGCCTCGGCGTCGAGCAGTTCGGGCAGTCCTCCGACCTCGCCGACGCCTACCGGCTGCACGGGCTCGACGCGGCCGCGGTCGTCGACGCGGCACTGGGACTGCTCTGAGGGTCGTGGTCCGGGTCGGGGCGGGTCGGTCAGAGCAGCGAGTTGGGCTGGAACGTCGGTCGCCGGTCGTCCTGACCGGCCGCGGGCCGGACGAACTCGAAGCCGGCCGTGAGCACGACCTGCAGGTCCGGCGAGCCGGCGGCCAGCGCCCGGGCACAGTCCTCGTGCAGGGCCGGGGCGTGGAAGGCGTTGCGGGCGACCTCGTCGGCGTCGCCCACGAACGCCACCGGGCGGCCCAGCGACGCGGCGCACGCGCCGCAGATCCGGCTCAGCGCGCACTGGGTCACCCGGGCCCCGACGAGGACCGGCCGGCCGTCGCCGTCGGGCTCCCAGGCGAAGGGCGCCGTACGGGCGTCGACCGCGCGGGACAGCCCGCGGATCACGAGGCCTGCCCGGCGCCGCGCGACCACCCACCGAGCTCGGAGCGCCGTGCCGGCAGCTCGGCGTCGGACTTGCGACCCCGCTCCACCGGCGGCGGGCTGTCGGGCGAGGTCAACCCGTTCGGCAACGAGAGCTTCAGGATCGTGCGCAGGGTCTGGCCGTACTGCCGGTGGAGGGGGCCGGTCGTGTAGGGCAGGTCGTACTTCTCGCACAGCGCCCGCACCTTCACCGAGATCTCGGCGTACCGGTTGCTGGGCAGGTCGGGGAAGAGGTGGTGCTCGATCTGGAAGCCGAGGTTGCCCGACAGGATGTGCAGCAGCGGGCCGCCCTCGAAGTTGGCGGCTCCGAGGACCTGGCGCAGGTACCACTCCGCCCGAGTCTCGTCCTCGAGCTCCTCGGCGGTGAAGTGCAGCGCCCCGTCAGGGAAGTGGCCGCAGAAGATGATCATGTACGACCACAGGTTGCGGCTGAGGTTGGCGACCGCGTTGGCCTTCATCGTGGTGCGCCACCGCGGGCCCGACAGCGCCGGGTAGACGACGTAGTCCTTGAGCGCCTGGTTGCGACCCTTGCGCCAGATCTGCTTGAGCTGGCGCTTCATCTCCTGCGGGTCCTTCTCGCCCTTGCGGATCTTCTCCAGGTCGAGGTCGTGCAGCGCCACGCCCCACTGGAAGAGCGAGGCGAGCAGCGCGTTGTAGACGGGCTGTCCGAGGTGGGTGGGGTTCCACCGCTGCTCGCGGGCCACGCGCAGGACGCCGTAGCCGATGTCGTTGTCGTAGCCGAGCACGTTGGTGAACTGGTGGTGGATGTAGTTGTGCGAGTGCTTCCACTGCTCGGCCGGCTGGGCGGTGTCCCACTCCCAGCTCGAGGAGTGGATCTCCGGGTCGTTCATCCAGTCCCACTGCCCGTGCATGACGTTGTGGCCGATCTCCATGTTCTCGAGGATCTTGGCCACGCCGAGCATGGCACCGCCGGCGATCGCACCGGGCAGCCGCGCCCGGCGGGAGTGGCAGGTGGTCATCAGGGTGACCCGGGCGGCGGCGGCGAGGCCGCGCTGCACCTTGATCATCCGGTTGATGTACGCCGCGTCGGCGGCGCCGCGCGACTCCTCGACGTCGGCGCGGATCCGGTCGAGCTCGCGGCCGATCTGCTCGACCTCGTCGTCGGTGAGGTGGGTGTACTCCTGGACGTCGGCGATGGCCATGGCGTCTCCTGTGGGGTCGGTCGGAAGGGGTCAGATGTCGAGGACGCAGTCGCCCACGGCGGCGGTCACGCAGGTCTGCACCTGCTCGTGGGGCTGCGCGTACTCCGTGCCGTTGCGCAGATCGCGCACCGTGCCGGAGACGAGGGTCAGCGTGCAGGTGTGGCAGATGCCCATCCGGCAGCCGAAGGGCATGCCGACGCCGGCCTGCTCGCCCGCCTCGAGCACGGTCGTGGCGCCGTCGACGTCGACCTGCTTGCCCGAGGAGCGGAAGCGGATCGTCCCGCCCTCGCCGCCGTCGCCGCCGAGCTGGAGCGTGAAGCGCTCCAGGTGCAGCCGCTCCGCCAGCCCGTGGCGCTCGTAGTGCTCGTGCACCGCGTCGAGCATCGGCCCGGGACCGCAGGCCCAGGTCTCGCGCTCGCGCCAGTCCGGGCACACGGCGTCGAGGCCGCGCTGGTCGTGCCCGACCTCGAGGAGCCCGTCGACGTCGGTGTGCAGCCGGTGCACGGTGAGGCCCTCGTGCGCCTCCTCGAGCCGGGTCAGCTCGTCGCGGAAGATCATCCGCTCGGGCGTCGGGGAGGAGTAGTGCAGGACGACGTCGGGCATGGTGCCGCGCCGGTCCAGGGTGCGCAGCATCGCCATCACCGGGGTGATGCCGGAGCCGCCCACCAGGAAGAGCATCCGCTGTGGCGGCGGGTCGGGCAGCACGAAGTCGCCCTCCGGCCTGGCCAGCCGCACGATCGTGCCGGGCTCCAGCCCGTTGACCAGGTGGGAGGACAGCAGCCCCTCGGGCATCGCGCGCACCGTGATGGCGATGTGGCGCCCGGAGCGGCGCGGGGCGGAGCTCACCGAGTACGAGCGCCACTGGAAGCGGCCCTCCACCGCCACCCCGATGCCGACGTACTGGCCGGGGCGGTGGTCGAAGCGCCAGCCCCAGCCCGGTCGGATCACCAGGGTGGCGGCGTCCTCGGTCTCGCGGACCACCTTCTCGATGCGCCCGCGCAGCTCGCGCTGGCTCCACAGGGGGTTGAGGAGCGAGAGGTAGTCGTCGGGGTGCAGCGGCGTGGTCAGCCTCGCGCCGGCCCGCCGCACCCGCTCCCAGGGGATCGTTGCACTCACCGTGTCTCCTTGCCGTGGACGTCGACACCAGTGAACACATGTGCACCCACATGCGTCAACGGTCCGCAGGGATGAGGTGGCCCACGTAGGCTGGCGTCATGGGCTACGACGTGGACAAGACCGACGCCGAGTGGCGTGAGCAGCTCTCGCCCGAGGAGTACGCCGTGCTGCGCGAGGCGGGCACCGAGCGGGCGGGCGTGGGCCGGCTCACCGACACCGAGACGACCGGCGTGTACCGCTGCAAGGCGTGCCGGGCCACGCTGTTCGAGTCGGACACCAAGTTCCACTCCGGCTGCGGCTGGCCGTCGTTCTACCAGCCGGTGAGCGACACCATCGAGTACATCGAGGACACCTCGCACGGCATGAAGCGCGTCGAGGTGCGCTGCGCCGGGTGCGGCTCGCACCTCGGACACGTCTTCCCCGACGGCTACGGCACACCGACCGGCGACCGGTACTGCATCAACTCGATCAGCCTGACCCTCGAGCCGGCCGACGGCTCGGGACCCGTCGCGGGCTGACGGCGGACCTCCGGGTCAGCCGGCGTCGACCAGCTGGGACACGACCCGGACCGTGTTGGCGCCGTACGTCGCGTCGAGGTGCTCCTGCAGGCCCCCGTCGTCGTAGGCGACCTCGACCACGACCTGGGTGTTCTCGACGCGGCTGCCCTGCACCCCGGGCAGCCCGCTGACCTCGCGGGCGATCTCGGCGATCGACGCCTCGTCGCGCTGGCGCAGCGGCGGGGGCGGGTCCGGCTCGTCCTGACGCATCGCGTCGTAGAGCGCGGCCGGGACCGCGTCGGTGACGGTGAAGGAAGCACCGTCCCACGTCCCGGTGAGCGCGAAGTAGCCCCAGCGCACGTCGCCGACCCGGTCGAAGGCCTGCTGGTCGCGCCAGCGCCAACCCTCGACGGCCGGTCCGCCGCACTGCGGCGGGTAGGACTCGGCCACCGGCCCCACGCACAGCTCGGGCCCGGCGCCGGTGTCCATCACCACGACCAGGTCACGGGTGCGCACCGGCCCCTCCGCAGCGCTCGGCTGCGGTGCGGCGGCTGCACCACCGTCGTCGACGGCGCGGTCGGACCCGCTGCTGCAGGCGCTCGCGAGCAGGAGCGGGACGACGAGCAGGACGATGCCGGACGTACGCCGACGGGCTGGGGCGCGCATAGCAGTGGGACGGGGCCTCTCGCTCGGGGGTTCCACGGGACCCAGCGCGACATCTGGGCCGGGTCAGCGCGACATCTGGGCCGGGTCAGCGCGACATCTGGGCCGGGTCAGGGCAGGCGGTGCAGGAGGTCGGGGACGGCGGTGAGGGCGCCGGTGTAGAACGGCACCTCCTCGCGCACGTGGCGGCGCGCGGTCGAGGCGCGCAGGTGCCGCATCAGGTCGACGATGCGGTACAGCTCGTCGGCCTCGAACGCGAGCATCCACTCGTAGTCGCCGAGCGCGAAGCTGGCCACGGTGTTGGCGCGCACGTCCTTGTAGTCGCGCGCCATCTTGCCGTGCTCGGAGAGCATCGCGCGGCGCTCCTCGTCCTCGAGCAGGTACCACTCGTAGGAGCGCACGAAGGGGTAGACGCACACGTGGCGCTTGGGGTCCTCGCCGTCGAGGAAGGCAGGCACGTGGCTCTTGTTGAACTCGGCCGGGCGGTGCAGCGCCATCTGCGACCACACCGCGTCGAGACGCGCACCGAAGCGGGTGCGGCGGAAGCGGTGGTAGGCGTCCTGGAGCTGCTCGGAGTCCACGGCGTGGATCCACACCAGGAGGTCGGCGTCGGCGCGCAGCCCGCTGACGTCGTAGACGCCGCGCACGATGACGTCGTCGGCGGCGAGCGCGGCGAAGAGCTCCTCGACCTCGGCGGCCTCGGCGGCCCGGTCGGCCTCCTCACCCAGGACGTCGCGCAACCGGAAGACCGACCACATCGTGTAGCGGATGGCGTCGTTGATCTCCCGGACCCGGGCTGCGTTGCTCTTGGTGTCGCTCATGGGCCCCATTGTGCCAAGGGCCCCCGCGCGCCCGTCAGCCGCTCACCCGGGCGACGGCCGTGCGTGCCGAGCTGATCACAGCGGGGATGCCCACGCCGTCGTACGCCGCCCCGCACACCGCGAGCCCCGGCACCTCCGCCACCGCCGCGCGCACGCGGGCGACCAGGTCGAGGTGGCCCACGGCGTACTGCGGCAGCCCGCCGCCCCAGCGCTGCACGTGGGTGTCGACGGGACGCGACCGCAACCCCACGGCCTCGCGCAGGTCGGCGCGCGAGAGCTCGACCAACCGCTCGTCGGGCGCCTGCAGCAGGACCTCGTCGCCGTGGCGCCCCAGCGAGGTGCGCAGGTGCAGCACGCCGGAGGACACGCCCGCCTCGCGGACCCAGGCCCACTTGGCGAACGAGAAGGTGGAGGCCTTGATCCGGCGACCGTCGACCGGCGGCACCAGGAAGCCCGAGCTCTCGGTGGCGGCCAGGTCGGGGACGTCGTCGATCGCGAACGCGAGCGTCACGATCGCCATCGACGCGGTCTCGACGGCCCCCAGCGCGGCCCCGGCGAGCGGGGCGACCTCGCCGAGCAGCCGCGCGGTGGGCGCCGGCGGCGTGGCCAGCACCACGGCGCCGGCGGTGATCGGCTCCGGGGCCGTGGTGGGCCCGACGACCAGCCGGAAGCCGGCACCGTCACGCTCCAGGCGGCGCACGGTCGCGTCGGTCCGGATCTCACCTCCGGCGGCCCGCACCGCGGCCGCGAGGACCTCGGGCAGCGTGCCCATCCCGCCGGTCAGGCCCGCGAACACCGGGGCGGCGTACGTCGCACCCGCGGGCGCCAGGGCCGCGCCCTGCTCGAGCAGCGAGCCGCGCTCGGCCATGGCGACCAGCTGCGGGACACCCGCGCGCGCGGAGATCCGCCGGGCGCGCCCGGCGTACACGCCGCCCAGCAGCGGCTCCACGAGCAGGTCGGTCACGGCGGGGCCGAGTCGGGCGTCGACGAGGTCGCCGACGCTGATGTCGTCGCCGATCTCGCTCGGCGGCAGGGACGGCTCCTCGCGCACCCGGGCCAGGGCGGCGGCGTCGAGGATCCCCGAGGCGGCGAGCTGTTCGAGGTCGAGGGGCACCCCCATCAGCGAGCGCGGCAGCGGTCGCAGCGCGCCCCGGGTCCACAGCCGGGACGAGACGATCGCCGGGTGCACCACCTCGAGCCCGACGGCACGGGCCAGGTCGACGCCCTCGGGACGCCGGTTGAGCATCGCCTCGGCGCCGACGTCGACGACCACGCCCGCCACCTCGTGCGAGCGCAGCTTGCCGCCGATCCGGGGCGCCGCCTCGAGCAGGAGCACGTCCCGGCCGGCCAGCGCGAGCTCGTGGGCGGCCGTCAGTCCGGCGATCCCGCCCCCCACGACCACGACGTCCCTGTGCACGCCCCCACTCTGGCACGCACCCCCGGGGCGGGAACCCGCTCCCCGCCCGCCGCGTCCCAGCACCATGAACCCGACCACGCGACCCCGCCGCCGCTCCCGCACCCGGCTCCTGCTGGCGACCGGCTGCCTGGCCGCACTGACGACCCTGGCGGCCTGCAGCGGCGCCGGCGACAGCAGCGCCGGTGACAGCGACAGCGCCGCCGAGCCGGCCAGCGCCGGCGAGGTCGCCCCCGCGCCCCGCTACGACGGCCGTCGCTCCCTCTCCTCCGACGCGGACGCAGCCGAGCCCGCCGGGGGCGTCGCGGACGTGGCCTCCTCGGTCGACTCCCCGGTGCGCGAGCCGGCGCTCATCTCCACCGGCACCGTGTCGCTGCGCGCCGACGACGTCGCCGACACCCGCTTCGACGTGCAGAAGGTGGCCGACCGCTACCAGGGCCGGATCACCGACAGCGAGACCCGCACCGACGAGGACGGCGAGGTGCGCGACGCGCGGCTGGTGCTGCGGGTCCCGGCCGCCGAGTTCACGGAGGCGATGGACGAGCTGGAGAAGGTCGCCGACCTGGAGAGCTCGACCTCGTCCACCGACGACGTGACCACCCGGGTCGTCGACACCGCGGTCCGCATCCGGGTGCAGCGCGCGAGCATCGCGCGCATCGAGGAGCTGCTCCAGCGCGCCGGCTCGATCCGCGACGTGGTCGCGGTCGAGAGCCAGCTGACCAAGCGCCAGGAGCGGCTGAACTCACTGCTGCGCCAGCAGGCCTACCTGGGCGACCAGACGTCCATGTCCACCATCACCGTGCACGTGCAGCGGACCCGGGCCGTCGAGGTCACCGACCCCGAGGGCGGGTCCGGCTTCGTTGCCGGCCTGCGGGCCGGGTGGGACGGCCTGACGACCGTCGCCGTCGCCCTGGCCACCGTCACGGGCGCGGTGCTGCCGTTCACCGTGCTCGCACTGCTGCTCGGGCTGCCGCTGTGGTTCGTGCTGCGCCCCGTCGTACGCCGCCGCCGCGCGGCGGCGGGCCCCGCTCAGCCGGCGTCGAGCGGGTAGGACTGCACGAACTCGGTGAGCCGCGCGAGCTGGTCGGGGTCGGTCGACGGGATGACGCCGTGCCCCAGGTTGAAGACGTGGCCGCGTGCTGCCCGGCCGGCCTCGATGATGGCGCCGGCCCGGGCGGTCATCACGTCGGTCGGCGCGAAGACCAGCGTCGGGTCGAGGTTGCCCTGCACCGAGCACTCGCCGACCATCGGGATCGCCCGCTCGAGCGGGGTGCGCCAGTCGACGCCCACGACGTCGGCCCCGGCCTCGGCCATCAGGTCGAGCAGGTTGCTGGTGCCCACACCGAAGTGGATGCGCGGCACGCCCAGGGCACCGGCCCGCTCGAGCACCCGGGTGGAGTGCGGCAGCACGTGCTCGGTGTAGTCACCGGGGGTCAGCGCTCCGGCCCAGGAGTCGAAGAGCTGCACGGCCGAAGCGCCGGCGGCGACCTGCACCTCCAGGTAGGCCGAGGCGATCTGGGTGATCTTGCGCATCAGCGCGTCCCAGACGTCCGGGGCGCTGAACATCATCGCCTTGGTCCTGGCGTGGTCCTTCGAGGGACCGCCCTCGACGAGGTAGGAGGCCACGGTGAAGGGGGCTCCGGCGAAGCCGATGAGCGGGGTCGCGCCCAGCTCGCCGACCAGCCCGCGCACGGCCTCGGTGATGAAGGTGACGTGCTCGGGGGTCAGGTCGGGGATGCGGGCGACGTCCTCGAGGGTGCGCACCGGCTCGGCCACCACGGGGCCGACGCCCGGGACGATGTCGAGGTCGACGCCGACGGCCTTGAGGGGCAGCACGATGTCGGAGAAGAAGATGGCCGCGTCGACGCCGTAGCGGCGCACGGGCTGGAGGGTGATCTCCACCACGAGCTCGGGGTCCATGCAGGCGTCGAGCATCGCCACGCCCTCACGCACGCGCAGGTACTCGGGCAGGGACCTGCCCGCCTGGCGCTGGAACCACACGGGCGTGTGCGGCACCTCCTCACCGCGGGCGGCCTTGAGGAAGGCGCTGTCCTCGAGCGGGCTGTGCTGGACGGGTGCGGGGTGCTCATCGGCGACGTGGGTCACGGGACAAGGGTCTCAGGTCCCCCGGCGTGTTCGGACATCGGTTCGACGACACCCGCCTACTGTAGAGCCATGGTCGTCCGACAGGAGACGTACCCCGGCGCCGGGGTGCCCACCGCCCCCGCCGCGTTCACCGCAGCCGTCGCCGGTCTGCGCGCCGCGCGCCTGCGCCCCGAGGTGAGCTGCGAGGAGATGCCGGCCCCGCAGCGGATCGCCCCGTTCTCCTCCGCGCTCAGCGCCGACGTCACCGTCGACGACACCGACGTCGCGACCGGGCGGATCATCCTGCTCCACGACCCCGACGGCAACGACGCCTGGGACGGCACCTTCCGGATGGTGGCCTACGTCCGCGCCGAGATCGAGCCCGACCTGGCCGGTGACCCCCTCCTGGCCGGCGTCGGCTGGACCTGGCTCACCGACGCCCTCGACGCGAGCGGGGCGGAGTACTCCCACGAGTCCGGCACCGTGACCTGCGTGACCACCGAGTCCTTCGGGTCGATGGCCGACGAGTCCGGCACCGCGCAGGTCGAGGTGCGCGCCTCCTGGTCGCCCGCGGTCGACGCCGACGGCGTGCCCGACACGGTCCCGCACGTGGAGGCCTGGGGCGACCTGCTGTGCGCGGCCGCCGGCCTCGAACCGGTGCCCGAGGGTGTGGCGGTGCTCCCCAGCCGTCGCGGTCAGCGCGGCCCCCGCTGATGGCCGCTTCCCTCCCGCCCGAGGTCCCCGAGCAGCCGGACGACGCCGCCCCCACCGAGGAGGCGGCTCCGGAGCCGGCCCCGCTGCTGACCCTGCGCGACCCGCTTCCCGACGTGGTCGACACCCCCGCCGGGCTGGAGGAGCTGTGTGCTGCCATCGCGACGGGCACCGGTCCGGTCGCGATCGACGCCGAGCGCGCCTCGGGTCACCGCTACTCCAACCGGGCCTACCTGATCCAGCTGCGCCGCGAGGGCTCGGGCACCCACCTGCTCGACCCCACGCCGTTCGACGACCTCGCTCCCCTGCAGGAGGCCATCGGGGACGCCGAGTGGATCCTGCACGCCGCGACCCAGGACCTGCCGTGCCTGCGCGGGGAGGGCCTGACCCCGGCCGCGCTCTTCGACACCGAGCTGGCGGGGCGGCTGCTCGGCTACCCCCGCGTCGGTCTCGCCACGCTCGTGGAGACGTTGATCGGGCGCCGGATGAAGAAGGAGCACTCGGCCGTCGACTGGTCCACGCGCCCGCTGCCCCAGCCGTGGCTGGAGTACGCCGCCCTCGATGTCGAGGTCCTCGTCGAGCTGCGCGACCTCATCGCCGCCGAGCTGGTGGCCACCGGCAAGGACGGGTGGGCCCGTGAGGAGTTCGACGCCCTGCGCGGCTTCGAGGCCCCGGTGCGCGTCGACGCGTGGCGGCGTACGTCGGGCCTGCACAAGGTCCGCGGCCGCCGGGCCCTGGGTGCGGTCAAGGCGATGTGGGAGCTGCGCGACGAGATCGCCGAGCAGCGCGACGTGACACCGGGACGCATCGTGCCCGACTCCGCGATCGCGGCCGCCGCCACCGCGCCCACGCTGCCGACCGAGCGCACCGAGCTGATGGCCCTCAAGGGCTTCCACGGGCGCGGGGCGGAGCGCTACTCCTCCCGCTTCGCAGCGGTGCTCCGCGAGGTCGCCGAGCTGCCCGAGTCCGAGCTGCCGGCCCGCACCCCGCGCAGCGACGGCCCGCCGCCGCCGCGTGCCTGGGCCGACCGCGACCCGGTCGCCGCGCGCCGTCTCGTGCTGGCCCGCGAGGCGATGGCCGCACTCGCCGAGAAGCACACGATGCCGGTCGAGAACCTGCTGACCCCGGACTCCCTGCGCCGGGTGCTGTGGGCCCCGCCCGCCTCCCGCGACCCCGAGCAGCTCGCCTCCGAGGTGGCCGCCGTGCTGTCCGGCATGGGTGCGCGGCCCTGGCAGATCGGGCTCGTGGGCCCGGTGGTCGTCGACGCGGTCCTCACCGCCGACGCCGAGCCGCTCGTCGACGCCGAGCCGCTCGTCGACGCCGAGGCGCCGACCGAGGACTAACCCTGCTGCTCGGGGGCCCCGGTGCTGTCGGGGCTGTCGGGGCTGTCGGACTCCTCGAGCTCCTCCGGCGAGAGCACCGTGCGCGAGAGCAGGTCGATCAGCTCGGTGGCGGTCTCGAGGTCGAGGACGCCCGGGGTGGTGACGAGCTTGGCGATCGGGTCGTCGACGAGCGCCTGGAGCTGGGTCCAGGCGTCGAGCAGCGGCGGCACCCGCATCGAGCGCACCGACGAGGTGAAGAGGTCGGCTCGACGGGGCTGGAGCGCCGGCTGGGTGAAGTCCTCGGCCAGCGCGACCTGCTGGTTGGCCGGCACCAGGTAGCCGGTGCGGGTCAGCTCGCCGACGACCTCGTCGGAGATCATGTGCACCAGCAGGTCGGCGGACTCGGTGATCGACTCGGTGGCGGGGTTCAGGCACAGCCCTGTCAGGTCGCCGATCGTGGCCGGGGAGTCGAGGGTCGGCATCGGCAGGACGTCGAAGTCCAGGCCCGCCACCGCGCGCAGCTCGGGGACCAGGTCCCGGTAGCCGGCCATCATCCCCAGGCGGCCGCGCTCGAACCACTCCAGTGGCGTGGCCTTGGCCAGCTGCTCCTCGCTGAGGGTCAGGTTGGAGCGGCGCAGCAGCTCCAGGGTGCGCTCGAGGGCGTCCCGGGACTCGTCGCTGGACAGGTTCAAGGAGGTCGGCGCGCTCTCGTCGTCGAAGACCTCACCGCCGCCGGAGTAGACGAACGGGGCCAGACCCCTCAGCGAGGGCTCGATGTAGACGCCCTTGCTGCGCTTGCGCGGCTTGGTGGCGAACTCCGCGGCGGCACGGAACTCGTCGAAGGTGAAGCGGCTCGAGTCCGGTGAGGGGACGTCGAGGCCGCGCTCGCCCATCCGCTCGAGGTCGACGAGGGCGGTGTTGCGGTAGATCACCATCGGCGAGACGCCGAAGGGCATGCACTGGAGCCGGGTGTCGGCGGAGAACGCCTCGAGGGCGTCGCGGGAGTAGCCGTCACCGAACTCGACCGAGCGCTCGTCGAGCAGCTCGTCGACCGGTGTGGAGTAGCCCTCGCTGCGCAGGAACGTCAGGTCGCGGCGCGAGGCCAGGAAGACGTCGGGGCTGGCCTCACCGGCACGCAGCGCGTCGTCGAGCGCGTCCCGGTCGCTCCACGACTCCACGGTGACGGTGCTCTCGCCGGAGGTCTCGTTGAAGGCCTCGACGACCTTCTCGTAGCCCGCGACCTCCGCGTCCTTGCCCCAGACGCCGAGGGTCAGCTCGACCTTCGCCTGGGGGGCGGGCACCGGGTCGGGACCCGGGAGGGTCTCGCGTCCGGCGTCGCTGTCACAGGCCGTCACGACCAGGGCGAGGGTCAGCAGCGCCACCGTCGTTGCGACACCCCGTCGGGCCCGCCTACGCATGCTGTCCACTGCCACCTCGTCCTCTCAGGATCTGCGGCGCCACCCTACCGAGCCCGACCACGGGACCGGAGGTCTCGGCGCGTCCCGGTCCCGCAACGTGACCGGACTCTCGGTGCGGACGCTCAGCCGAGCGCGTGGAACTGCCGCGCGGCGGCCACCACCGCGTCGAACCGGGGGCGGTCCAGCGCCGCTCCCTCGCGGCGTACGGCGGAGGGGTCCAGGCGCAGCAACCGGTCCAGGCGGACCTCGCTGGGACGCTGCTCGCGGTCCCAGCCGCCGGAGCCCACATCCATCCAGTGCCGACCCGCGCGGGCCTCCTGCGCGGCGTCGCGGTCGTGGTCCTGGCTGGTCAGCATCAGCCCGTAGACGTGGGCGCGGTCCGCGGCGACGAGCAGCACCGGACGGTCCTTGCCCTGGGAGGCGTCCTCCTCGTAGGGCACCCAGGCCCACACGACCTCGCCCGGGTCGGGGCGGCCGTCGCGGTGGGGGGCGTAGGTGACGCGGGGGCCACGACGCACCAGCCGCTGCGCGGCACGACGCAGCGAGGGTCGCGGGCGAGGAGACCTCTTCGACGGAGTGCGCATCAGGTCTGGATGGTACGCCGGACCGGGAGCGCCTCACGGCGCGTGGCCGCTCGTAGCGGCTTTATTTGGGACCCGGGGCTGCCGCGGTCCGGCGTACCGTGCACCAGCATAGGCGCTGCGGCTCGTGACTCAAGCCAGCCGGCCGGCCAGCTCCGCGTGACCAGCGGCCTCGAGCTGCTCGGCCATCGCGAGCATCCGCTGCACGTCGTCGTGGCCGCTCTCCGCCCGCGCCGCCCGGCCGGCGCTGATCACCCGGGCGAACGCCGCACCGCGGAACAGCACGTCGGCGAAGTCACCCTCCGCGATGCCGCGCAGCACCTCGTCGACCATCGCCTTGAGCTCCTCGGGGCCCGGGGGCTCGGCCACCCCGGCCACCACCCGGGCGACCTGGGCGCGCGAGCGGCCCTCCTCGAACTGCGCGGCCGCCTGCACCGGCTCGGCGTGCACCCACGAGCGCAACAGGTAGAGCCGCCACAGGCAGCCGGCGAGCGAGTCGGCCGGCGAGCCCGCCCACACCTCGGCGACGGTCTCGATGCCCTCGGTGTCGGCCAGGTGCAGCAGCCGCTCGGACACCGCACGGTCCGCGCTCTCGCGGGCGCCGCGCACGAGCAGGTGCGCGGCCCGGTCGGCGGCCTCGGTGACCAGGGCCGGGTCGACCCCCCCGACGTGCTCGTCGAAGAACGCACTGGTCGCCTGCAGCGGCCGGTGGTGGGGTCGGCGGTGGTCGGGAAGGCTCACCTGCTCCAGGCTACGCCCGGGGTGGAGATCCCTCAGGCCAGGACCTTGCGGATCCGCTGGTCGGAGACCGGGCCGTCGGTGCCGAGCTGCTGGGCCCACAGCGAGACGCGGTACTCCTCCAGCATCCAGCGCACCCGGCGCAGCCGCTCCCCCGGCGGCCGCCCCTCGGGGAGCGCGTCGACCTGGTGCAGCCAGGCGCCCTGCAGGTCGGCGATGCGGTCCATCAGCTGCCGGTCGGCGCCGATCGCCAGACCGCCGGTGTCGAGCTTCTCGCGGCGCTGGAGCAGGGCCTGCAGGTACGTCGGGTAGCGGCGCAGACGGCTGGGTCCGGCCTCGCTGATGAAGCCGCGGTGCACCAGCCGCCCGAGCTGGGCGCGCATGTCGGTGAGCGCGGTGAGCATGTGCATGTCGGCACGGCCCGAGAGCACCTTCTCGGCGCGGCGCCAGGCGTCCAGGACCCGGACCACGTCGGCGAGCACCCCCCGCAGGTGCGCCTGGAGGTCGGCACCGACGAGCGCCAGCAGGGCGTCGTACGCCGCCTGGTCGCGCACGGGCGCCCGCCCGTCGACGGCGGCCTGGACCACCGCGGCCCGGCAGTCCTCGAGCAGCTCGGCCACCGAGGGGTAGGGCGATCCGGCGAGCCCGAGCTTCTCGGCGTTGCCGAGCCCGTCGAGCACCCGGCGCACCGAGGAGTCACCGCGGCGGTCGAGGTCGAGCAGCAGGAGCCGGCGCACGCCGAGACGGTGCCGGGCGTCGCGCTCGTCCTCGGAGCCGGCGACCTGCAGCCCGACCGTGGCGCCCTCGTCGACGAGGCCCGGGTAGGCGGTGACCTCGTGGCCGGCACGCTTCTGGGTGAAGGACGCCTCGAGGTCGCCGAAGACCCAGGTGGTCTCGCCGGTGCGCGCCAGCCCGGAGTCGGAGGCGACCTCGGCCAGCGCCTGGGTGAACTGTCCGCGCAGGGGGGCCTTGAGCGCCTCCAGGTCCTTGCCCCGGGCCTGCTCGCGGCCGCGGTCGTCGACGACCCGGTAGGTGGGGCGCAGGTGCTCGGGCACCTTGGCCCAGTCCCACGCCTCGCGCGGCACCACGACGCCGCCGGTGGCCCGGCACCAGCGCTCGAGGGCGTCGAGCAGCGGCTCCTCCCCCGGTGGCGTCGCGCGCAGGAAGTCGCGGGCCTTGTCGGGGGCCGGCACGAAGGTGACCCGCAGGTTCTTGGGCAGGCTGCGGATCAGGCTGGTGACCAGCTCCTCGCGCAGGCCCGGCACGTTCCAGGAGAAGTCGTCGGCGGCGACCCGGTTGAGCGTGGCCACGGGCACGTCGATGGTCAGGCCGTCGTCGGCGGCGCCCGGCTCGAAGTGGTACGCGATCGGGAAGGTCAGCCCCTCCCCGTGCCACTGCTCGGGGTAGTCGTCCTCGCGCACCTCCTCGGCCGTGTCGTGGGTGAGCATGCTGGGGTCGAAGTCGAGCAGCCGGCCGTCGCGCTGGCGCTCCTGCTTCCACCACTGGTCGAAGTGCGCGCCGCTGACGACCTCGGGTCCCACCCGGGCGTCGTAGAAGTCGAAGAGCGTCTCCTCGTCGACGACGATGTCCCGGCGCCGCGCCCGGTGCTCGAGCTCGGCGGCCTCCTCGAGTCGCCGGCGGTTGCGCTCGAGGAACTTCTGCTGGGTTCGCCACTCCCCCTGCACCAGGGCGTGGCGGATGAACAGCTCGCGAGCGACCTCGACGTCGACCTTGCCGTAGGAGACGAGCCGGTCGGCGACCAGCGGCACGCCGTAGAGGGTGGCGCGCTCGTAGGCCATCACCGCCGCACGCTTGGTGCTCCAGTGCGGCTCGGACCAGGTGCGCTTGACCAGGTCCCCACCCAGCCGCTCGGCCCAGGCCGGGTCGATTGCCGCCACCTGGCGGGCCCACAGGCGGCCGGTCTCGACGAGCTCGCCGGCCATGACGTACGCCGGGTTCTTCCGCGCCAGGCCGCTGCCCGGGAAGATCGCGAACCGGGCGCCGCGGGCGCCGACGTACTCGCGCATCGGGCGGCGGCCCTTGGCGGCCTTCGCGCCGGGGGCGGGCTTGTCGCGCTCCTCCAGCAGCCCGATCTGCGAGAGCAGCCCGGAGAGCAGCGCCTGGTGGATGCCGTCGGCGTCGGGGAGGTCGGCGGGGTGCCCGACGTCCACGCCCATCTCCTTGCACACGGTGCGCAGCTGGGACTCGAAGTCCTGCCACTCCCGCACCCGCAGGTAGTTGAGGAACTCCCGCTTGCACATCCGACGGAACGCGCTGGAGCTGAGCTCCTTCTGCTGCTCCTTGACGTAGCGCCACAGGTTGAGCCAGGTCAGGAAGTCGGAGTCGTCGGCCTTGAACCGGGCGTGCTGCTGGTCGGCCTGCGCCTGCATCTCGGCGGGCCGCTCACGGGGGTCCTGCAGGCTCAGCGCGGCGGTGATGACCAGCACCTCCCGCAGGCACCCGAGCCGCTCGGCCTCGAGGATCATCCGGCCCAGCCGCGGGTCCAGGGGCAGGCGGGCCAGCCGCTGGCCGAGGCCGGTCAGCCGACGCTCCTCCCGGCCCGGGGCGACCGTCAGCGCACCGAGCTCCTCGAGCAGCTGCACGCCGGAGGCGACGTTGCGACGGTCCGGCGGCTCCACGAACGGGAAGTCCGCGACGTCACCCAGGCGGAGGCTCGTCATCTGCAGGATGACGCTGGCCAGGTTGGTGCGCAGGATCTCGGGGTCGGTGAACTCCGGACGGCCCTCGAAGTCCTCCTCCGAGTAGAGCCGGATCGCCACGCCCGCCGCGACGCGCCCGCACCGGCCCGAGCGCTGGTTGGCCGAGGCCTGGCTGATCGGCTCGATGGGCAGCCGCTGCACCTTGGTGCGCGCGGAGTACCGCGAGATCCGCGCGACACCGGCGTCGACGACGTAGCGGATGCCGGGCACCGTCAGCGAGGTCTCGGCGACGTTGGTGGCCAGCACGATGCGGCGCCCGGTGTGCGAGGAGAAGACCCGGTGCTGCTCGGCGGCCGAGAGCCGCGAGTAGAGCGGGACCACCTCGGTGCCGCCGCCGCGGGTGGTGGTCGTCAGGTCGTGCAGTGCGTCGGCGGTGTCGCGGATCTCGCGCTCCCCGGGCAGGAACACCAGGATGTCGCCGGGCCCCTCGGCGCTCAGCTCGCGCACGGCATCGACGATCGCCTCGGTCTGGTCGCGCTGGACCGGCTCGCCGTCCTCGTCGTCCTCGCCGAGGTCGAGCAGCGGCCGGTAGCGCACCTCGACGGGGTAGGTGCGCCCGGAGACCTCGACGACCGGGGCGGGCGTGCCGTCGCGGTCGGCGAAGTGGGCGGCGAAGCGCTCCACGTCGATGGTCGCCGACGTGATGACCAGCTTGAGGTCGGGACGCCGCGGCAGCAGCCGCTTGAGGTAGCCGAGCAGGAAGTCGATGTTCAGCGACCGCTCGTGCGCCTCGTCGATGATGATCGTGTCGTACTTCCACAGCATCCGGTCGCGCTGCAGCTCGGCGAGCAGGATGCCGTCGGTCATCAGCTTGACCCGCGTCGAGCGCGTCGTGCGGTCGGTGAACCGGACCTGGTAGCCGACCACCGAGTCCTCGCCCAGCGACTGGCCGAGCTCGTCGGCGATCCGCTCCGCGACCGAGCGCGCGGCGATCCGGCGGGGCTGGGTGTGCCCGATCAGGCCCCCGCGACGGCGCTCCTTGCCGTCCCGCGCGGTGTGCATGGTGGGCCGGCCCCGGCCCAGCTCGAGGCAGATCTTCGGCAGCTGCGTGGTCTTGCCCGACCCGGTCTCGCCGGCCACGACCACGACCTGGTGGTCCCGGATCGCCTCGGCGATGTCGTCGCGCCGCTGGGTGACGGGGAGCTCGGGCGGGTAGGAGATCTCGAGCGGCGCGTCCATGACCGGGCCATTGTGCCGGTCGGCCGGGCACCGTGACGAACCCCTACTCCAGGACGTCGTACTTGCCGCTGATCTTGAAGGAGCGGACGTCGTAGCGGCTGCCCTCGCTGAGCCCCATCTGCCAGAGGATGTAGTTGCGACGACCCTCCTTGTGGCCCCACTTCTCCACGTCCACACCACCGGGCTTGTGCCTGCCCCACCCGCCGCGCACGACCGTGCGGCCCTTGAGCGAGTCGTTGCGGTTGACGTAGCCGAAGACGACGTAGGAGCCGCGCACCCGGTCTGCACCGCGCGCCGGGCCGCCGGTGTAGGTGACCTTGACCTTCCGGTAGGCCCGCCCGACGCTGCGGGGCAGGTAGGCGCCCGACAGCACCACGACGGGGCTCTCCGCAGGCTTCGTGCAGCGGGTCTGCGACAGCAGACCGAGCGAGCCCGCCCGCCCGTGGGAGGACGGCCTCCGCAGCCGGCTGCACCGGCCGACCCAGGTGTCCACCACGGAGTCGGCGGCCGTGACCTTGTAGCGGAACTTGCGCCGGCGCAGGCGCTCGCCGAACACCTCGACCGGGTGCGCCCACTCGCCCTGGTGGCCCATGGCGTCGGTGGTGCGCAGCCGCACGGTGTAGCGACCCGCCGGCAGCGGCTCGCCGTCCGGGCTGGCCGACCAGCGCAGCCGGAGCTCCCCCCGGCCGGGGTCGCTGTCGGGCGACCACGACGTCGCCAGCACCTGGGCGGTGCGCCCCTCGGCGTCCACGACCGCGAGCTCGACGTCCTCGATGGTGTCGTGGGTGGCGGCGCGGATGTCGAGGACGTCGCGGTAGCCGTCGTGGACGGGGTAGATCTTGTCCCCGCTCACGACGAGGTACGCCTCGGCTCGGCCGTCGACCCGGAAGTAGCGCCACGACGTCCCGTCGACGCGGCCGACGCGCTCGAGCTCGGCCGCAGCGCTCACGTGCAGCTCGTACTCGCCGTCGGGCAGGGGCTCGCCCGGGTCGAGGTCGAAGACGGCCCGGTCCTGGGTCGTCCCGGGACGGAAGGTGGTGGAGCCGCTGGCCACCTGCTTCTGGCCGTGCCTGGTCCGCACGCTCCACTCCACGTCACCCGTCCGGTCGCTGCCCGGCTCGTCGACGTGCATCGGCACCGGGCCGCCGGCCGGGAGGAGGGTCAGGTCCTTCGGACGGTAGCTGTCGACCCCGATGGCCAGCTGGTGGCGCACGTCGAGGGTGGGCGACCAGACCCAGAGGCACTCGTCGTCGCGGCACGCCACGACCTGCACCCGGTAGGAGCCCCGGGTGAGGTCCAGCCCCACCACACCTCCGTCGATCGGCAGCTCCGCACGCCCGGACCGCAGCCTTGCCACCAGGGAGGTGTTGCCCGCGACCTCGATCTGGACCTCGTAGTCGCCGCCCTGGATGTGGTGGATGGTCTCCTCGGGGAAGGTGACCTCGAGCGACAGCGGGACGTCGGCGCCGGGTTCCTCCTCGGCCGAGACCGGGGCGGAGAGCCCCAGGACCAGGGCGAGCAGGAGCAGGGCGGAGAGCACGGAGGCGTGCGCGCGCGGGAGGAGCATGGAGCGGTCCAGACGGTCGGGCGGAGCGGCACCAGACCGCGTGTCGGGCGGCAGGTTACGACGCGCCGCGCCCCCGTCCGGCACCCGGGCGTCCAGGACCCGACCCGGCCGCACCCCGGGGCCGCGCCGCCGTAGGATCGCGCGCGATCTTGGCTTTCGGGCCGTGATCTGGTCCTCTGGGAGTCGTGGGACCGCACGATCTCCCACCCTCTCCCACGACCTGCACGCCGATGCCGTGCCGGCCACCTTCGATCAGCAGGAGGAAGCCATGACGGCATCCGCGACCGAGACCCGTTCCAGCAGCGAGATGTTCCAGCGCTCCGAGGCCCGCACGGCGCACAACTACAAGCCGCTGCCGGTGGTCGTCGCGCACGCCGAGGGCGCGTGGATGACCGACGTCGAGGGCAAGCGCTACCTCGACCTCCTGGCCGGCTACTCCGCGCTCAACTTCGGCCACGGCCACCCCGACCTGCTGGCTGCCGCGCACGAGCAGCTCGACAAGCTGACCCTGACCAGCCGGGCGTTCGTCCACGACCAGTTCGCCGACTTCTGCGCCGAGCTGGGCGACCTGTGCGGCAAGGAGCTGGTGCTGCCGATGAACACCGGCGCCGAGGCCGTCGAGACCGCCATCAAGGTGATGCGCAAGTGGGGCTACGAGGTCAAGGGCGTCACGCCCGGCCAGGCCAAGATCATCGTGGCCTCGGGCAACTTCCACGGTCGCACCACCACCATCGTCGGCTTCTCCGACGACCCCGACGCCCGCGACGGCTTCGGCCCCTTCGCCCCCGGCTTCGAGATGGTCCCCTACGGCGACCTCGCAGCCGTCGAGGCCGCGATCGACGAGAACACCGTCGGCGTGCTGATGGAGCCGATCCAGGGCGAGGGCGGCGTCGTGCTGCCCCCCGACGGCTTCCTGCGCGGCCTGCGCGAGCTGTGCACCCGCACCGACGTGCTGATGGCCATGGACGAGATCCAGGCCGGTCTCGGGCGCACCGGCAAGACCTTCGCCAGCGACCACGAGGACGTCGTCCCCGACCTCTACGTGCTCGGCAAGGCCCTCGGCGGCGGCATCGTGCCGGTCTCCGCCGTCGTCGCCGACAAGGACGTGCTCGGGGTGCTGCGCCCCGGCCAGCACGGCTCGACCTTCGGCGGCAACCCGCTGGCCTGCGCGGTCGGGCTGGCGGTGGTCCGGATGCTGGCCACCGGCGAGCACCAGGCCCGCGCCACCGAGCTCGGCGAGATCCTGCGCGAGCGGCTCGAGGCCCTCGTCGGCCACGGCGTGCTCGCGGTGCGCGTGCGCGGGCTGTGGGCCGGCGTCGACATCGACCCCGCCGTGGGCACCGGTCGCGAGGTCTGCGAGGCGCTGATGGCCCGGGGCGTGCTGGCCAAGGACACCCACGGCTCGACCATCCGGCTCGCGCCGCCGCTGGTCATCGAGGCCGACGACCTGGTGTGGGGCCTCGACCAGCTCGCCGAGGTCGTCCGCGGCGGCTGACCTACTCCGTGGGCGGGGGGAGCAGCTGCGCGAGCGCCGGCAACGACGCGGTGACCAGGTGCAGCAGCTCCTCGCGCGAGACGCCCTCGGGGCGTGCCTTCCAGCGCAGCACGACGTCCTCGGCCATCGCCGCCCACCCGCGCGCCACGAGCCGGGCGGCGGGCGTGTCCGGGATCAGGTTGCCGTGCGGGTCCTCCTCGAACATCCGGTCGGTGAGGGCGCTGAGGGCCTCCTCGTAGATCTCGCGCATCGAGGCGCTGCCGCTGGCGGCGCCGCGCACGAGCGAGAGGTAGCCCTCGTAGTTGGCGTCGACGTAGTCGACGTACGCCGCGACGGAGACCCGGAGCCGGTGCTCCGGGTCGCCCTCCACCGGCGGCGCGGTCTGGCTGATCAGGGCCGCCGCCGCCCAGCGCATCACGGCCTCGTGGAAGTCCTGCTTGTTGCCGAAGTAGTGGTAGAGCAGGCCCCGGGAGATGCCTGCCTCCTCGGCCAGCAGGTCGATGCTCAGCTCGTCGATCGACCGGGTCGCCAGCAGCCGCACCCCGAGGTCGAGCAGCTGCGCGCGGCGCTGCTCGGGACTCAGGCGGGTGCGGGGAACGGGCGTGTCGGTACTCACGCAGCACATTCTATTGACACTCGTTCAATAACTTCAATACTTTGTGCTCATGACCTCCACCGCTCCCGCGTCGGCCGGCGCACCGGCCACCCGCAGCGTCGACCACCTCGTCGTCGGCGCCGGCTTCGCCGGGCTGTGCGCCGCCATCGGCCTCGCCGCGGACGGTGAGCACGACGTCGTCGTCGTCGAGAAGGGCAGCGACGTCGGCGGCACCTGGCGGGACAACACCTACCCCGGCGCCGCCTGCGACGTGCCCAGCCAGCTCTACTCCTTCTCGTTCGCGCCGAACCCCGACTGGTCCATGTCCTTCTCACCCCAGGCGGAGATCCAGGCCTACCTGCAGCGGGTCGCCCGGGAGTCCGGCACCCTGGACCGCTTCGTCTTCGACACCGCCGTCACCGGGGCGACCTGGGACGACGCCGCCCAGCGCTGGCAGGTCAGCACCGAGGGTCCGACCGGCCCCACCACCTGGACCGCGCGCACGCTCACGATGGCCGCCGGCAGCCTCTCCGAGCCGAGGCTGCCCGACATCGAGGGGCTCGCAGACTTCGAGGGCGAGGTCTTCCACTCCGCCCGCTGGGACCACAGCGTCGACCTCGCCGGCAAGCGCGTCGCGGTCATCGGGACCGGGGCCTCCGCCATCCAGATCGTCCCCGAGCTGCAGCAGCAGGTCGCGCACCTCGACCTCTACCAGCGCACCGCGCCCTACGTGCTCCCCCGCCACGACCGCCGCTACTCCGCTCCCGAGAAGGCCGCGCTGCGCCACGTCCCCGGGCTGCAGAAGCTCTACCGCCACGCCATCTACTGGGCGCGCGAGACCTACGTCCCGGCCTTCACCGTCGATGCCCGGATCGCCTTCCCGGCCAAGCGGGCAGCCCTGGCCAACCTGCGCGACGCCGTCAGCGACCCGCAGCTGCGCGAGCGGCTGACCCCCACCTTCGAGCTGGGCTGCAAGCGGGTGCTGATCTCCAACACCTACTACCCCGCGGTGGCCGCCGACAACGTCGAGCTGGTCACCGACCCCATCACCCGGGTGAGCAGCAACGCCGTGGTCACCGCGGACGGCACCGAGCGCCCCGTCGACGTGCTGGTCGTGGCCACCGGGTTCACCGCGACCGACCTGCCCTTCGCCCACCACGTCCGCGGGCGAACCGGCCGCACGGTCGCCGATCGCTGGGCCGAGACCGGGATGTCGGCGTACAAGGGCACCACGGTGCCGGAGTTCCCCAACCTGTTCGTCCTCGTCGGGCCCAACACCGGGCTGGGGCACTCCAGCATGGTGCTGATGATCGAGGCCCAGGTCGGCTACCTGCGCGACGCGATCGCCACCATGCGCACTCACCGCTACGCCACGGTCGAGCCCACCGAGCAGGCCACCGCCGTCTTCAACGACGACCTGCAGCACCGGATGCGGCGCACCGTGTGGAGCACCGGCGGCTGCGCCAGCTGGTACCTCGACGAGCACGGCCGCAACACCACGCTGTGGCCACGCACCACGGTGACCTTCCGTCGCCAGCTCGCCCGCTTCGACGTCGCGGCCTACGCCGTGGCCGCGGAGCACTCCCACCCCACCCGAGAGGCAGTCACCGCATGAAGAACCTGCGCGACAAGGTCGTCGTCATCACCGGGGCCGGATCCGGCATCGGCCGGGCCCTCGCCCTCGACCTCGCCGGGAGGGGGGCCCAGCTGGCGCTGAGCGACGTCGACGAGGCCGGCCTCGCCGGCACCGTCGAGCTGGCCCGGGCCGCCGGCGCGCTCGCGGTGCGCGGCGACCGCCTCGACGTGGCCGACCGCGCCGCCTTCGAGGCCTACGCCGCCACCGTCGTCGAGCACTTCGGACGGGTCAACGTCGTGGTCAACAACGCCGGCGTCGCCCTGGCCGGCAACCTCGTCGACCTCGAGTACGAAGACATCGACTGGATCATCGGCGTGAACTTCTGGGGCGTCGTCCACGGCACCAAGGCGTTCCTGCCGCACCTCATCGCCTCCGGCGACGGCCACGTCGTCAACATCTCCTCGTTGTTCGGGCTGATCTCGATGCCCGGCCAGAGCATGTACAACGCGGCCAAGTACGCCGTGCGCGGGATGACCGAGGCGCTGCGCGAGGAGATGCTGGTCGCCGGCCACCCGGTCGGTGTCACCTGCGTGCACCCCGGCGGCATCAAGACCGCCATCGCCCGCAACGCCCGCGTCTCGGCGCGCGAGGACCAGGCGCGCACCGCTCGGCTGTTCGACGAGAAGCTGGCCCGGATGACCCCGGAGAAGGCCGCCTCCATCATCGTGCGCGGCATCACCCGCAACCAGGCGCGGGTGCTGGTGGGCGTCGACGCGCACGCGCTGCACCACCTGGCCAAGCTCACCGGCTCGCGCTACCAGGACCTCGTCGCCCGCAGCGCGAAGCGGGTGCTGCCCCAGGACGTCACGGTTGTCTGAGCCGCGACCGGTCCGCGTCGAGATGAGCAAGTGGGGCGGGCGTGCCCACTGGTCCTTCGACGGGCTGCTGCTCGGCGCGGACGCGTGGGGCGAGTGGATCGGGGTGCGCGCCGGCACCGTGCACGAGCGCCCGGGGGCCCGGTTCGTCTCCGAGGTCGACACCGTCACCCTGGCCCCGCGCACCGGCTGGTACGCCGCCACGTTCCACGCCCCGGGCCTGTGGGCCTCGGTCTACGTCGACGTGGCCACCCCGCCCGCGTGGGACGGCCCCGTCCTGCGCTCGGTCGACCTCGACCTCGACGTGGTGCGCACCGCCGAGGGTCGTGTCTACGTCGACGACGAGGACGAGTTCGAGGAGCACCGGGTCGCCCTCGACTACCCCGCCGACGTGGTCGGCGCCGCTCGTGAGTGGTGTGCCCTGGTGCACGAGCAGGTGCTGGCCGAGGCGGCGCCGTACGACGGGCACGCGCAGCGGTGGCTCGCCGAGCTCGCCCGAGCGCACGGCTGAGGGCCCCGACCCGTCGCCCGGGTCAGCCCAGCTCGTCGGCCTCGACCTCGGCCTCGGCCTCCGCCTCCCGTGCGGCCTCGGCGCGCTTGCGGCGACGGCGACGGGTGCTGCTCGCCGCATGCACCGGGCCGACCAGGCGGGGACCGGAGAGACGCGCCTCCACCCGTGCGGCCTCCCGCTTGAGCGGCTGCGCGATGTACTCACCGAGGATCACCCCGCTGGCCAGCGCGAGCGCCACCGAGATGGCCCCGGCCATCGCGAGCAGGCCCTGCGAGGTGGCGCTGCCCCCCTCGGACAGCAACGTCAGCCCGCGGTAGATCAGCAGCCCGGGCAGCATCGGCACGATCGCGGGCACCACGACCACCAGCGGCGGGACCCGGATCCGTCCCGCCACCGTGAAGCTGACCAGACCCACGAAGACGGCCGCCACGCCCACCGACCAGGCCCGACCCACGTCCGCGAGCTCGATCACCCGGCTGATGAGCATCGCCAGACCGGCCACCAGCGCGATGGGCGCCAGGATCCGTCGGGGTGCATAGGTCGCGTACGCGAAGGTCGCAGCCGCGATGGCCGACCCGACGGCCAGCATGCCCAGCGTCTGGAGGTTGGCCACGCCCGGTTCCAGCCGCGGGATCCGCACGCCGAGCACGGTGGCCACGCTCAGGCCGCCGGTGACGCCGGCGATGATGCCCGCCGTGGCGAGGAAGGCCTCCAGCAGCCGGGCGGAGGCGGTGACGTAGAACCCCGTCAGCGCGTCCTGGAGCGCACCCATGAAACCGATCCCGGCCAGCAGCATGATGATGTTGGCGGTCACGACCAGCGACACGTTGACCGGCAGCGGGGTGGCCCCCACGCCCAGCGCCAGCAGCGTGGCGACCCCGCCGCCCACGACCTGCTGGTAGAACGACGGCATCCGCCGGCGCTGCATGCGCAGCTGGATGCGGTCGATGAGGACCGACGACACGATCGCCAGCGCGATGACGACCAGGTCGCCGCCGAGCTGGATCGCGACGCCGCCGCACATCAGGCCCCACCCGGCCGTGATCATGGACCGCCGCCGGTCGTGACCCGTGGAGACGATCCGGGCCAGCTCGGTGCGCGCCTCGCGGACGTCCAGGTCGCCGTCCAGCACCCGGCGCACGAGGTGGTCGACCTGGGTCAGGTGGTCGTAGTCGATGGCACGGTGGTTGACCTGGCGGGACGCACCGAGCGCCGGCTCCTCGGGGTCCGCCTGGTACGACATCGCCAGTGACGTGAAGGTGATGTCGATCTCGGCGTGCCGCATGCCCAGCTCGCGCGAGAGACCCTGCATGGTCGCCGTGACGTCCGCAGCCCCCGCACCCGAGGAGAGCAGCAGCTCCCCGACCCGCAGGCAGAGGTCGATGGTCAGGTTCGCCTCACGCGGTTCGAGCATGGGGCGATCGTGTCAAAGGATGCGGGTGCGACCCGAATTTCTGACCATGTCGTTCCGCGCACGTCTAGCGGGGCGGTGGGGGCAGCGCGTCGGTCGCCTCCAGCTGGTCCATCCCGGTGAGCATCAGGAGGTCGACGACGATGGAGCGCAGCTGGGCCAGCACGACGTCGCCGGTCATCTCCGGGGAGCGCTCCACCCGCCCGGTGTCCAGCCCGACCCGCACGAGGAACGACCGGGCCGCGACCGGGACCTGGTGGGCGTCGAGCTCGGCCGCGACCACGTCGACCGCGTGGGCGAGGTCATTGGCCAGCGCGGCGTACGACGCGGGGACGGGTCGGCGGTGGTAGGCCGCGACCGCGACCTGGCGCATCAGGACCCGGGTGCTGCGGATCGCCCGGTCCATCGGGGACACCATGTCGACCATCCGCCGGATCCCGGGTCCGTGCCGCACGCGGAACGGCGAGGACGCCACCACCGCCATCCCCTCGTCGGCCGCCGCCTTCAGCTCCCGCACCAACGGGTCGGTGGAGCGCGCGTCGGCGAGCAGCTCGAGCCCGCGCTCGGCGTCGCCGTCGAGGATGACGTCCGCCGCTCCCCGCAGCAGCTCGGCCTGCTTGCGCAGCACCACCGCCGCCTGCTCGCGCGGGCGGCGCAGCGGGGCGGAGGGCACCAGCGTCGCAGCCGCCAGGGCCACGGCTCCGCCGACCAGGGCATCGGTCCACCGGGTCAGCGACGCCCCCGCCCCGGGCAGCAGACCGACCACGAAGACGCCCTGGATCGCGGCCTGGCTCAGCAGCATCGTGCCGCCGTCGAGCAGCAGCGCGACCGACATCGCCAGACCCACGACGACGCCGAGCTGCCACCAGCCCGCACCGAGCGTCGCCACGAGCAGGTCGGCCAGGAACACCCCGAGCGCGACCCCCACGGTCACCTCGACGACGCGACGCAGCCGCTGGCCGTAGGACGTGCCCAGGCTGACCACCGCGGCGACGGCGGCGAAGACCGGCACGTCGTGGCCCAGCACCTCGCTGGCGATCAACCAGGCCACCGCCGCCGCGACCGAGCTCTGGGCGATGTGCCAGCGCTTGGACTTCCAGCGGGCCACCCGGCCCCGGTAGGACGAGCGGCCCCGCGCCAGTCCGCGATTCCAGATCGCGTCGATCGATCGCCCCTCCATGGGGCGATCCTCCCACCTGGGCGGCCCTCAGCCCGCCCGGCGGGCGTACTTGATCGCCTGCTTGAGGTCGGCCAGGTCGCGGTACCAGACCTGGGTCTCCTTGCGGCAGCGCACCCGACCGATCTTCTTGGGGTACTCCTGGCACTCCGCCATCGCCTCGCTCGTGGTGGGCGGGAACTGGGTGGAGCCGTCGTAGTGCGCGATCCCGAAGCCGCTGTCGGCGTTGCCGGTCACCTTCACGATCGTGTCCGGGGCCGGGGCCTTGGTGTCCGGGGCCGCTCCGCTGACCTGGGCCGCGCCGACGACCAGGACGGTGGCGCTGGCTCCGGCGCCGAGGGCGAGCAGCAGCCGGCGACCGGCTCCGGGACGCAAAGGGCGGCTCTCGCGACGGGTCGGGTCCTGCTGGGTGGTCGAGGTCATGGGTCGCTCCCGAGGGGTCCGGCACCGGCAGGTCCGGTGCTCGAGAAGGACGCTAGGCAGCCCACGGCCCGCTGGGCCGGGGCCGCCGCCGGCTGGGGACGACCCCCGCTGCGGGCCACGGTGTGGACACGGGATGGCCCGCGGTGGGCGGGGGCGGCGTACCTTCTCCCCTGTGGCGCTCGTCACCCTGGGGGGCGGCGGCCCGCCAGCGTCCGCCCGAGAAAGGCTCACCGTGGTCTCACCGATCGATCCCACGTCCACCGGCTTCCTGCTCGCGGAGAACCGCAACATGCCGATGCACGTGGGCGGGCTGCAGCTCTTCGAGAAGCCGGACGGGGCCGGCGACGACTACATCCGCGAGATGTACGAGGCGATGAGCGACGTCGACGAGCTCGCTCCCCTGTTCCTCAAGCACCCGTACCGCTCGGTGCGCACCGGCGGGCAGCTGGTCTGGAAGCCCGACCTGCAGTTCGACGCCCACCACCACGTGCGCCACAGCGCGCTTCCCGCCCCCGGTCGCTACCGCGAGCTGTTCGACCTGTGCTCGCGCCTGCACTCGACGCGGCTCGCCTGGGAGCGCCCCCTGTGGGAGAGCCACATCATCGAGGGGCTCGCGGACGGCCGGGTCGCGCTGTACACCAAGACCCACCACGCGCTGGTCGACGGCATCTCCGCGATGCGGCTGCTGCAGAGCGTGCTGTCCACCGACCCCGACCGCCGCGGGATGCCGGCCCCGTGGGCCGCGACGCCGTCGAAGCCCCGCTCCTCGCCCCCGGCCGCCGATCCCGGCCACGGCCTCACCGACATCCCGATCTCGGCGCTGCGCAGCGCGCTCGGTCTCACCGCCGAGGCCGCCGGGCTGCCCGGAGCCCTGGTGCGCACCCTGAGCCAGGGCGTGCGCAACGAGACCTCCGCGGTCTCCTTCCACGCCCCGCGCACGATCTTCAACCAGAGCATCACCGGAGCCCGGCGCTTCGCCGCCGAGGACTGGCCCACCGAGCGGTTGCGGGCGATCGGCAAGGCCACCGGCACGACGATCAACGACGTGGTGATGGCGATGTGCAGCGGCGCGATCCGCGCCTACCTGATCGAGCTCGACGCGCTGCCTGCCGCACCGTTGGTCGCGATGGTGCCGGTCGGGCTGAACGCCAAGCAGTCGCAGCACGCCTCCGCCGACGGCGGCAACGCGGTCGGCGCGGTGATGGTGCAGCTGGCCACCGACCGCTCCGACCCGGGCGAGCGGCTCCGGGCGATCCACGACTCGATGGCTGCCGGCAAGGAGGCGCTCTCGTCGATGACCCCGGTGCAGATCATGGCGATGAGCGCCCTGGGACAGGCCCCGATGATCCTGGCGCCGCTGCTGCGGATGCAGGGCATCGTGCGCCCGCCGTACAACCTGATCATCAGCAACGTGCCCGGCCCGCGCACCACCCACTACTGGAACGGCGCGCGACTGGTGGGCACCTACCCGCTGTCGATCCCCATCAACGGGATGGCGCTCAACATCACCTGCACGTCGTACGACGGGCAGATGGCCTTCGGGCTCACCGGCTGCCGGCGCACGGTCCCGCACCTGCAGCGGCTGCTGGGCCATCTCGAGAACGAGGTGGTGGCGCTGGAGCGGGCCGCCGGGGTGGCCTGAGCCGGCCCTCGGCCCGCGACCTCAGCCCAGGGTCTCCTCGACGAGTCCGCCGCCGTGGCGCTGCGCCACCGCGCGCAGGCGCGCCCGGGTGATGTCGGCGACCGTGGCCAGCCCGGCCGCGTCGGCGTTGGAGCCGGGTCGGGTCGGCTCGGCGGAGTTCACGCTGAGGCAGGTGCGGGTGCCACCGTCCTCCTCGTTGAGCATCGCGACCGCGTGACCGGTCGTGCCGCTGCCGGCGAAGAAGTCGAGCACCGCCGCGTCGTCGGGCATCGTCATCAGCACCCGCCGCAGCAGCCCGGTGGGCTTGGGCGACTCGAAGACGTGACCCACGAGCTCCTTGAGTTCGGCGACCCCGGTGTCGGTGGACCCGACCTCCTCGGCGAGCCAGATGGTGCTGAGCTTCTTGCGCCGCCCCGGGTGCAGCCAGTCGCGCTGGAAGACGTCGATGCGGTCCCCCGCCCGGCCGCGCACGGTGCGGCAGACCAGGTCGTCGGTGCGCTGGTCGATCAGCGGACGGCTCCACCGCCACACCGCCGGCCGTCCGTCGCCGAAGACCGGGCTGATCTCCTGGGCCGCGCCGAACCGCTCGGTGCGCACCTCGCCGGTGACCGGGTCGCCCCAGACGGTGAAGTGCAGGGTGCGCGCCGTGACCGGGTTGAACTTCTTGTTGGTGTTGCGCAGCGGCAGCTCGCGGTAGCGCCGACCGCTGGGCTCGTGGAGCAGCGCGAAGTCGCGCTCGTCGACCGTCTCGGCGCTGGTGGTGTCGAGCACGCACCGCCCCGGGTCGCGCGCGTAGACCAGGAGGTACTCGTGGCTGGTCGCGAAGCCGCGCCCCAGCTGGCGCCCCTTGGGGTTGAGGTTGACGACCACCTGCGCGACGAACGACGCCTCGCCGAAGACCTCGTCGAGCAGCAGCCGCAGGTGCGCCGCCTCGTGGTCGTCGATGCTGGCGAAGAGCGCGCCGGTCGGGGCCATCAGCCCGCGGGCCGCCTCGAGACGCGGGCGCATCATCGCCACCCACGCCTGGTGGCGTGACGTCGCGGCGTCCCCGCGGATGTCGTCGCTGTAGGCGAAGTCGTTGCCGGTGTTGTACGGCGGGTCGATGTAGACCAGGTCGAAGACCCGCTCCTGGACCGCGAGATCTCGGAGCACATCGAGGTTGTCCCCCTCGACCACGGTGTTCCAGGTGCCCACGGCCCGACCCTAGCCCCGAGCACCGGGACATCTGCGCCGACTCGGTGGGATATCTGCGCCGGCTCGGCCCGTCACCAGGGGTCCTGGATCATGGTGGCGTGGGATTCTGGCAGCGGCGCGCGCAGGAGCGTGCCCAGCGGCGCGCCCAGCAGCGCTGGGTGCGCGACATGGAGCGCCGCCTGGCCGACCTCGACGCGTTCGACCCCTCCGCCTTCGAGGCCGGCGGGGCCGGTCCGACCCACGGCGAGCTCTACCGCTCCGGCGGGCCCGTGCCGATGCCGGCGGGGCCGAGCGGCGCCCGTCGGCCGCGGCGCACGCACGGCCCGGTGCTGCCCGGCCTGCTGGTCGCACTGGTCCTGGCCTCCCTGGTGGTGCTGCGCGACCCCGGCGCCACCGGTGACCGGGTGCGCGAGCTGGTCGGCGGCAACCAGCGGCTGGCCGAGATCGTCGGCATCGGCGACGGGGAGGGGGCCTACGAGTTCGTGCGCATGCAGCCCCGCGGCCAGGGCCCGGTCACCTGGTCGCCGTGCAAGCCGATCCCCTACGTCGTCAACCCCGACGGCGCGCCGGCGGTGTGGGCGGAGCTGGTCGAGGAGTCGATCGCGGACGTCGAGGAGGCCTCGGGGTTCGTCTTCGACGACCAGGGCCAGACCGACGACCGCGACTTCGACCAGCGCTCGGTGGCCGCCGGTCGTGCGAGCCCGGTGCTGATCGGCTGGTCCGACGCCGACGAGACGCCCGCCCTGGCCGGCGACGTCGCCGGGCTCGGCGGCAGCGCCTGGCAGTCCCGGCAGGTCGGGCCAGAGTGGTTCGTGGCGGGCATGATCGCCCTCGACACCGACACCTTCGACCGGCTCGCGGGCCAGCGCGGCGGCGAGCAGGCGATGCGCGCGATCATCACCCACGAGCTCGGGCACGTGCTGGGCCTGGGCCACGTCGACGACGACACCCAGCTGATGTACGGCGGCAACCTGGTGCGCAGCGAGCTCGGCGCCGGCGACCTCGAGGGCCTGGCCCGCCTCGGCGCCGTGGACTGCTGATCCCCCACCCCCCACCGCCGGCCGAGCAGTCACTTCTGCACCATCGACCGGTCACTTCTGCACCACCCACCGGTCAGCTCCTGCGTGACCCCGGCCCGTGGCACTCGTTGTGCCGGTCGTCACCATCCACCGGGAGCACACATGCGTCGACTCACCGCCCTGGCCACCGCGGCCGCCACGCTGGCCACCCTGGGGCTCACCGCCCTCGGCGGGCCGGGCGCCCCGTCGGCGTACGCCGTCCCGGGCGTGCGCGCCACCGACGGCTGCGTGCGCAGCGTCCCGGAACCGGGCACGACCGAGCCGGTCGACATCTGCTTCACCGTCTTCCGCCCCGCCGGGGCCGGCGCGCGGCACCGTGTGCCGATGATCCTCTCGAGCCACGGCTGGGGCGGGTCGCGCACCACCGATCCGGCGGCGGTGAGCGCCTTCACCGACGCCGGCTACGGCGTGCTCTCCTTCGACCAGCGCGGCTGGGGCGACTCCGGCGGCCACGCGCACGTGGAGGCCCCCGCCTTCGAGGGCCACGACGTACGCCGCCTGGTCCGGCGGGTGAGCCGGATGCGGTGGGTGCAGCAGGACCGCAAGGGCGACCCGCGCCTGGGCGCCATCGGCGGCTCCTACGGCGGCGGCTACCAGTTCCTGGGCGCCTTCGAGTCGCTGCGCACGAAGGGCCGCCCCGTCTTCGACGCCCTCGCCCCGCAGATCACCTGGAACGACCTGTCCAGCAGCCTGGCGCCGGAGGGCGTGGTGCGCACCGAGTGGGCGCTGCTGCTCAGCGCCGCCTCGGTGCCCGACGACGCGCTCCCCCCGAACGTCTACAAGGCGCTCCTGGAGGGGGCTGCGCTCGGCGAGTGGCCCGACGGATCGGTGCCCGGCACCGAGGACATGGTCTCGTTCATGGAGAGGAACGGGCCCGCCTGGCACGTCTCGAAGGGCCGCCGCCTGGACATCCCCGTGCTGTTCGGCCAAGGCACCACGGACGGACTGTTCCCGCTGCAGGAGGGCCTGGAGAACTGGCGCACGGCGCTGACGCCGCGCGCTCGTCGGGACAGCATCTTCGTGGGCTACAACGGTGGCCACGTGCTGCCGGCCGTCCTGCCCATGGGCGTCTCGATCACCTCCGACCCCTGCAGCGCCGCGCTCGCCGGGGGTGACTTCGAGCAGCTCACGATCCGGTTCTTCGACGAGCAGCTGCGCGGGCGCCGCACCGGGCTGGGCGGCTACGGCCGGCTGCACGTCGCGACGCCGACCGACGGGTGCCTCACCACCCGCTCCGAGCGCCCCAACCACAGCGTCGAGATCGGCACCGTGGCCACCTCGGCCGCCGCGGGCGTCCCGGTCGGGACGCTCGTCGCCGAGGGCCCCGTCACCGTGGCGGGCTCGGCGTACCTGACCGCCGACGTGACCTCGGTCGGCGTCGAGAACCGCGCGTTCTACGGCCTCGCGATCGGCACCTCCCCGCTCAACGCGCGGCTGGTGCAGAACAACGTGCTGCCGCTGCGCGAGCCGCTGCCGGTCGCCGGCGAGCGGCGCCGCATCCCGCTTCCGGCCGTGGGCGTCGACGTGCCCGCCGGGCAGAACCTCTACCTGCTGGCCAGCCCGTTCAGCGAGACCTTCGTGGGCATGGGCAGCCGCACGCCCGGCGCCATCCTGCTCGAGGACACGGTGGTGCACCTGCGCCGGACGCTCCTCGAGCGCCCGTAGCCTGAGCCGGTGCTCCCCCGTTCTCGGACCCCCCTCCTCGCCCTGGCCCTCGTGCTCGCGGGTCTCGGCGCGCCCGCCGTCGCCGACTCGACCGACCCCGCGCGCCGCGTCGACCCCGGCCTTCCGGCCCACGCCGGAGCCGACGGTCCGCACAGCTCCGACGGTGTCCGCGGCCGGCTGGCCCCGCGGGTGCGGGCGTACGACGACGAACCGAGCACGCGCGTGGTGCTGGAGAAGCGCCGCATCGCTCCGGGGGTGCGCTACACGTCGTGGAGCGAGACCGACGCCCGCGGCCCGGTCCGCGCGCACCTGCTCAGCGTCGACCTCGACGAGCGCTCCCTGCGCCTCGACTACGCCAGCCCCACCACGGTCGCCTCGACCGACGACGTCCTGGACCTGGCCCGCGCCCGCGGCGCGCTGGCGGCCGTGAACGGCGACTTCTTCGACATCGGTCGCACCGGCGCTCCGCTCGGCGTGGGCCGCTCGGCGCCCCGCGGTCTCTTCAACGGTCGGGCGTCCGGGTGGAACTCGGCGTTCTTCCTGACCAGGAAGGGCCGCGCGCAGGTCGGCGAGGTGAACCTGCGCGGGAAGATCGCCGAGCGTCCCGGCGCCGAGATCACCAACTTCAACTCCCACTTCGTCGCGCCCGGCGGCATCGGCGTCTACACCTCGCGCTGGGGCAGCTCACCCGGGTACGCCGCCACGCAGGGCCAGCAGAAGGACGTGCGGATGGTGGTGGTGCGCGACGGCAGGGTGGTCGCCAACCGCGCCAGGCTGCGTCCGGGGAAGCCCGTCCGAGGCCTGGTGCTCATCGGTCGCGGCGAGGGGGCCAAGCAGCTGCGCAAGCTGCGCACCGGCCCTGCGACCGTGCGGTGGTCGCTGCGCGGGCGACCCTCCATGGTCATCACCGGCAGCAAGTTCCTCATCGACGACGGCGTCATCCAGGTCGTCGACGACGCCGAGATGCACCCGCGCACCGCCATCGGCATCGACCGCGACACCAACGAGGTGCTGCTCCTGGTCGTCGACGGACGCCAGTCGACCAGCCGCGGCCACACGATGGTCGAGCTCGCGCACATGATGATGGACCTCGGCGCCGACGAGGCGCTCAACCTCGACGGTGGCGGGTCCAGCACGATGGTGGCGCGCGAGGACGGCTCGCTGCAGGTGCAGAACTCGCCGTCCGACGGCTCGTTGCGCCCGGTGGCCAACGGCGTGGTCGTCACGAGGCGTTGAGGCTCACGCCCTCCTCGAGCACCACCAGCGCGACCGTGGTCATGGCGGCCAGGCACTGCCGGCCCGGGCTGGGCACCGGCCCGGGCTCCAGGACCACCCCGCCCTCCGCGGCGAGGGCCTCGACCCCGCTCGGCTCGTCGCAGCCCACCGCCACGACCTGACCGGCCAGCTGCTCCCCGTCCCGGACCTCGAGGTCGGTGGCCGCGGACCGGACCTCGCGGGCCAGGCCGTCGGAGAACCCGGCCACGAACGCGTCCAGGGCTCGCGTGCCCTCGAGCGCGACGGCGTGCGTGTCGGGGCCGTCGCCGCTCTCGGTCGCGGTCACCAGCCGGTGCCGCAGGACCGTCGGCTCCGACGCGGTGCTGTCCGCGGCCCGGCTCGGCCCGGCGGACTCCTCCCCGCAGCCGACCAGGGTCGGACCGAGCAGCAGCACGGGCAGGAGGGGTAGGAGTGCTCCGAGACGTCGCATGACCCTGCGACGGTAGCCGGGCCGTCCCGGTTCCCGCCTCGACCGGCCGATCCACGCCGAGTGGGTGGGACATCTGCGCCGGGTGGGCGGGGCGTGGGAGGGTCGGGGCGTGGGTCGATCGTTCTCGCGTGCCGAGCTGGAGTCCTTCCGCGACGCGGAGGTGCCCGACCTGCTGGGCCCCGACGTCCGGCTGATGTTCGTCGGCATCAACCCGGGACTGTGGACCGCCGCCACCGGCACCCACTTCGCCCACCCCGGCAACCGGTTCTACCCCGCGCTGCTGCGCGCCGGGGTGCTCGAGGAGCCGGTCGACCCGGCGGCGGGGATGAGCGAGGCCGAGCGCGACGTGCTGCGGCGCCGTGGGATCGCGATCACCAACCTCGTGCGACGCGCCACGGTGAAGGCCTCCGAGCTGTCCCGCGACGAGCTCCTCGAGGGCGGCGCGAGGCTGCGCGCGCTCGTGGCGCAGGTGCGACCGCGGGTGGTCGCGGTGGCCGGCGTGACGGCGTACCGGACCGCGTTCGGGCTCCCCCGCGCGCAGGTCGGCCGGCAGCCCCGGCCGCTGGCCGACAGCGAGCTGTGGGTGGTGCCCAACCCCTCGGGCCTCAACGCCCACGAGACGGTCGCGACGCTCGCCGAGGCGTACGCCGAGGTGGCCCGCGCGGCCGGCGTCCTCCCGCCCGCAGCGGGCTAGCGCACCGGCAGCTGCTGGTCCTTGCCCATCACGGTCAACCCGTCCTGCACGATCAGGCCGCGCGCCCGGTCCTCCTCGGGGTCCACCCCGATCCGTGCCCCGGCGGGCACCACGACGAACTTGTCCAGGATCGCGTTGCGCACGACGGCACCGGCGCCGACGATCACCCCGTTGAGCAGCACCGAGCCGGTCACCTCGGCGCCGCTGTCGACCCAGCACGCCGGGGACAGCACCGAGCGCGTCACGTGACCGCCGGTCACCACGACGCCGGGCGAGAGCACCGCCTCGTCGGTCACGCCCGGGGTGCCGTCGGCGCCCTGCACGATCTTGACCGGCGGCTGCGGGCCGTAGGAGGTGTAGATGGGCCAGTCGAAGTTGTAGAGGTTGAAGACCGGCAGCGGGGAGACCACGTCCATGTGGGCCGCGTAGTAGGAGCCCAGGGTCCCCACGTCGCGCCAGTAGCCCTTGTCGCGAGCGGTGGCGCCGGGCACGACGTTGTCCTTGTAGTCGTAGACGCCCGCCTGCGAGCGGCGCACGAAGGACGGCACGATGTCGCCGCCCATGTCGTGCAACGACCCGGTCGTCGTGGCGTCACGGGTCACGGCCTCGACCAGGGCGTCGGCGTCGAAGACGTAGTTGCCCATCGAGGCCAGCACCTCTCCGGGGCTGTCGGGCAGGCCGATGGGGTCGGTGGGCTTCTCCAAGAAGTCGCGGATGCGCGACGGCTCGTCGGGTTGCACGTCGATGACGCCGAACTGGTCGGCCATCCCGATCGGCTGCCGGATCGCGGCGACCGTGCAGCCCGCGCCGCTCTCGACGTGCTGCTCGACCATCTGCGCGAAGTCCATCCGGTAGACGTGGTCGGCGCCCACGACCACCACGATGTCGGGCTTCTCGTCGCGGATCAGGTTGAGGGACTGGAAGATCGCGTCGGCGCTGCCGAGGTACCAGTGCTTGCCGACCCGCTGCTGGGCGGGCACCGGTGTCACGTAGTTGCCCAGCAGCGTGGACATCCGCCAGGTCTGCGACACGTGCCGGTCCAGGCTGTGCGACTTGTACTGGGTGAGCACCACGACCTTGAGGTAGCCGGAGTTCACGACGTTGCTCAGCGCGAAGTCGATGAGGCGGTAGATCCCGGCGAAGGGCACGGCCGGCTTGGCGCGGTCGGCGGTCAGCGGCATCAGCCGCTTGCCCTCACCACCGGCCAGCACGATCGCGAGGACCTTCTTGCGCGCCGAGGAGCTCATGGGATCACCGTACTGCCTGTGACGCACGCCACGCCGACATCCACGGGCGAGCGCCGGGGCGGGTAGGTTCGATCCCGTGCGAGTCGATGTGCTGACCAAGGAGTACCCGCCCGAGATCTACGGCGGCGCGGGAGTGCACGTCGCCGAGCTGGTCCGTGCGCTGCGCGACCGCGACGACCTCACCACCCGGGTGCACGCCTTCGGCGCCGCCCGCGACGAGCCGCTGACCTCCTCCTACGCCGACCTCGCCGGCCTCGAGGACGCCAACGCGACGCTGCGCACGGCGGGCGTCGACCTCGCGATGGCCGCCGGGTGCGCGGGCACCGACCTGGTGCACTCGCACACCTGGTACGCCAACCTCGCCGGGCACCTGGCCGGCCTGCTGCACGACGTGCCGCACGTGGTCTCGGCCCACTCGCTGGAGCCGTTGCGGCCCTGGAAGGCCGAGCAGCTCGGCGGCGGCTACCGGCTCTCCTCGTGGATGGAGCGGACGGCGTACGAGGGTGCCGCGGCGGTCATCGCGGTCTCCGCGGCGATGCGCGCCGACGTGCTGCGCTCCTACCCCGCCATCGACCCCGCGCGCGTGCACACCGTGCACAACGGCATCGACACCACCCGGTGGTCCAGGGTCGACGACCCCGACCGGGTCCGGCGCCTGGGCGTCGACCCCGACCGCCCGTCGGTCGTCTTCGTGGGTCGGATCACCCGGCAGAAGGGCCTGCCGCTGTTCCTGCGCGCGGTCGCGGCCCTCCCGCCCGACGTCCAGGTGGTGCTGTGCGCCGGCGCCCCGGACACCCCCGAGATCATGGCCGAGGTGGAGTCCTTGGTCAGCGACCTGCGCGCGGGTCGCGACGGCGTCGTGTGGATCGGCGACATGCTGCCGCGCGCTGACGTCGTCGCGCTGCTCAGCGCCGCGACCGTCTTCGCGTGCCCCTCGATCTACGAGCCGCTCGGGATCGTCAACCTCGAGGCGATGGCCTGCGAGACCGCCGTCGTGGCCACCGCGACCGGGGGCATCCCCGAGGTCGTGGTCGACCCGTCGACCGTCGGACCCACGGAGGCCACCGGCCTGCTGGTCCCGATCGACCAGGCCGACGACGGCAGCGGCACCCCGCTCGACCCCGACCGGTACGTCGCCGACTTCGCCGAGGCGCTCACCTCCCTGGTGGGCGACCCCGACCGCGCCGCCGCCATGGGCCGGGCCGGTCGCGCCCGGGCCGTGGCCTCCTTCGGCTGGCCGGCGATCGCGGAGCGCACCGTCGAGGTCTACCGCTCCGTGCTCTGAGCCGGACCGGTCCACCACCCTCCCGGCCCTCGTCGTCAAGGCCGGGCCCCGCAGGCTGTGGACGCGCCGGGCCTGTGGAGGAGCGGTCGCGGACCGGCCGCGACCGGGTCAACCTGGGCGGCATGGACACCACACCCGAACCCATGTTCCCGCTCCCCTCCGGCGCCCCGCTGCGCCCGGTCGTGCACACCCAGTCCGACCTGCTGCACCTGTGGCAGGCGCTGATGGGCGAGCTCGGCTTCTCCCGCAGCTCGACGTGGACGCTGCGCCTGGACCCCGACGGCCGCCCCGTGCCCGGCCTGCTCGAGATCGAGGACTGCGACGGCGACCCGGTGCCCGAGCACCTCGACTCGCTCACCGCGCTGTGCCTCGACGTCGGCGGCACCTCGGGACGGTGGGTCTTCCTGCGCAGCCGGCCGGGGCGGCACGGCCCGGACGCGACCGACCGTGCGTGGGCCCGCGAGCTGACGCTGGCCTGCCGGCGGGCGGGGCTGGGCACCGACGTGGTCCACCTGGCCACCGACCAGCGGCTGGTGCCGCTGCCCGCCGACGACCTGCTCGCGTCCGCCTGAGGTCGGGGTCGTACGGTCGAGCCGTGCAGACCCAGGACGTGCTGACCCTGCTCCGGACCGTGGGCGAGGAGGTCGTCGAGCCGCGCTTCCGCAGCCTCGCCGACGCCGAGGTGATCGAGAAGAACCCCGGCGACCTCGTCACGGTGGCCGACCGCGAGGCCGAGGTGCGCCTCACCGAGGTGCTGCAGCGCGAGTACCCGCACGCGGTCGTCCTGGGCGAGGAGGCCGCCGAGGACGACACCTCGGTGCTGGAGCGTTTCGCCGGCGCCGACCACGCGTTCACGGTCGACCCGGTCGACGGCACGAAGAACTTCGTGCGCGGCTCGCCCGACCACGCCATGATGATCGCGGAGCTGCGCGGGGGCGTCGTCGAGCGCAGCTGGATCTGGCAGCCGCAGCACCGCGCGGCGTACGTCGCCGAGCGCGGGCAGGGCGCCTGGCGCAACGGCCAGCGCCTGACCCGGCCGCCGGTCGGGGCGGCGCTGCGCGGCGTCACCTCGCGCCGCAGCTGGATCGGGCGCGCCCTGGGCACCCTGAGCGCACTGGAGCTGACCTGGGTCTGCTGCGGGGTCGACTACCCGCGCGTGGTCGAGGGCGGCGCCGACTACGCGCTCTACCGCAAGACCAAGCCGTGGGACCACGCACCCGGCTCGCTGCTGCTCAGCGAGGCCGGCGGGGTGCTCGGCACCTTCGACGGCGAGCCCTACCGACCCCAGGCCGAGGCCCCCTCGGGCCTCGTCGCGGCGGCCGACCGGGCGACGTACGACCTCGTGCGGGGGTTGCTGCACGCCTTGCCGGGACTCTGAGCACCCACCGGCCACGGTTCACCTAGGCTGCCGCGCATGACGACCTGGTTGCCCGCGGGCACGGCCAAGACCATGTTCGTGGTGCGGGCCGACCCTGCCCCGCTGAGCAGCCCCACCCTGCGCGAGGAGCTCGCGAGCGCCGGGGCGCTGCGGGTGCAGCTCAACACCGATGACCAGCACGTCGAGGCGGCCCTGCGCCTGAGCACGGCCGCACCGGTCACCGCGGTGCTCAGCGTGTGGCTCGACCCGGCCCGCGAGCCGGGCGCGGTCGCCGACGTCGTGGCCGGCCACGTGGGCCCGGTCTCGGGCTGGGTCGTCGACGAGCGTCGGCGCCTCGACCCGCGCGAGCGCTACGACGGCACCCGGGCCGAGGAGCTGGCCAACGTCGCGGTGCTCCGCCCGCCCGCCGACCTGGACCGCGGCACCTGGCTGCAGCGCTGGTTGATCGACCACACGGGAGTGGCGATCCGGACCCAGGCCACCAGCGGCTACGTGCAGAACATCTGCGTGGCGGCGCTCGGCGACGTCGCCCCCGAGGACGAGTCCGTGGCGGCGCTGGTCGAGGAGCTGTTCCCGGCTGCAGCCGTGCACGACGTGCACGCCTTCTACGGCAGCGACGGTGACGACGACGAGCTCGCCCGCCGGATCGGGGAGCTCATGGCCAGCGTCGACCGGATCGGGGCCGACCGCGACCTCGACCTGGTGCCGAGCAGCCGGCGGCTGTGGGACCTGGCGTCAGCGGCGCGCGCCGACTGACTCCCAGTACTCGTTGAGCGCCCCGTTGGTCTTGACGAACCAGATGAACGGCCCGACCAGGATGAAGATGCCGGGCAGGTACCACAGACCCGTCACGGCGCTGACCGTGCGCTTGCGGCCCGCCCGTTCCTGCATGGTGCCGACCTCCGACGAGGTCAGGTAGGGCATCACGATGCCCACGAAGAGCGCGAGCACGAGGGCGACGACGCCGCCGATGCCCTGGCCCGTGTGGCGCTTCATCTCCTCGTGCACCTTGAACCAGTAGTAGATGCCGTAGATGCCGAAGGTGACGAAGTAGAGCAGGATCGCCACCCCGGTCCCGCGCACCTCGCCGACCGGACCGGCGCCGAGGGGCTGCATCTGTCCGTGGGCCTGCGGCGCGTGGCCGTAGGGCGGCGGGGGCGGGGGCTGCTGGGCGGGGTGCTGCTCGGACACGGGTGCTCCTGAGGTCGGTGGGCTCACGTGACCCTAGCGGCCGCGGGTCAGCGCCGACGTAGCCCGTTCGGACTATGCCGGGCGACGGTCGGTCAGAAGTCGCCGACGACCGGTCGGAACGCCCGTCCGGCCCTCCCGCAACGGCGCGCCGCGCCGCACAGTTGAGGCCGACGCCATCCCCCGATGCCGCCGCCTCGCACCACCCTGCCGCCCTGAGCCCCCCGAGCCCGAGAAGAGGCCCCCCGTGCCCTCGACGTACGCCCCCGGCCGGTTCCGGGCGACCCCCACCCTCGGGGGCAACGCCCGGCACCTGGCGCTGCGGTTCTCGTACGGACTGACCCCCGGGCTCGTCGAGTCGATCACCCGGGCCGGCGGCGGGCTCGCGTGGTTCGACGCCCAGCTCGAGCGGCCCTACGACGCCGAGGCCGACGCGGCCCTGTGCGACTGGTGGCCCGACCTGCACCTCGACGCGGCCACGGTGTGGCGCCGCCAGGTTGAGGAGGTCCGGGGCACGTGGGAGGTGATGGCCGACTACGCGCGCCGCCTGCTCGTGCGCCGGATGACGTCAACGCACCAGGTGCACGAGGTGATGACGGAGTTCTGGGAGGCGCACCTGCACGTCCCGGTCAACGGCGACTCCCCTGCGGTGTGGCGCGCGTCGTACGGCGACGTCGTGCGCCGCCACGCGCTCGGCCGCTTCGACGAGCTGCTGGTCGAGGCGATCACGCACCCGGCGATGCTGATCTTCCTCGACAACGCGACCTCGTCGAAGGAGCGCCCCAACGAGAACCTCGGCCGGGAGCTGCTCGAGCTGCACACCGTCGGCCTGGGCCAGCACACCGAGGCCGACGTCAAGGGCTCCGCCCGCATCCTCACCGGGTGGCGGGTCGACCTGTGGCGCACCTGGGCAGCGACGTACTCGCCGCAGGACCACTTCACCGGACCCGTGGTGGTCGGTGACTTCCGCGACGACAACACCGACCCCGACGGGCGCCGGCTGACGCGTCGCTACCTGCGCCACCTGGCCCACCACCCCGCCACCGCGCGGCGCATCGCCCGCAAGCTCGCGGTGAAGTTCATCAGCGACACCCCCTCCGAGCAGGTGGTCGACGAGCTCGCACAGGTCTACCTCGACCACGACACCGCCATCGCGCCGGTGCTGCGGGCCCTCGTGCGCACCCGCGACTTCCGCCGCGCCAAGGGCGTCAAGCTGCGCGACCCCGCCGAGGACGTGGTGGCCTCCTACCGCGCCCTGGGCGCCGAGGTCGTGGCCCCGCTGGCCGGCGACCACGCCGCCAACTCGGTGCTGTGGCAGAGCGACGCCGTCGGGCTGCGGCCCGGGGCCTGGCCCCGGCCCGACGGCCCCCCGCTGCACGGCGACCCGTGGGCCTCGCCCCGACGCGCGCTGGCGTCGATGGACGTGCACTGGTCGCTGGCCGGCGGCTGGTGGCCCAAGAAGGGCGTGACCTGGCAGTCCCCGCAGGACTGGGTGCCGCGGCTGCCGATCGAGTTCCGCGACCTCGTCGACCACCTCTCGCGTGCCGTCCACGGACGGCGCTCCGACCGCGCACTGCTGCGGGCGGCCTGCGCGGCCGTCGAGACGCGCCCCGACGAACGCATCACCGAGGACCACCGGTTGCTGGCCTGGCAGTTCAACCGGCTGCTCGCGGTGCTGCTCGACCACCCCGTGCACTACCACCGCTGAGGACGCCGTGACCGCTCTCCCACCCACCGGGGCCGGCGGCCCCTGCGGCTGCCCCGAGTACGCCGCCCTGTCCCGCCGCGGCTTCCTGCGCGGCCTCGGTACGACCGGCCTCGCCTGGAGCGTCGGCTCGGCCGTCGTCAGCACCGCCGGCCCGGTCGCCGCGGCGAGCAGCCCGGACGGCGCCGCCCCGGGGTCGGTCCTGGTCGTGCTGTCGCTGCGCGGGGCCGCCGACGGCCTCTCCCTGGTGGTGCCGCACGGCGACCCCGCCTACTACGCCGCGCGGCCGAGCATCGCCGTGCCGGCCGAGCGGCTCCTGGCCCGCGACGGCTTCTTCGGCCTGCACCCGGCGCTGGCTCCGCTGCTGCCGCTGTGGCAGGCCGGTCGGCTGGCCACCGTGCACGCGGCGGGGCTCCCGGTGGTCAACCGCTCGCACTTCGCGGCCATGGAGGCGATCGAGGACGCCGACCCCGGGTCGCCCGAGCGGGTGGGCTGGTTGAACCGGCTCCTGGGTGAGCTGCCCGGCTCCTCACCGCTGCAGGGCCTGGCCGCCGGCGGTGCAGCCGTGCCCACCTCGCTCTTCGGCCCGGAACCGGTCATGGGCTTCCGCTCCCTGGAGTCGGCCGGCATCGCCGGCAACGACAAGTGGGACCCGGCGGGTGCCCGGGTCCGCTCGCTCGAGCGGATGTGGGGCGCCTCGGGCACCCCGATGGGCCGTGCGTTCCGCTCGGCCATGCAGGCCGTGGGCGACCTCGAGCCGGCCCGGCGCCAGCCGGACCGCCGCACGTCATACCCCGACGACGACCTGGGCGGCGCGCTGGCCTCGGTGGCCCGCACGCTGCGGGGCGACGTGGGGGTGTCGCTGGTCAGCGTCGACCACGGCGACTGGGACATGCACACCGACGTCGGCACCCTCGAGCGCGGCCGGATGCGCCGCGAGGCCGACAGCCTGGCCCGGTCGATCGCCGCGTTCTTCGAGGACCTCGGACCGTTGGCGGACCGGGTCACGCTGGTGACGATCTCGGAGTTCGGTCGTCGGGTGGCCGAGAACTCCGACCGCGGTCTCGACCACGGCTGGGGCACCGTGATGATGCTGGCCGGCGCCGGTGTGCGCGGCGGATACCACGGGACCTGGCCGGGCCTGCGCAGCTCCGCCGACGCCGACCTGGGCGTGACGACGGACTACCGCTCGGTGCTGGCGGAGGTCGTCGCCGCCCGCACCGACGCCTCCCCCGCCGTCGTCTTCCCCGGCTTCCGCCGCGAACGCGTCGGGGCGATGCTCGGTCAGTGACGACCCGGGTCAGCGCTGGTGGGTGCCGGGCTCCCGACGCGCGGCGTCGGCTGCGGCGACGCGCTCGAGCAGCCGGGCGCGCACCTCGTCCGGGGACAGCCCGCTGCGCCGGCGCTGGTCGCGCGCCACCACCACCCCCGTCGCGGCCACGCCGGCCAGACCGGCCACGCCCAACGCCTTCCACACCCTGCTCGCTCTCATGCCCCAGACTCTCCCACCATGGAGCACCATCACCCCCGGCACCGTGGCCCGTCGCGTCGCTCGGCGCACCGGGCCGGCACCACGATCGGCCTCGACGAGGCCGTCGACCTGACCCGGACCGGGGACCTGTGGCTCTTCCGCGGCCGTTCCGCCGCCGACCACGCGATCCGGGTGCTGACCAACGCCCCGGTGAACCACGTCGGCATGGCGGTGGTCCTCGACGACCTGCCGCCGCTGATGTGGCACGCCGAGCTCGGCAAGGGGCTGGTGGACGTGTGGACCGGCAAGCACCAGCGCGGCGTGCAGCTGCACGACCTGCGCGCCGCCGTCGAGCAGTGGTCGGGCCGCTACGAGCAGCACGCGTGGCTGCGCCAGCTCGACGTCGAGATCACCCCGACGATGGAGGACGCCCTGCTGCGCAGCATCGCCCGCCTCGACGGCACCCCGTTCCCCAGCACCGCCGCCCTGGTCGGTCGCTGGGCCCGGGGCCGGGTTCGCCGCGCCGCACCGGCCGAGCTGACCTACTGCGCCGAGGTCGTGGCATCGTCGTACGCCGCCATGGGGCTGCTGGACGCGGACCTGCCCAGCAACTGCTACGACCCCGGCACGTTCTGGTCCGGTGACGACCTCGAGCTGCGCCGGGGAGCCCGCCTGGGCGACGAGATCGCCGTCGAGGTCTAGACCCGCGCCGGCTTGGGCGCCGGCACCAACCCCGGGTGGGCGCACCGCCACGCCCCGGGAACCGGACCGCCAGGGGGTGCCCCACGAGGCGGCGCCAGGGGCCATGATGGAGACGACCCGCCCCCGCGCCGCGAGGCGCCCCCCGACCGAGAGGTACGTCGGATGCAGCTTGCCCTGTCCGCCGAGGACCAGAAGTTCCGCGAGGAGATGCGCACCTTCTTCACCACCGAGGTGTCCGAGGACATCCGCCGCACGGTGATCGAAGGACGCGAGCTCACCAAGGAGCAGATCGTCGAGAGCCAGCAGACGCTCAACGGGGCCGGGCTGGCCGTGCCGCACTGGCCCACCGAGTGGGGCGGCCGGGACTGGAGCGACCTGCAGCGCCACATCTGGAACGAGGAGATGCAGCGCGCCGGGGTGCCGACCCCGCTGGCGTTCAACGCCAGCATGATCGGACCGGTGCTCGCGCAGTTCGCCAGCCAGGAGATGAAGGAGCGCTTCCTGCCGAGGACCGCGAACCTCGACATCTGGTGGAGCCAGGGCTTCTCCGAGCCCGACGCCGGCTCCGACCTGGCGAGCCTGCGCACCACCGCGGTGCGCGACGGCGACGACTGGGTGGTCAACGGGCAGAAGACCTGGACCACGCTGGGCCAGTACGGCGACTGGATCTTCACGCTCGTGCGCACCGACCCGGACGTGAAGAAGCAGGCCGGCATCTCGATGCTGCTGATCGACATGACCACCCCCGGTCTCACCGTGCGCCCCATCGAGCTCATCGACGGCGGCCACGAGGTCAACGAGGTCTGGTTCGACGACGTCCGCGTGCCCGGCGAGAACCTGGTCGGCGAGCTGAACAGCGGCTGGACGATCGCGAAGTTCCTGCTCGGCAACGAGCGCGTCGGCGTCGCCCCCGTGGGCACCACGAAGCGGGTCCTGGCGCGAGCGAAGTCGCTGGCCGGCGACCGGGCCGCCGAGCCGCTCACCGCCGCCCGCATCGCCGACCTCGAGAACGACCTCCTCGCCCTCGAGCTGACCGCCCTGCGGGTGGTCGCCAACTCCACCGACGGCGAGCCGCACCCCGCCTCGTCGGTCCTCAAGCTGCGGGGCACCGAGCTGCAGCAGGCCGTCAGCGAGCTGATGGTCGACCTCGCCGGCCCGGCCAGCATCGCCTCGGGCGCGGACGGCTCCAGCGCGCTCGAGGAGTGGACGCACCACACGACCCCGACCTACCTGAACCTGCGCAAGGCCTCGATCTACGGCGGGTCGAACGAGATCCAGCGCCAGATCATCGCCCGCACGATCCTGGGACTCTGAGGAGCACGACATGGACTTCACCTACGACGACGAGCAGGACGCGCTCCGCGATGCCGTGCGCGGGCTGCTGACCAAGGCCTACGGCGACTTCGAGCAGCGTCGCCAGACGAGCAAGCAGGACCCCGGCTTCTCCGAGAAGACCTGGACCCAGATGGCGGAGATGGGCCTGCTCGGTCTGCCCTTCGCCGAGGACGACGGCGGCGTCGGCGCCGGCCCGGTCGAGATCGCGATCGTGTGCCACGAGCTGGGCCGGGTGGTCGCCCCCGAGCCGTACCTGCACGCGGTGGTGCTCGCGGGCGGGCTCGTGGCCGCCTGCGGCAGCGCCGAGCAGCGCGGGGAGCTCCTCGGCTCGCTGGCCGCCGGTGAGCGTCTCCTGGCCTTCGCCCACGACGAGCCCGGCTCCCGCTGGGCGCCCGAGGCGACGGCGGTGAGCGCCACCGAGGACGGCGGCTCGTGGGCCCTGACCGGCACCAAGGAGCCGGTGGTCCAGGGCGCCCGCGCCGAGACCCTCGTGGTCAGCGCGCGGCTGCCCGACGGCGGCACCGGCCTCTTCGTCGTCGACGGCGAGGCGTGCGAGCGCACCGGCTACCCGACGTACGACGGCGGGCGGGCGGCCAAGGTGGTCCTCGACGCCACCGCGGCCACCCCGCTCGGGGAGCCCGGCCGTGACCTGACCGCCAGCATCGCCACGATCCTGGACCTCGGCCGGATCATGGCCGGCAACCAGGCGCTCGGGGCGATGGAGGTGGCGCTGGCGCAGACCACGGCCTACCTCAAGAGCCGCAAGCAGTTCGGGGTGCCGCTGAGTACCTTCCAGGCCCTGACCTTCCGCGCGGCCGACATGTACGTCTCCCTCGAGCTGGCCACCAGCGTGGTGCAGTGGGCCACGATGGTCATCGAGACCGGCGACCCGGTGGCGCTCCACGACGCCGCGGCCCGGGCCGGGCTGCAGGTCAGCCGCGCCGGGCGGCACGTGGGCCAGGAGGCCATCCAGCTGCACGGCGGCATCGGCATGACCGCCGAGTACGCCGTGGGGACCTACACCTCGGTGCTCACGATGCTCGAGCACCTGCTCGGCGACGGGACCCACCACCTGGCCGCCCTCGCCGGCCGGGTGGGCGAGCACGAGGATCTCGACCCGCTCGCGATGACCTGAGCGGCTGCACGTCGCAGCCCCTGCCGGGCGGTGCCCTGCACGTACCGCCCGGCAGGAGACGTCCCTAGGATTCATCCATGACCGGGTCCCCCGCGCACACCGCGCCCCCGCCGGTCGCCGTCAGTGCACCGCAGCGGACGCGTCGGCTGCCGCGCATCCTGGCGATGAGCGGGTACGCGCTGGCCCTGGTGGTCTGGTCGAGCAGCCTCGGCATCCCCAACGACACCGTGCAGGTCTTCGTCTGGCTGTGGTGGGGCACCATCGCCTGGAACATCGAGGCGCCGCCGCGCTCGCACCTGTCGTTCCTGCGCGACTGGTGGCCACCCGTGCTGGGCCTGGTCGTCTACTTCTACAGCCGCGGCCTCACCGACGAGCTCGGCCTGCCGGTGCACTGGACGATGCCGATCCGGGTCGACGAGTGGCTGGGCGGGGGCGTGACACCGACCGAGCGGCTGCAGGCCGCCTGGTGCGGCGACCCGTGCCTGCGCTCGGCCGCGCCGCGCTGGTACGACGTCGCGCTCACCACCGTCTACGCCAGCCACTTCCTGGTCGGCCTGACCCTGGCGGCGGTGCTGTGGGTGCGGGACCGGGCGGAGTGGGTGCGCTGGATGCGGCGCTACCTGATGATCAGCTTCGGCGCGCTCGTCGTCTACATCCTCTACCCGATGGCACCGCCCTGGATGGCCGCCCGCGAGGGGCTGATGGGCGAGGTCACCCGGATCACCGGCCGCGGCTGGGACGATCTCGGCATCGGCAGGTTCGACCTGGTGCTGCAGGGGGTCGGCAACCCGGTCGCGGCGATGCCGTCGCTGCACGCGGGCATCGCGTTCCTGGTGGCCATGTACGCCGTCTGGCGGCTGCGCTCGCCGTGGCGCTGGACCCTGGTGCTCTACCCGGCGCTGATGAGCCTGGCACTGGTCTACTACGCCGAGCACTACGTCGTCGACATCGTGGCCGGCGCCGCCCTGGCCCTGGCCGTCATGGTCGCGGCCGGGCGGTGGGAGCGCGCCCGCGGGGCCGGGCGCCCGGAGGGTCCACAGCCTGTGGACGAGGAACGTGTGGACCTCCCCGCGGTGGGTACGGTCCGGGAGTGACCACCCGATCGCGCACCGCGCCCGCCGCCCTGGCCCTGCTCGCCGTCCTCTCGACCACGGGCCTGGCCGCCTGCGGCGGCGACGAGGACTCCGCGCCCGGCTCCTCGTCCAGCGGGTCGCCGGAGGTGAGCGAGCCGAGCGCCACCGGGACGCCCGCCTCCCCGGACGTCGACGTCGACCTCGACGAGACCCAGGAGGTCAGCACCGACCAGGTGACGCTGCGGATCCCCGAGGGCTGGAAGAGCCTGGACGCCGGCGAGGCGCTGGCGGACGCCGGCGGTGAGCAGAACACCCTGCTGACCACCATCGCGGAGCGCCTCGGCGTCCCCCGCGAGCAGCTCGTGGCCACGCTGGAGAACGTCGACCTCCTCGCCGTGGCCAACGGTGGCGCCCGGGGCGGGGTGCTCACCAACCTCAACGTCCTGCACCAGCAGGGAGAGCTGCCGAACGAGGCCCAGTTCGCGCTCCAGCTGGCCCAGTTCGCCGACGAGACCGGTGACGTCTCCACCGTCAGCACCGCCTTCGGAGACGTGCTGCGCGCCGACTACACGCTGGCGATCGGCGAGCAGGACGGCAGGTTCGAGGTGCTCCTCGCCCAGGCGGGCAGCGACCTGGTCACCATCACCATCACCTCCGCCGACGCGGACGACGCCGCCGAGATCGCCGACCTCGTCGTGGCCACCCTCGACGGGGCCTGAGCACCCGTCACTGCTCGACGACCGGCGCCCCCACCATCCGCAGCGCCAGGTCGCGGTAGTGCGCGGCGACCTCGTCGGGGCTCCACCCGGCGTCGTCGCGGTACCACCGGGCGACGTCGATGCCCAGGGACAGCAGCGCCGTGGCGGTCATGGCCGGGTCGGTGGTGGACAGCACGCCGCCGGCGACCCCGCGCTCGATGACGTCGCGCACGACCGCGTCGATGCGGCGGCGCAGGTCCATGATCTCGGCCAGGTGCTCGGGGCCCAGCGCCGCCATCTCGTAGTTGATGACCCGGGCGGTGGTGTGGGTCAGGGCGTGGTGGCGCACGAACTCCTCGATGAGCCGCGTCAGCTGCGCCACCGGGTCGTCGTGGTCGCCCGCAGCGGCCTCGACCAGCGCGAGCGTGCGCAGGTGGCCGTCGCGGGAGATCAGGTGCAGCAGCTCCTCCTTGGAGCGGTGGTGCACGTAGAGCGCCGCCGGGCTCATCCCGGCCGCGGCGGCGATGTCGCGGGTGGTGGTGCCGTGGAAGCCCCGCACGGCGAAGGCGGCGACCGCGGCCTCGAGCAGGCGCTCGCGCGCGGCCGCCGGGGAGGGTTGACGCGCGGCGTTCATGCGATCAGAGTAAGCAAGCGCTTAGTCATCGCGCAACGAACCGTCCGCACCACGTGAGGGAGCACCATGCAGGGACTCAAGGGCCGTACCGCCGTCGTCACCGGCGCCAGCCGCGGGATCGGCCTGGGCATCGCCCAGCGCCTCGTCGACGAGGGCGCCCGGGTGGTGCTGACCGCCCGCAAGCCGGAGGCCCTCGAGGAGGCCGTCGCCGCGCTCGGCGGGCCCGCCGTGGCCCTCGCGGTGGCCGGCAAGGCCGACGACCCGGCCCACTGCGAGGAGGCCGTCTCCCGCGCCGTCGAGACCTTCGGCAGCCTCGACCTGCTGGTCAACAACGCCGGCATCAACCCGGCGTACGGACCGCTGGTCGACCTCGACCTGTCCGCCGCCCGCAAGATCGTCGAGGTCAACGCGATCGCCGCCCTGGCCTGGGTCCAGGCCGCCCACCGCGCCTGGATGGGCGAGCACGGCGGCTCGGTCGTGAACGTCTCCTCGGTCAGCGGCGTCAAGCCCGCCCCGGGCATCTCCATGTACGGCGCCAGCAAGGCCATGATGATCTCGCTGACCGAGTCCCTGGCCGTCGAGCTCGGCCCGGGCATCCGCGTCAACGCCGTGGCCCCGGCCGTGGTCAAGACCCAGTTCGCCTCCGCGCTCTACGAGGGCCGCGAGGACGAGGTCTCCGCCGCCTACCCGCTCAAGCGTCTCGGCGTGCCCGAGGACGTCGCCAGCGCCGTGGCTTTCCTGCTGTCCGAGGAGGCCGCCTGGGTCACCGGGCAGACGATGGTCATCGACGGCGGCGTCACCCTCACCGGCGGCGTGTGATGGCCGGCCACGAGGCGCTGTCCGGGCGCGGGGCCGTGGTCACCGGCGCTGCCGGAGGCATCGGTCGCGCCCTCGCCGAGCGCCTGGTGGCCGAGGGTGCCCGCGTGGTGCTCAACGACCTCGACGCCGACGCCGTGCGCCGCACCGCCGAGGAGCTCGGCGCGGTCGCGGTCCCCGGTGACTGCTCGTCGGACGCCGGTGTCCGCGCCCTGGTCGAGGAGGCCACCAGCGAGCTGGGTCGCATCGACCTCTACCTCGCCAACGCCGGGATCGACGGCGCCGGCGGACCCGACAGCCTGCAGACCTCCGACGAGGTGTGGGAGCGCGTCGTCGACGTCAACGTGATGGCGCACGTGCGCGCCGCCCGGTTGCTGGTGCCCGGCTGGGTCGCCTCCGCCGAGGCGGGCGGCCAGGGCGGTCGCTTCGTGGTGACCGCGTCCGCCGCCGGGCTGCTGACCATGATCGGCAGCGCGCCGTACTCCGTGACCAAGCACGCCGCGGTGGGCTTCGCCGAGTGGCTCTCGGTCACCTACGGCCACCGCGGCGTCACCGTGCAGGCGATCTGCCCCCAGGGCGTGCGCACCCGGATGCTCGAGGAGGCCGGCCCGTTGCAGGACCTGCTCTCCCACGACGAGGCGCTGGCACCGGAGGCGGTCGCCTCGAGCTGGGTCGAGGCGCTCGACGACGACCGGTTCCTGGTGCTGCCGCACCCCGAGGTCGCCGCCTACTACGCCGCCCGGGCGACCGACACCGACCGCTGGCTGGGCGGCATGCGGCGCCTGCAGGGCAAGCTCGACGTCCACCTGTCCGGGTCCGGCGGTGACCGGTGAGCGGCGACCTCCCGGGCCTCGACCTGACCGCGGTCCAGCGGTGGTTCGACACGCAGCGGCCCGGTGAGATGCCTCCCGCCGAGCAGCTCGACGCGCAGCTGCTGACCGGCGGTCGCTCCAACCTGACCTACGCGCTGCACGTGCGCCGGGAGCCCGCCCGGCGCTGGGTGCTGCGCCGCCCCCCGCTGGGTCACGTCCAGGCCACCGCGCACGACATGGGCCGCGAGTTCACGGTCATGGACGCCCTGGCCGACACGCCCGTCCCGGTGCCGGCCATGCACGCCCACTGCCCGGACGCCTCGGTCCTGGGCGCCCCCTTCTACGTCATGGAGGCCATCGACGGCGTCGCCCTGCGCCGCGCCGTCCAGCTCGAGCAGCTGGGCCCCGACCGGACCCGCACCATCGTCGAGCGGATGATCGAGGTGCTGGCCGACCTGCACGCCGTCGACCCCGACGAGGTCGGCCTCGGCGAGCTCGGGCGACCGGCCGGCTTCCTGGAGCGCCAGGTACGCCGCTGGGGCCGACAGCTCGACGGCTCGCGCAGCCGCGACCTGCCCGACGCGGACACGCTGCTGGCGCGCCTGGCCCAGCACGTGCCGGGCGACTCGACGGCGGCGGTCGTGCACGGGGACTACCGGCTCGACAACCTGCTGGTCGACCCCGAGCACCCGCAGCCGGTGCGCGCGGTCGTCGACTGGGAGATGGCCACCCTGGGCGACCCGCTCACCGACCTCGCGCTGCTGGTGGTCTACGACCGGCTGGCCGACCTGGTCACCGGACTCGGCGCCGCCGGCCTCGCGGACGGGTCCGCGGCCCCGGGCTACCCGAGCGCCGAGGACCAGCTCGAGGCGTACGCGAGCGCCTCGGGTCGGGACCTGGGACCGATGGACTTCCACCTCGGGCTGGCCCACCTCAAGCTCGCCGTCATCCTGGAGGGCATCCACTACCGCCACGCCCACGGCCAGACCGTGGGCGAGGGCTTCGACACCATCGGCGCCGCCGTCGAGCCGCTGCTCGCCGCCGGCCTGGCCGCCACCGACCACCTCTGAGCGACCGAGAGAGAAGAGACCCCATGGACTTCGCGTTCGACACCCGCACCGAGGAGCTCCGCGCGAGCCTGCTCGACTTCATGGACTCCCACGTCCACCCCCAGGAGCAGGTCTTCGCCGACCAGCTCGCCGGCCTGGACGACCGCTGGGCGTGGTCGACGGCGCCGGTGCTGCAGGAGCTGCGCGCCGAGGCCCGCAGCCGCGGCCTGTGGAACCTCTTCCTGCCGGTCGGGCACTACGGCGACCTCGGCGCGGGGCTGACCAACCTGCAGTACGCACCGCTGGCCGAGATCACCGGCCGCGCGGGGCACCTGGCGCCGGCCGCGCTCAACTGCGCCGCTCCCGACACCGGCAACATGGAGGTGCTGGCGATGTTCGGCACCCCCGAGCAGCAGGAGCGCTGGCTGCGTCCCCTGATGGAGGGCCGGATCCGCTCGGCGTTCGCCATGACCGAGCCGGACGTGGCCTCCTCCGACGCCACCAACATCGAGACCCGCATCGAGCGCGACGGCGACGAGTACGTCCTGAACGGTCGCAAGTGGTGGATCACCGGGGCGATGAACCCGGAGTGCGAGATCTTCATCGTGATGGGCAAGACCGACCCCACCGCCTCACGGCACCGCCAGCAGAGCCAGGTGCTGGTCCCCCGCGACACCCCCGGGCTCACCGTGGTGCGTCCGATGCACGTGATGGGCTACGACGACCACGAGCACGGCGGGCACGCCGAGCTGCGGTTCGAGGACGTCCGGGTGCCGGTCAGCCACCTGATCGGCGAGGAGGGCGGCGGCTTCGGGGTCGCCCAGGCCCGGCTCGGCCCGGGCCGCATCCACCACTGCATGCGCGCCATCGGGGTGGCCGAGAAGGCCATCGAGCTGATGTGCACCCGCGCGGACTCCCGGGTCGCGTTCGGCCGGGCCCTGTCCGAGCAGGGCGTCATCCGGGACTGGATCGCGGAGTCGCGGGTCCGCCTGGAACAGCTGCGCCTGCTGGTGCTCAAGACCGCCTGGTTGATGGACGAGGTCGGCGCGCGCGGCGCGCACACCGAGATCCAGGCCATCAAGATCGCCACGCCCAAGACCGTGCAGTGGATCCTCGACAAGGCGATCCAGGTGCACGGCGCCGGCGGGCTGTCGCAGGACTTCCCGCTCGCGAACGCCTACGCCTCGATCCGCACCCTGCGCTTCGCCGACGGTCCGGACGAGGTGCACAAGAACGCGCTGGCCAAGGCCGAGATCCGCAAGCAGACGAGCTAGTCCCCACCCACCAGCCAGGCAGGATGGCCAGATGGACCTCTCCCTCGACCAGGAGCAGCAGAGCTTCCGTGCGCTCGCCCGCGACTTCTTGGACAAGGAGGCCGTGCCCCACCGGATCCAGTGGGACCGCGACGAGTCCGTGGACCTGGCGATCCTGCCCAAGATGGCCGAGATCGGCTTCTTCGGGCTGACCATCCCCGAGGAGTACGGCGGCCTCGGCGGCGACTACGTCACCTACGCCCTGGCCATGGAGGAGCTCGGCCGCGCCGACTCGGCGCTGCGCGGGATCGTGTCGGTCTCCAGCGGCCTGGTCGGCAAGTCGATCCTGTTCTTCGGCTCCGAGGAGCAGAAGCAGGAGTGGCTCCCCGAGATCGCCAGCGCGCGCCGGCTCGGCTGCTTCGGGCTCACCGAGCCCGGCACCGGCTCCGACGCCGGCAACCTGACCACCCGGGCCCGCCGCGACGGCGACGACTGGGTGATCACCGGGCAGAAGCTCTACATCACCAACGGCACCTGGGCCGACGTGGCGCTGATCTTCGCCCGCACCGGCCAGGACGGGCCCCGCGGGGTCAGCGCCTTCCTCGTCCCCACCGACTCCCCCGGCTTCGAGGCCCGGGAGATCAAGGGCAAGCTCGGACTGCGGGCCCAGGCCACCGCCGAGCTCTTCCTCAGCGACGTCCGGGTGCCGGCCTCCGCGATGCTCGGCGACGAGGGGCAGGGCTTCAAGATCGCGATGAGCACCCTCGACAAGGGCCGCCTGGCGGTCGGCGCCGGCTGCGTCGGGATCGTGCAGGGGTGCCTGGAGTCCGCGGTCGAGTACGCCACCGCGCGCACCCAGTTCGGCCGACCGATCGCCGGCTTCCAGCTGGTGCAGGACATGATCGCCGACATGTCGCTGGACGCCGACGCCGCGCGACTGCTGGTCTGGCGCTGCGCCGACCTCGTCGACCGTGGCGAGCCGTTCGGCATCGCGGCCTCCAAGGCCAAGCTGTTCGCCTCCGAGGCCGCCGTGCGCGCCGCCAACCTGGCCATCCAGGTGCACGGCGGGGCCGGGTACGTCGACGAGTACCCGCCCTCGAAGTACCTGCGCGACGCCCGGGTGATGACGCTCTACGAAGGCACCAGCCAGATCCAGAAGCTGCTCATCGGTCGCGACGAGACCGGCATCAGCGCCTTCGTCTGAGACCCGCCCGACCCTGCTCGCTCCCCGCCCGCTCCCGCCCGACACACCCGGAGGACCACCCGTGCCGATCGACCCCCAGCTGGCCACCCTGCTCTCGTTCCTGGAGCAGGCCGGCACCCCACCGATGCACCAGGGCAGCGCCGAGGAGGCGCGGGCCGGCTTCCGCACGCTCGCGGTCGACCTGCGCGACCCCGCCGTGCTGCCCGAGATGGCGTCGGTGGAGGAGGTCCGGCTGCCCGGGGGCGCCGCCGCCCGGGCGGGGCGCGTCTACCGCCCGATCACCGACACCGAGGCCCTGCCGACCGTGGTGTTCTTCCACGGTGGCGGCTTCGTCATCGGCGACCTCGACACCCACGACCTGACCTGCCGCCTGATCGCTGCCCGGTGCGGGGCCGTGGTCGTCTCCGTCGACTACCGCCTCGCCCCCGAGCACCCCTTCCCGGCCGGCCTCGAGGACGCCCTGGCCGCCTCGCACTGGGTGGGCGACCACCTCGCCGACCTCGGCGGGTCCGACGCGATGGCCGTGGCCGGCGACTCCGCCGGCGGCAACCTCGCCGCCGTCGTCGCCCAGGTGCTGCGCGACGAGGGCCGCCCGCTGGCGGCGCAGCTGCTGATCTACCCGGTCACCGACTCAGCGGGCTCCTACCCCTCACACACCGAGAACGCCGAGGGCTACTTCCTCGACTCCGCCACGATGCTCTGGTTCGGGGCCCAGTACGTCGGGGACACCCCCGGCATCGACCCCGCGGATCCGCGGCTCTCCCCGCTGCACGGACGCCTCGACGGACTCGCTCCCGCGGTGATCGTCACCGCCGAGCTCGACCCGTTGCGCGACGACGGCAACGCCTACGCCGACGCCCTCACCGAGGCCGGCGTCCGTGTCGAGCACCGGGTCTTCCCCGGCCTGATCCACGGGTTCGTGGACATGGGCCGCCACTCCGAGGCCGCCGACCGCGCCGTCGAGGACACCCTCGCCCTCTTCCGCACCCTCCTGCACTCCTGAGCGACCCGCAGCCGCTCCCCGCAGCCGGTCGAGCAGCGAGGGCCGAAGGCTCGAGCGTCGCCGAGACCCCCCGACCCCACGACGTACGACGAGCGGGCACCGCACCGGGCCTCGACGACGCTCGTCGCCGGCGCTTCGCACTGCTCGACCAGCGGGGTGGGGCTCAGCGGCCGTGGGCCAGCACCGCCAGCTCGAGCAGGAGCTTGTCGCGGGGGTCGGCCAGGGAGCGGCCGGTGAGCTCCTCGATCTGCTTGAGCCGGTAGATGACGGTGTTGCGGTGGCAGTAGAGCTCCTCCGCGGCGTGGGTCGGCGAGCCGTCGTGGCGCAGCAGCGCGGCGAGGGTGTCCAGCAGGGTGCGCGCCTGGGGCTCGGGCTGGGTCAGCAGCCGACCCAGGGTCTCGCGCAGGAGCAGCGGCACCACCTGCGGCGACCCGGCGAGCAGCACCTCGGGCAGCCGCTGCGAGACCGCGACCGCACCCCTCCGCCCGCGCGGCATCGTCTCTGCCGCCCGGGTGGCCAGCTGGTAGGCCGCCGCGAAGCCGGACACGCCCTCCTGGGCCACGCAGACCCCGACGCGCGCCTGCACCTGGGTCCCCACGACCTGGACGAGCTGCTCCTCGTCCAGCTCCGGCGTCACCGACCCGACCTTGCCGGTGACGGCGCCGACCGCGACGAGACCGAAGTAGGTGCCACCGCGCACGTGCCACCGCACCGTCCACCCGACACGCTCGAGCCGGTCCTCGCACTGGCTGAGCCCGCCGTCGACCCCGTCCTCGGGCAGCGCGACCAGGCATGCGACGGCCGCGTCGGGATCGATCCCGAGCACCTCGCGCACCTCCGCGGCGTGCTCGGGGTCCGCCCCGCGGCCCTCGATCAGCCCGTCGAGCACACTCTGCTGGCGTTGGAGGTCGGCCCGGGTCAGCCGGAGGCTCTCGCGCCGGTAGGACCCGATGAGCACCGCGTTCTGCACATCGAGGTTCGACCAGACGATCTGCGCCGCGAGCAGCAGGACCGACTCTGCGACCCGGTCCTCCGTGCCCCGCCGGGAGTGCCCGACCAGCGCCTCCCAGAGCATCCGCGCGCCGACCGTGTAGGCGTTGAGCACCAGCTCCAGGGGGACCCCCTGCCGGGCGCGTCGCCGGCCGGTCTCCCGCCACACCTCGGCCGCGGCCGAGCTCCCGGCCGGGCGCTTGCCGGTGAGCACCTCCAGGCCGCGCCGGATGTGGACCCGGGTGCTCTCGCGCACGTCGCCGCGCAGGTCCGGACCCACCTGGTCGTAGATCTCGGCGTCCCGCTCGAGCAGCGCCAGCGTGATCGAGTCAGCGATCCGGTCGGACTGCTCCACCAGCGGCAGCCAGGCGCGCTGGACGTCGCCCAGGCTGGCCCGGCCGGCACCGGAATCGAGAGGCATGTGCAGCACCGTCGCACTCACTGCACAACGCGCGCCAGGGCAAAGGGGACAAAACAGCAGGAATACCAAGCATTTTTGTGCTGGGCGCCTAATGCGTCGACTGTGCACTGCGACCAAAGTGGTAGGCGTCACATCCCGGCGAACGTCGGGCCCCTGCCCGAGTGAGGAACCCATGACGTCCACCCCGGTCGCCGACGGCGCCCTCTCGACCGCCCTCGAGCTCGCCGACGTGACCGTGCGCTTCGGCGGGATCACCGCGCTCAGCGGGGTCGGGCTGGCGGTGCGCCCCGGGACGGTGCACGGCGTCATCGGCCCGAACGGCGCGGGCAAGACCACGCTCTTCAACGTCGCCTGCGGATTCGTCACTCCCGACACCGGGCGCATCGTCCGCGACGGCCGCGAGCTCGAGCACCTGGCGCCGCACCAGCTGGCCGGGCTCGAGATGGCTCGCACGCTGCAGGGCCTGGGCCTCTTCGACCGCATCAACGTGCTCGACAACGTCATCGTCGGTGCCGACCGGCACGCCCGCTCGGGCTTCCTCGGCTCGCTGCTGGCCCTGCCCCGCACCGGCCGCGAGGAGCGCGCCCTGCGCGAGCGGGCCCGGGCCGTGCTCGCCGACCTCGGCATCGAGCAGTACGCCGACCGCTACCCGCCCAGCCTCCCCTATCCCGTGCGCAAGCGGGTCGCCCTCGCCCGGGCCCTCGCCGCCGAGCCCACCCTGCTGCTCCTCGACGAACCGGCCAGCGGTCTCTCGTCGGCGGAGATGGACGAGCTCGGCGAGCTCATCTCGTCGCTGCGCTCACGGATGGCGGTGATGCTCGTGGAGCACCACATGGACCTCGTGATGGCGGTCTGCGACGAGATCACCGTCCTGGACTTCGGCAAGGTGATCGCCCACGGCACCGCCGACGAGGTCCGCACCGACCCGGCCGTGCTCGCGGCGTACCTGGGCGAGGAGGTGGTGCGCTGATGCTGACCCTGGACCGCCTGAGCGCCGGCTACGGCCCCGTGCGCGCCCTGCAGGACGTCTCCTTCACCGCCGCCAAGGGCCAGATCACCGCGGTGCTCGGCGCGAACGGCGCCGGCAAGACCACGCTGCTGCGCACCGTCTCGGGCTTGCACCGCGCCGAGTCCGGCACCATCGAGCTCGACGGGAAGCCGCTGCGTCGCACCCCCGCCGAGCTGATGCCGGCGTTGGGGATGGTGCACGTGCCCGAGGGGCGCGGCGTGATCACCGAGCTCAGCGTCGAGGAGAACCTGCGCCTGGGCGGGCTGGCCAAGGGCGGCAAGGTCCGACCCGAGGACCTGCACCGCGCCTACGACCTCTTCCCGGTGCTCGCCGACCGGCGCGCCGGGCTCGCCCACACGCTCTCCGGTGGCGAGCGGCAGATGCTCGTGATCGGGAGGGCCCTGATGTCCGAGCCGCGCCTGCTGCTGCTCGACGAGCCGTCCCTCGGCCTGGCGCCCCGCATCGTGGCCCAGATCTTCGACCTGCTGCGCGGCCAGGTCGACGACCACGGCCTGACGGTGCTGCTCGTGGAGCAGAACGCCCGCAGCGCGCTGTCGGTCGCCGACCACGGCATCGTCCTCAACCTGGGCCGGGTGGTGGCCGACGAACCCGCTGCCGTGCTCGCCGCCGACGACCAGCTGCGCCACGCCTACCTCGGCTTCTAGTCGCCTCCTCCCCTGCCACCCCGAACGGAGACCGAAGTGCAACAGCTCGTGAACACCGCTCTCGGTGGGCTCACGCTCGGCACCGTGTACGCCGCGTTCGCGCTGGCGCTGGTGCTGATCTTCCGCTCGACGCGGATCGTGAACTTCGCCCAGGCGCCGATGGCGATGATCACGACCTTCATCGCCCTGAGCATCATCGACGCCGGCTACTCGTACTGGATCGGCTTCGCGGCCGCCCTGCTGGCCGGTCTGGTGCTCGGCGCGGTGATCGAGCGGGTGGTGATCCGCCCCGTCGAGGACAAGCCCGACATCAACGCGGTGATCCTGACCCTGGGGCTCTTCATCACCCTGCACGCCCTGGCCGCGGTGATCTTCGGCAACCGGTTCCGCTCGTTCCCGGCTCCCTTCGGTCTGCGGGGCCTGGAGGTCGGGGGCACCACCATCCGGCTCACCACCTCCGGGATCTTCACGATCGTCGCGGTCGCGGTGGTGCTGCTCCTGCTGGTCGGCCTGTTCCGCTTCACCGACATCGGCCTGCGGATGCGCGCCTCGGCGTACAACCCCGAGGTGGCCCGCCTGCTGGGCGTGCGCGTGGGTCGGATGCTGACCCTGGGCTGGGCGCTGGCCGCCGTGGTCGGGTCGCTGTCCGGCCTGCTGATCGCCAGCGGCGGGCTGGTGCACCCCGGCTACATGGACTCCGTGGTCGTCTACGGCTTCGTCGCCGCCGTCCTCGGCGGACTGGAGAGCCCGGTGGGCGCGGTCGTGGGCGGACTGACCCTGGGTCTCTCGCTCAGCTTCGTCAGCGGCTACCTCGGCTCCGAGCTGGTGGCGCTGGCGGCCCTGCTCATCCTGATGCTGGTGCTCACCCTCAAGCCCGGCGGCCTGTTCGCCGTCGCCGCTGCGAGGAGGGTCTGATGAGTCGACTGCTCGACGTGTGGCGGCACTCGGTCCTGGGCCGACACCTGCTCACCGCGCTCCTGGGCCTGGTCGTGGTCGTCGTGGTCCTCGAGCTGGTCGGTGACTTCCGGGCCCTCCAGCTGGCCGCGATGGCCTACCTGGCCATCGCCGCCGGCGGACTCACCGTGCTGACCGGCATCAACGGCCAGATCTCGTTGGGGCACGGCGCCCTGATGGCGTTCGGCGCCTACACGACCGCCCTGCTGCTCGACGACCCGACGGGCTCCATGCCCATCTCGCTGGTCGTGCTCGCCTCCGTCGCGGTCGCGCTGGTCGTCGGCACCGCCGTCGGGGTCGCTGCCGCGCGGCTGCACGGCCCCTACCTGGCCGGCGCCACGCTCGCCCTGGCGGTGGCGGTGCCGGGCATCGCGCTCTACTTCGGCCAGACCCTGGGTGGCGAGCAGGGCCTGCGGGTCTCCCTGCCCGACGTCCCGACCTGGGCGCTGGACCTGGAGTACCTCCTGACCGGCACCGAGATGTCGCGCAGCCAGTACGTCGCCTACCTCGGCTGGATCACCCTCATCGTCACGTTCGTCCTGCTGGCCAACCTGGCCCGAGGGCGAGTCGGTCGCCGGTGGCGGGCGGTGCGCGACGACGAGGTCTCCGCCGAGCTGGCCGGCATCCAGCTGGGCCGGGCCCGGATCTCCGCCTTCATGGTCAGCGCCGCGGCCGCCGGTGCCGCGGGCTCGGTGCTGGCCATCACCGCACGGCTGGCCGCCCCCAGCGGCTTCACGCTCGTGCTCAGCCTCACGCTGCTCACCGCGGTCGTCCTGGGTGGGTTGGGCTACCTCTCCGGAGCCCTGATCGGCGCCGGGCTGCTGACCTTCCTGCCCCCGTTCGTGACCCGCATCGGCTCGGACGCGGGCCTCTCCGACATCCGGGCCGCGGAGCTGTCCCCCCTGGTCTACGGCCTGGTGATGGTCCTGGTGATCCTCCTGGCCCCGGCCGGCCTGGTCGGCACCGCCCGGATGGCCTGGGCCGGGCGACGCGCCCGCAGCCATGCCGACGACCACGACGCACCGGCCGACGTCCCGCACGACACCCAGCACGAGACCGGCACCACCACCTCGAAGGGAAGTACACGATGAAGGCACGACTCATGGCCCCCCTGGCCGGCCTCCTCACGGCCACGATGGTCCTGGCGGGCTGCGGAGCGGGGGGCGACCGCGAGAGCGATGCCGGCGACGGCGGCGGGGGTGCCTCCGACGTCGGCGTCACCGACGACACCATCACCCTCGGCGCGCACTTCCCGCTGACCGGCGTCGCGGCGCCGGGCTACAGCGAGATCCCGACCGGCGCCAAGGCCTACTTCGACTACGTCAACGCCGCGGGCGGGGTGAACGGACGCCAGATCGAGTACATCGTCAAGGACGACGGCTACAACCCGACCAACACCAGCCAGGTCACCAACGAGCTGGTGCTCAAGGACGAGATCTTCGCGATGGTCGGCGGCCTGGGCACGCCCACGCACAGCGCCGTGGTCGACTTCCTCAACTCCGAGGGCGTGCCGGACTTCTTCGTCTCCTCGGGCTCGCTGCAGTGGGGCGACGACGTCGAGGCCAAGCCCTACACGTTCGGATGGCAGCCGGACTACGAGATCGAGGGCAAGATCATCGGCCAGTACGTCGCCGAGACGATGCCCGACGCGAAGGTCGGGCTCTTCCTCCAGGACGACGACTTCGGCGACGACGGTGAGAAGGGGGTGCGCCAGTACCTCGACGACCAGATCGTGGGTGTGGAGCGCTACACCTCGGGCAACACCGACGTGGGCCCTCAGGTCTCGGGTCTCCAGGCCGCCGGTGCCGACCTGGTCCTGTCGTTCAACACCCCGTCCTACACCGCGCTCACGCAGCTGACCGCGCTGTCGCTGGGCTACAAGCCGACCTGGTTCTACTCCAACGTCGGCTCCGACCCGCAACTGGTCGGCTCCCTGCTCAACCGGTTCTCCGAGGGCGCCGTGGACGGTGACAACAGCTCGCTCAACGGCGTGCTCACCACCGAGTACATCCCCGGCGTCGACGCTCCCGATGACGCGTGGGTCCAGCTGTGGCAGAAGGTGTGGGACCAGGAGGGCGAGGGCGGCAAGCTCACCAACTACCGGGTCTACGGCATGTCCCAGGCCTACGCCTTCGTCCAGGCCCTGATGGCCACCGGCGAGGACCTCACCCGTGACGGCCTGGTCGAGACGCTCGAGGAGCAGGGCGGCGACTTCGACGGTCCGCAGCTGGCGCCCTTCCGCTTCAGCGCCGACAGCCACATGGGCATCTCCGGCCTGCGGGTCGTCGAGCTCCAGGGCGGCAAGAGCGAGGACCTCACCCCGGTGCTCGTCAGCGACATCGGCGACGCCCCGATCGAGGAGGACTCCTCCGACCAGGCGAACGACGCCCCGCCGGAGAGCGGCATCCCCGACGCCGGCTGAGCCCGCCTCATCCAGCACGGCACCACCACGGCGCCCGGTCCCTCGCGGACCGGGCGCCGTGCTTGGATGGGGCGGTGCCCCACGACTGGAACAGGCTCCTGCAGACGACGACCGAGCGCCTGGTCGCCCTGGTCGGTGAGGCCGACCTGGCCGCCTCGGTGCCCGCCTGCCCCGACTGGTGCGCCGCGGACCTGGTGGAGCACGTGGGCGGGGTCTACCAGTGGGCCACCCAGGCGGTGGTCGACAACAACCCCGAGGCGGACGTCGCACCCGCGCCCGCCGACCTCAGTGCCCTGCCCGACTGGTTCCGCGGCCACGCCGTCGAGCTGGTCCGGGTCCTGACCGGCACCGACCCCGACCGTCCGGCCTGGACCTTCGGGCGCGGGCGCGGGACCGTCGGCTGGTGGACGCGGCGCCAGGTCCTCGAGACCGTGCTGCACACCTTCGACCTCCTGGACTCCCAGGGGCGCGCCGCCGAGTGGGAGCCGTCCCCGGCCCTGGCCTGGGACGCCGTGGGCGAGGTGGTCACGCTGTTCTACCCCCGCCAGGTGCGGATGGGACGCATCGAACCGCTGCCGGGCACCCTGCTCCTCACGCCCACCGACGTCGACGCGGACCCGGTCGCGGTCGGGGACGGCCGACCGGTCGTCGAGGTCAGCGCCCCGGCAGCAGAGCTGGTCCGGCTGGCCTACCGCCGACGCACCAGTCAGGACCCCGAGGCCGCGGCGCTGTTCGCGCACGGCCTGACGCCCTGAGCCACGCAGCCCGGCTCAGTCACCGGCACGCCGCGTCTCGAGCACCCGGAAGCCCTTCGCACCACCGATCCGGGTGGTCGGCCAGCCCTGCTCGCCCAACCAGCGCTGCAGCGAGTCGGCGCCCAGGTTCTTGCCCACGACCAGGACCGCACGCCCACCGGGCACCAGGCGGGGCAGCCAGGTGAGCAGCAGCTGGTGGAGCGCCGGCTTGCCGATGCGGATCGGCGGGTTCGACCAGATCTCGTCGTACGTCGCCTCCGCGGGCACCTGGTCGGGCAGCAGCGCGGTGTAGCGCTGAGACACCCCCAGCGACGCGGCGTTCTCGCGGGCCAGCAGCAGGGCCCGCTCGTTGACGTCGACGGCCGTGACCTGCGCGGTCGGTGCGGCGACCGCAGCGCCCAGCCCGATGACGCCGTAGCCGCAGCCGAGGTCGAGGAGCCGTCCCCCGGCGGGCGCCGGGGTCTCGCGGAGCAGCACGGCGGTGCCCCCGTCGAGCCGACCCCGGGCGAAGACGCCCGAGCCGGTCACCAGGTCCAGCTCGTGGCCCCAGACCGACACCGTGACGGGCGCGCGCGTGAACGGCACAGAGGGGTCGGCGGTGAAGTAGTGCTCATTGTCGGGCTCGTCGGTCACGTCGGCTCCTGCGAGGTCGGGGCTCCGGGCAGCGCCGCACGTCGGGCCCGGGTCTGGTCGGCGCGCTCGGCCAGCTCGGCGTCGGCCGGGTAGGCGACCTCCTCGAGGGTCAGCCCGTGCGGGTGCGCCACGGTGACCTGCGGGAGGCGGGCCCGGGCGCTGAGCACCCAGGTGGGCCAGTCGACGGGACGCCGGCCCTGCCCCACGTCCAGCAGGCACCCCACGAGCGCGCGCACCATCGAGTGGCAGAACGCGTCGGCGCGCACGGTCGCCTCGACGAGTCCGTCCGGTCCGCGGCGCCAGTCGAGGTCGAGCAGGGTGCGGATCGTCGTGGCGCCCTCGCGACGCCGGCAGAAGGACGCGAAGTCGTGGTGTCCCACCAGCGGGAGCGAGGCCTCCTGCAGCACCTCGACGTCCAGCGGCCGGGGCCAGACCACGACGTGGTTGCGGGCCAGCGGGTCGCGGCTCGAGGCTGCGTCGGCGATGCGGTAGACGTAGCGGCGCCAGGTCGCGGAGAAGCGGGCGTCGAAGCCGACCGGGGCCTCGACCACGCGGCGCACGACCACGTCGGCGGGCAGGATGCCGTTGACGCGGCGCTCCAGCGTCTCCAACGGGGTCTTCGGTGAGCGACCAGCGGCCGCGGCGACCAGCGCGGGGTCGACGTCGGTGTGCAGCACCTGGCCACGGGCGTGGACCCCTGCGTCGGTGCGACCCGCGCACACCACCGGCACCCGGGCCTGCTCGCCCGCGCGCTGGTCCTCGCGGACCCCGACGCGCAGCGCCACCGCCAGGGCCGTCTCGACCTCGTGCTGGACCGTGCGGAGGCCGGGTTGGGTCGCCCAGCCGCGGAAGTCGGTGCCGTCGTAGGCGAGGTCGATCCGCAGGCGCACGCGCTCATCCTCGCGCACCCGGGCCACGGGCCCGCACCCCGGGTTCGCCAGCGGGGCCTCAGCCCAGCTCGGAGCGGTACGGCGGGTCGGCGCCGGGCCGCGAGACGGTCACCGCTGCGGCCCGCGAGGCATGGTCCAGCAGGCCGTGCACGCTCGCCTCCGACAGCGTCGGCAGCCGGCCCCCGAGCAGGTCGAGGTGCCACAGCCCGTCGACCAGGGCCGCGGCGAAGGTGTCCCCCGCCCCGATGGTGTCGGCCACCTCCACGGCCCGCGGGGAGACGTCGACGGCGCCTGCCTCCGACCACCACGTCGCACCCTCGGCGCCGCGGGTGAGCACGACGGCGCGAGGCCCGAGCGACAGCAGCCGTCGAGCCGCGTCCTCGACCCCGAGCATCGGCAGCAGCACCTCGAGGTCCTCGTCGCTGACCTTGACCAGGTCGGCCAGCGCCACCAGTCGCTCGACCTGCTCGACCACCTCGGGCCCGGCACCGGTCACCGCTGGGCGCATGTTGACGTCGTAGGTGATCGTCGTGCGCGCGCGCAACGCCTCCACCAGGCGCACCACGGCCTCGGCCCCGGGGGCCACCACCGCCCCGAGCGAGCAGACGTGCAGTGCGAGGGGCGTCGGGTCCTGGGGCACCTCCCCGAGGCGCCAGTCCAGGTCGAACACGTAGCTCGCCCCACCGTCGGTGCCGATGGTCGCCTCGGCGGTGGAGGTGCGCCGGACGACGTGCGGGTCGCTCGCGAGCCGGACGCCCGCCCCGGCCAGGTGCCGGGCCAGCAGCGCCCCCCGCTCGTCGTCGGCGTAGGCGGTGGCGAAGCGCACCGGGCGCCCCAGGCGGGCGAGCGCGACCGCGACGTTGGCGGCGCTGCCGCCGGCATGCTCCCCCACCGCGCCGTCGGCCGTGCGCACGACGTCGACCAGGGCTTCGCCGACCACCATCACGTCCGGGTCCATGCCGTGGGTCTACCACGACCGGAGGTCCAGGGGCACCCACCCGTGCCGCGGCCTAGGGTGCGCACATGAGCGTGCTGCCCCTCGATCCGGGTTCCTCCGAGCCACCCTTCGAACAGCTGCGCCGCCAGGTGGCCACCCGGGCCGCCGCCGGCGAGCTGGCCCCGGGCACCCGGCTGCCGACCGTGCGCGGGCTGGCCGAGCAGCTCGGGGTGGCGGTCAACACGGTCGCCCGGGCCTACCGGGAGCTGGAGACCGACGGGGTCGTGGTCACCGAGGGGCGGCGGGGCACGTTCGTGGCCTCGTCGGCCGAGGCAGGCAGCGACGAGGCCGGCCGGGCGGCTGCTGCCTACGCCGCGACCGCTCGGCGGCTGGGGCTGGGCCTGCCAGACGCCCTGCGCCTGGTCGAGCGGGAGTGGCCCCGTTGACACCCCCAGCACGTGCGACAGGGGAGGTTCCTCGGCAACGGGTGCCGGGGAACCTCCCCTGTCGATGAGCCAGGTCAGGCGGTGAGCCGGATCAGGCCTTGGTGTCGCCCTCGTCCTCGGTGACCTCGGCCTCGGCGACGACGCTCTCCTCCGGGGAGGCCTCGTCGATCATCTCGGTCGGGGTCTCCTCGACGGCGGTCTCCTCGGCGGGAGCCTCCTCGGCCGGGGTCTCCTCGGCCGAGGTCGCCGCCGCGGGGCGGGCAGCCTTCGGCGTCGGCGAGTAGGCCTCGGTGACGAGCTCGATCACGGCCATCGGCGCGTTGTCGCCCTTGCGGGGGCCGATCTTGGTGATGCGGGTGTAGCCACCGGGGCGCTCCGAGAAGGTCGGGGCGATCTCGGTGAACAGCACGTGCACGACACCCTTGTCGCGGATGGTCTTGAGGACCTCGCGACGGCTGTGCAGGTCACCCTTCTTGGCCTTGGTGATCAGCTTCTCGGCCCACGGGCGCAGGGCACGGGCGCGCGACTCCGTGGTCGTGATGCGGCCGTGCTCGAAGAGCTGGGTCGACAGGTTCGCCAGGATGAGGCGCTGGTGGGCAGGGCTGCCGCCGAGGCGGGGTCCCTTGGTGGGCTTGGGCATCGTGCTCTCTCTTCTCTCCGGCCGTACCAGGTACCGGGGTAGACGCATCCGGACTTGTCCGCGTGCGGTTTTCTCATGTCCCGGCCCTCACGGACCGGGGGACCGGGGGGCGGAGCCCCCCAGGGTGGGTCAGTACTGCTCGTCCTCGACGAACGCGTCGTCGTCGTCGTCGCCGTAGGCAGCCAGGGCCGCCTGCGGGTCGAAGCCGGGAGCGCTGTCCTTCAGCGAGAGGCCCATCTCGACGAGCTTGGCCTTGACCTCGTCGATCGACTTCGCGCCGAAGTTGCGGATGTCGAGCAGGTCCTGCTCCGAGCGACCGATGAGCTCACCCACGGTGTGGATGCCCTCGCGCTTGAGGCAGTTGTAGGACCGCACCGTCAGCTGCAGGTCCTCGACCGGCAGCGCCAGGTCGGCGGCGAGCTGCTCGTCGACGGGCGAGGGACCGATGTCGATGCCCTCGGCCTCGACGTTGAGCTCGCGGGCCAGGCCGAACAGCTCGACCAGCGTCTTGCCGGCCGACGCGATGGCGTCGCGGGGCCGGATCGAGGGCTTGGTCTCGACGTCGATGACGAGCTTGTCGAAGTCGGTGCGCTGCTCGACACGGGTGGCCTCGACCTTGTACGTCACCTTCAGCACGGGGCTGTAGATGGAGTCGACGGGCATCCGGCCGATCTCGTTGTCGGCGCCCTTGTTGAGCACGGCCGAGACGTAGCCGCGGCCACGCTCGACGACCAGCTCCATCTCCAGCTTGCCCTTGTCGGACAGGGTGGCGATCTTGAGCTCGGGGTTGTGGACCTCGACGCCGGCCGGGGGTGCGATGTCGGCGGCGGTGACGTCGCCGGCACCGGACTTGCGCAGGTACATCGTGACCGGCTCGTCGTGCTCGGAGGAGACGACCAGACCCTTGAGGTTCAAGATGAGCTCGGTGACGTCCTCGCGGACGCCCTCGACCGTCGAGAACTCGTGGAGCACGTTGTCGATCTTGATGCTGGTGACCGACGCGCCGGGGATGGAGCTGAGCAGCGTGCGCCGCAGCGAGTTGCCGAGGGTGTAGCCGAAGCCGGGCTCGAGCGGCTCGATGACGAACCGCGAGCGGAACTCGTCGACGGTCTCTTCCGAAAGGGTGGGGCGCTGTGCGATGAGCACTTGTTCTTTCCTTTCCGGGCCCACCCGCTATTTGACGGGCCCGAACTGCGATGTCGAAGGAAGATGGAGCAGGCCCCCCGTCCCCCCGCGGTGTGCACCACGGGGGGTCTGGGGCGAAGCCCAGCGGGGGTGGTCGGGGGCGGAGCCCCCGACGGTTTACTTCTTCGAGTAGTACTCGACGATGAGCTGCTCCTGGACCGGGATGTCGATCTGCGCACGCACCGGGACCTGGTGCACGAACACGCGCATCCGCTCCGGGTGCACCTCGAGCCAGGCCGGGACGACGCGCTCGCCGTGGGTCTCGCGAGCCACGATGAAGGGCGTCATCTCCAGGGACTTCTCGCGCACGTCGATGATGTCGTGTGCGGAGACCTGGTACGACGGGATGTCGACCTTCTTGCCGTTGACCAGGAAGTGGCCGTGGGCGACGACCTGGCGGGCGTGGCGACGCGTGCGGGCGAAGCCGGCACGGTAGACCACGTTGTCCAGGCGGCACTCGAGCATCTGCAGCAGGTTGTCACCCGTCTTGCCCGAGCGGCGCGAGGCCTCCTTGTAGTAGTTCAGGAACTGCTTCTCCATCACGCCGTAGGTGAAGCGGGCCTTCTGCTTCTCCTGCAGCTGTGTGCGGTACTCGCTCTCCTTGATGCGTGCACGACCGTGCGCACCGGGAGGGTAGGGACGACGCTCGAACGAAGCGTCGCCGCCGACGAGGTCCACGCCGAGACGGCGGGACTTGCGGGTCATGGGGCCGGTGTAACGGGCCATCTCTCAAAGTCTCCTGTTCTCTGACGCGGGTCAGACGCGCCGGCGCTTGGGCGGGCGGCAGCCGTTGTGGGGCGTGGGCGTGACGTCCTGGATGGTGCCGACCTCGAGGCCGATCGCACCCAGGGATCGGATCGCCGTCTCGCGGCCCGAACCCGGACCCTTGACGAAGACGTCGATCTTCTTCATGCCGTGCTCCATCGCCCGGCGACCAGCGGCCTCAGCGGCCATCTGCGCGGCGAACGGGGTGGACTTGCGCGAGCCCTTGAAGCCGACGGTTCCGGCTGAGGCCCACGCGATCACCGCACCGGTGGGGTCGGTGATGGTGACGATGGTGTTGTTGAACGTGCTCTTGATGTGGGCTTCGCCCTGAGCGACGTTCTTCTTCTCCTTGCGGCGCACCTTCTTGGCGCCGGCCGCGCTGCGGCTCTTGGGAGGCATAGGTGTACTCCTGGGTTAGCTGGTCGGTGAGTTCGAGATCGAAGTGCAGTGAGACGCCCGGAGGCGTGCGATCACTTGCTCTTCTTCTTGCCGGCGACCGTGCGCTTGGGACCCTTGCGGGTACGCGCGTTGGTCTTGGTGCGCTGGCCGCGGACCGGGAGGCCCATGCGGTGACGGCGACCCTGGTAGCTGCCGATCTCGATCTTGCGACGGATGTCGGCCTGGACCTCGCGTCGGAGGTCGCCCTCGATCTTGAAGTCGGCGTCGATGGCGTCGCGGAGCTTGACCAGCTCTTCGTCCCCGAGCTCGTGCACACGGGTGTTCGGGTCGACCCCGGTCTTCGCGAGCAGCTGCTGGGAGGAGGTACGGCCGATGCCGTAGATGTAGGTGAGTGCGATCTCGACGCGCTTGTCACGCGGGAGATCAACACCAACGAGGCGTGCCATGGTGGTGGCCTTTCCGTGGTTCGCAGAGGTGTCGGTCGTGACGCGTCCCGGCCCTCGTAGGACGGGCCCCGGCCTGCTGCTCCGGGGGTGATTTCACCGCTGTGCGGCTAAGCGTTCACGTATGGAGTGGTGCGGTGCTGCTGTGGTGCTGCGTGCGGCTCACCGGCCTGGGGCCGGCGCCTGCTCAGCCCTGGCGCTGCTTGTGGCGCGGGTTGGAGCAGATCACCATGACGCGGCCGTGGCGACGGATCACCTGGCACTTGTCGCAGATGCGCTTGACGCTGGGGCTGACCTTCATGTCGAGGTCCTTTCGTGGCTCCCGCCGGGAACCGTCGGCTTCGCTTACTTGTAGCGGTAGACGATCCGACCTCGTGTGAGGTCGTACGGCGAGAGCTCCACCACCACGCGGTCCTCAGGGAGGATCCGGATGTAGTGCTGGCGCATCTTGCCGCTGATGTGGGCGAGAACCTTGTGGCCATTGCTCAGCTCGACGCGGAACATGGCGTTGGGCAGGGCCTCCACGACGGAGCCCTCGATCTCGATCACGCCTTCTTTCTTTGGCATGTCCTCCACAATCTGTCGCATTTGTCCACCGTTTGGTGCACTGCTCCGACGGGTGTCGGTGCAGGTGGCCCGGGAACCTCCGGCGCGCGAGATGACCTCGCACTCCGGTGGACCTCGTGCAGCCGTTCCGCACCCCTCACCCGGACCACCGCGACCGTCTCTCTCGAGGGGTCAGATGCAGTGCTCGGGCAGCCGCGAGGCGCCACAGAACAGACCCACGTTGGGCCGACACGCCAGTTTAGACGCGGCCCGGACGGGATCCCTAATCAGGACGCCAGGAGCCGCAGGGTCTGCTCGCGAGCCGGCGAGCCGGACGGGTCCGTGCCGACGTACGCCGACCCGACCGGGTGCACCATCACCTCGTCGACGTCGTGCTGGGCCGCGAGGTCGGCGATGCGCGCACGGGCGGTCTCGGCGTCGCCGATCACCCAGCGCCGCGACATGGCCTCGACGAGCGGGCGCTGCTCCTCGGCGATGCCCACCTCCTCGGCCTCCTCGACGAGGCGCTGGGGGCCCAACGGCTGCCCGGTACGCAGCGCCAGCATCATCTGCAGGTGCGGGAGCGCCAGGCGCTGCGCCTCCTCGAGGGTCGGCGCGACCGCTGCGTTGACGGTGAGGAAGGTGCGCGGGGCGTCGAGCACCTCCGAGGGCCGGAAGCTCTCGCGGTAGAGCGCGAGGGCCTCGGCGGTCCCCTGGCCCGAGAAGTGGTGGGCGAAGACGTAGGGCAGGCCTCGCTCGGCGGCCAGGCGCGCCGAGTAGTCCGAGGAGCCCAGCAGCCACAGGGTCGGCACGCTCGCAGCGGCCGGCGTGGCGCGCAGCGCCTGGGAGCGACCCTGGACCGAGACCGTGACGCCGTCGGGGGCCATCATCGCCGCGACGTCGTCGACGTACTGCGGGAAGCGGGCGACCGCGTCCTCGCCCACGCCGCCCGCCCCGTGGCGCAGGGCGAAGGAGGTCACCGGGTCGGTGCCCGGAGCACGCCCGATGCCGAGGTCGATGCGTCCGGGGAAGGCGGCCTCCAGCAGGGCGAACTGCTCAGCCACCACCAACGGCGCGTGGTTGGGCAGCATCACCCCGCCCGAACCGAGCCGGATGCGACGCGTCGCCGCAGCGAGCATGGCGATCAGCACGGGCGGGTTGGTGGCGGCCACCGCGGGCATGTTGTGGTGCTCGGCCACCCAGTAGCGGCGGTAGCCCAGCTCGTCGGCGCTGCGGGCCAGCGACAGCGTCGCAGCGAGCGCATCGGCGGAGGTCTGGTCGCTGCGCACGGGCACCAGGTCGAGGACGGAGAGGGTCGGCGGGGTCACGTCCGGTGAGCGCCCGCCGACCGCCTCCTTATTCCACGGACGCGTGCTCGTCCTTCTTGGTCTTCGCCAGGCTCAGGACCGCCGTGAGGCCCAGCGCCACGAGGATGACCGCGAGGCTGAGGAGCGTGGGCACCTCCCAGGCGATGACCTCGCTCTCGTGCAGGGCATGGATGACGAGCTTGGCGCCGATCCAGGCCAGGATGAAGGCCAGGCCCAGCGACAGGTAGACCAGTCGCTCGAGCAGCCCGCCGATGAGGAAGTACAGCTGGCGCAGCCCCATGAGGGCGAACACGTTGGCGGTGAAGACCAGGTACGGCTCCTGGGTGATGCCGAAGATCGCCGGGATCGAGTCGAGGGCGAACAGCACGTCGGTGGTGCCCAGCGCGATGATGACGATCAGCATGGGCGAGGCGTAGCGGACCCCGTTGTCGCGGTAGAAGAGCTTCAGCCCCTCCCAGCGATCGCCCACGTTGAGGTGGTTCTGGGCGAAGACCACCAGGCGCGAGTCCTCGGGGTGCTCCTCCTCGTGCTTGCGGTAGGAGGAGATCAGCTTCACGGCGGTGTAGATGAGGAACGCCCCGAAGATGTAGAAGACCCAGCTAAAGTTCTCGATCAGCGCGTAGCCCACGGCGATGAAGACGCCTCGGAAGACCAGCGCCAGGATGATGCCCACCATCAGGGCTTCCTGCTGGTACTTGCGCGGGACCTTCAGCGCTGCCATCAGGACGATGAAGACGAAGAGGTTGTCGACCGAGAGGCTCTTCTCCACCACGAAGCCGGTGAAGAAGTCGACGCCGTACTCCTGCCCGTGGAAGCCCCAGGTCCAGAAGCCGAACACGACGGCGGCCGACATGTAGAGGACGAAGGCGACGGTGGATTCGCGCATCGTCGGCTCGTGCGGGTTGCGCGAGATGAGGATGACGTCGAAGAGCAGCACGGCACACGTGACGGTGATCGTGATGCCCCATTCGAGGGCAGAGACGTCCACAGGGTTCCTCCTGATAGGGATGACGGAGTGCCGAGGTCTCTCCCGCCGCGAGCGCGACCCACGGTCCCGGTCCGGTCAGAGGACCGGACGTGCTGACGAGACCGTGACGAAGGAATACTCCCCCCTGCGCGACCATCCTCGCACGCCACCGGTCACCCGGCCGCGCTCCGGGTCAGCGGCCGCCGAAGGGGACGCCGAGCTCGCCCAGCGCGGCCTCGCCGCCGTCGAGCGCGGTGAGGACCCACGTGCCGGTGGAGGTCAGGGTGAAGGTGTGCTCGTAGTGCGCCGAGTGGGTGCCGTCCACGGTGACGACGGTCCAGTCGTCCTCGAGGACGTCGGTGTCCTTGCCGCCCAGGGTGATCATCGGCTCCACGGCCAGGGCCAGGCCCTCGACCAGGCGCGGACCGCGGCCGGGCTTGCCGAAGTTCGGGACGTTGGGCGGCAGGTGCATCTGGGTGCCGATGCCGTGACCGACGTAGTCCTCGAGGATGCCGTAGGCACCCTGGGAGCGCACGTGGGTCTCCACGGCGTGCGAGATGTCGGTGACCCGGCCGCCCGGGCGGGCGGCGGCGATCCCCCGCCACAACGCCTCCTCGGTGGTGCGCATCAGCTCCTGCACGTCGTCGGCGACCGTGCCCACGGCGACGGTGAGCGCCGCGTCCCCGTGCCAGCCCTCAACGATGGCCCCGCAGTCGATGGAGATCACGTCGCCGTCGGCCAGGACCCGATCACCGGGGATGCCGTGGACGACCTCGTCGTTGACGGAGGCGCAGATCGAGGCCGGGAACCCGTAGTAGCCCTTGAACGACGGCGTCGCACCTCGTGAGCGGATGCTGTCCTCGGCGATCGCGTCGAGCTCGGCGGTGCTGATGCCGGCCCGGACCGAGGTCCGCAGCAGCTCCAGGGTGTGACCCACCACGAGGCCGGCCCGACGCATCAGCAGGATCTGCTCGGGCGTCTTGATCTCGAGTCCGCGGTCGCGCAGTCCCATCGAGTCGGTCCCGGCTCAGCTCTGGGGCGAGGAGTCGAGGGCGTCCAGGATGCGGCTGGTCACCTCGGCGACCTCGCCCATCCCGTTCACCTCGACGAGCAGCCCGCGCTCGCGGTAGACCTCGACCAGCGGCTCGGTCTGCTCGATGTAGAGCTCCTGGCGGCGACGGATGACGTCCTCGGTGTCGTCGGTGCGCCCCTCGGTCTGTGCACGCTGCAGCAGCCGCTGGACGATCTCGTCCATCTCCACCGTCAGCACCACCACGGCGTCGAGGCGGTGGCCGGTGGCCTCGACCATCGAGTCGAGCTCCTGGACCTGGGCCAGGGTGCGCGGGTAGCCGTCCAGGAGGAAGCCCGGCGCCGCGTCGTCCTCGGCGATGCGGTTGCGCACCATCGAGTTGGTCACCTCGTCGGGGACGTACTCCCCCGCGTCCATGTAGCGCTGGGCCTCGAGACCGAGCTCGCTGCCCTGCGAGACGTTGGCGCGGAAGATGTCGCCGGTGGAGATCGCGGGGACACCGTGGTGCTGGGCCACGAACGTGGCCTGGGTGCCTTTGCCGGCCCCGGGGGGGCCCATCAGGATCAGCCTCAACGCAGGAATCCTTCGTAGTTGCGCTGCTGGAGCTGGCTCTCGATCTGCTTCACCGTGTCGAGCGCGACGCCCACCATGATGAGGATGGAGGTGCCTCCGAACGGGAAGTTCTGGTTGGCATCGATCAGGACCAGGGCGATCAGCGGGATGAGTGCGATCAGACCGAGGTAGAGAGCGCCCGGCAGCGTGATGCGGGACAGGACGTAGGACAGGTAGTCCTCGGTCGGCTTGCCCGCCCGGATCCCGGGGATGAAGCCGCCGTACTTCTTCATGTTGTCGGCCACCTCGTGGGGGTTGAAGGTGATCGACACGTAGAAGTAGGTGAAGAAGATGATCAGCGCGAAGTAGGTGATCATGTAGAGCGGGTGGTCGCCGTTGACGAAGTAGCGGCTGACGAAGGTGATCCAGCCCGACCCGGCGTCCTGGTTGAACTGCACCGCCATCGCGGGCAGGTACAGCAGCGACGAGGCGAAGATGACCGGGATGATGCCGGCCTGGTTCACCTTGAGCGGGATGTAGGTCGAGGAGCCGCCGAACATCTTGCGCCCGACCATCCGGCGTGCGTACTGCACGGGGATCCGGCGCTGCGCCTGCTCGATGAAGATGACCGCGGCCACGATGACGAGTCCGATGGCCATCACGACCCCGAACATCCACCAGCCCTGCGACTTCTGGACCTCCCAGAGCGCGGCCGGGAAGGTCGCCACGACCTGGCAGAAGATCAGGATCGACATGCCGTTGCCGACGCCCCGCTCGGTGATCAGCTCACCGAGCCACATGATGACGGCGGTACCCGCGGTCATGGTGATCACCATGACCAGGAAGGTCGACGTGCTGTCGTCGTGCAGCAGTGGGAGCTCGCACTGCAGGAGGTTGCCCGAGCGGGCCAGCGCGACGATGCCGGTGGCCTGCAGCAGGGACAGCCCCAGGGTCAGGTAGCGGGTGTACTGCGTGATCTTGGTCTGCCCGGCCTGCCCCTCCTTCTTCAGCGCCTCGAGTCGCGGGATGACCACGACGAGCAGCTGCAGGATGATGCTGGCCGTGATGTACGGCATGATCCCGAGCGCGAAGATCGTCAGCTGGAGCAACGCTCCGCCCGAGAACAGGTTGACCAGGCTGTAGAGGCTCGCGTTCTCCCCCTGCGAGGCCAGGTCGATGCACTGCTGCACGTTGGCGACGTTCACGCCCGGTGCCGGGATCTGGGACCCGGCCCGGAAGATCACGATGATCATCAGGACGAACAGCAGCTTGCGCCGCAAGTCCGGCGTCCTGAAAGCGTTGGCGAAAGCGCCTAGCACGAGATCCTCTTTCTCCACACAGAATGACGGCTCCCCGGGATGACCCAGGAAGCCTCGCGAAGCCTAACAGTCGGACGAGGGCTCGACGTCACGGTCCCCGCCGCAGACGTGCCCGGCGTGGCTCCACCGACGACGAAGGGCGCGGGAGGCCGCCTGGTGGCGGCGCACTCCCGCGCCCTCATCGTGATGTCGCCGAGGCTCAGACCGTGGTGGTCGAGCCGCCGGCAGCCTCGATCTTCGACACGGCCGAGGCCGAGAACGCCTGAGCGCTCACGTCGACCTTGACCGAGATCTCGCCCTGGCCCAGCACCTTGACGGGGTGACCGTCGCGGACTGCGCCCTTGGCCACCAGGTCCTCGACGGTGACGGTGCCACCCTCGGGGAACAAGGAGTCCAGGCGGTCCAGGTTGACGACCTGGAACTCGATCTTGAAGGGGTTCCTGAAGCCCTTGAGCTTCGGGAGCCGCATGTGGATGGGCATCTGGCCACCCTCGAACGCGACCGGGACCTGGTACCGGGCCTTGGTGCCCTTGGTACCGCGACCCGAGGTCTTGCCCTTGGAGCCCTCACCGCGACCCACGCGGGTCTTGGCAGTCTTGGCGCCCGGGGCCGGGCGCAGGTGGTGCAGCTTGAGCGTCATGTCACTCGACCTCCTCGACCGTCACCAGGTGACGGACGGTGTTGACCATGCCCCGGATCTCCGGACGGTCCTCCTTGACGACCACGTCGCCGATCCTCTTCAGACCGAGCGAGCGCAGCGTGTCGCGCTGGTTGGCCTTGAGGCCGACCAGGCCCTTGTTCTGCTGGACCTTGAGCTGTGCCATCAGGAGGACACCTCCAGCGACACACCGGCCGGAACCTCGTTGCGCGCCCGGAGCATCGCCGCCGGGGCGACGTCCTCGACCCGCATGCCGCGGCGAGCGGCCACGGCCTCGGGCTGCTCGAGCATCTGCAGGGCCGCCACCGTGGCGTGCACGATGTTGATCTGGTTCGACGACCCCAACGACTTGCTCAGGATGTCGTGGATGCCGGCCGCCTCGAGGACCGCACGCACCGGGCCACCGGCGATCACACCGGTACCAGGAGCGGCGGGACGCAGCATGACCACGCCGGCCGCCTTCTCACCCTGGACGGGGTGAGGGATGGTGCCCTGGATACGAGGAACGGGGAAGAAGTTCTTCTTCGCCTCCTCGACGCCCTTGGCGATCGCCGCGGGCACCTCCTTGGCCTTGCCGTAGCCGACGCCGACCAGACCATCACCGTCGCCGACGACCACGAGGGCGGTGAAGCTGAAGCGACGACCACCCTTCACGACCTTGGCGACACGGTTGATCGCAACGACGCGCTCGATGTAGGCGGTCTTGTCCGCGCCCTGACCGCGACGGTCGTCACGTCCACGGCGCTCGCCACCACGCTGTTGTCCGCGCTGGGCTCCGCTCATGAGACTTTCCTCTTCTCTGTTGTTGCTTGACGTGCGATCAGAAGCTCAGGCCGCCCTCGCGGGCGCCGTCCGCAAGGGCCGCGACGCGACCGTGGTACTTGTTGCCGGCGCGGTCGAAGACGACCCCGTCGACACCGGCAGCCTTGGCGCGCTCGGCGACGAGCTCGCCGACCTTCTTCGCCTTGGCGGTCTTGTCGCCCTCGAAGCCACGCAGGTCGCCCTCCATGGTGGAGGCGCTGGCCAGCGTCTGGCCGACCAGGTCGTCAACGACCTGGACGGAGATGTGCTTCGAGCTGCGGGTCACGACCAGGCGCGGGCGCTCAGAGGTGCCGTGCACCTTCTTGCGACCACGCATCTGACGGCGCAGGCGAGCGCGGGTGCGCGTCGCGGTGTGCTTGTTGTTCGACAGCGAGATACCCATGGGTCACTTACCAGCCTTTCCGACCTTGCGGCGGACCTGCTCGCCGGCGTAACGAACGCCCTTGCCCTTGTAGGGCTCCGGCTTGCGAAGCTTGCGGATGTTGGCCGCAACCTCGCCGACGAGCTGCTTGTCGATGCCCTGGACACCGAGCTTGGTGGGGCCCTCGACGGTGAAGCTGATGCCCTCGGGCGCGTCGAAGATGATCGGGTGCGAGTAGCCGAGCTGGAACTCCAGCTGGGCGGGGCCCTTCGACAGGACGCGGTAACCCACGCCCACGATCTCGAGCTTCTTCTCGTAGCCGTCGGTGACACCGACGACCATGTTGTTGACCAACGTGCGGGTCAGTCCGTGCAACGAGCGCGACTCGCGCTCGTCGTCAGGACGCTTGACGTCGAGGACGCCGTCACCCTGCTCGACGGTGATCGGGGACGCCACGGTGTGCGAAAGGGTTCCCTTGGGGCCCTTCACAGTCACCTGCGGTCCGTCGATCGCCACGTCGACACCGGACGGGACCGCGACGGGGAGCTTGCCAATGCGCGACATGCTTTCGTTCTCCTATCTCGGTCTCGTCGTCACCAGACGTAGGCGAGGACTTCCCCACCTACGCCCTTCTGGTTTGCCTGGCGGTCGGTCAGCAGGCCCTGGCTCGTCGAGATGATCGCGACGCCCAGTCCGCCCAGCACCTTCGGGAGACCCGTGTGCTTGGCGTAGACCCGCAGGCCGGGCTTGCTGATCCGGCGAACGCCCGCGAGGGAGCGCTCCCGGTTCCGGCCGTACTTGAGAGTGATGTGCAGCGTCTTGCCGACCTCGCCCTCAGCGGGCTCGGCCACCTCGAAGGAGGCGATGTAGCCCTCCTGCTTGAGGATCTCAGCAACACCCTGCTTGAGCTTGCTGTACGGCATCGTCACATCATCGTGGAACGCCTGGTTGGCGTTGCGCAGACGGGTAAGCATGTCTGCGATCGGGTCAGTCATCGTCATGGCCGCGAGGCCCTTTCTCCACCGTGGTATCGCCCCTGCATCTCAGGGGCGACCTGCAGCGATCGTGTGTAGATGGAACGTGAGGTCTGGGTCACCAGCTGGACTTGGTCACGCCGGGCAGCTCGCCGCGGTGCGCCATCTCCCGCAGGCAGATACGGCAGAGGCCGAACTTGCGGTACACGGCCTTCGGGCGGCCGCAGCGCTGGCAGCGGGTGTAGCCGCGCACCGCGAACTTCGGCTTGCGAGCGGCCTTGACCCTCAGGGCGGTCTTCGCCATGTCAGTTCTCCTTGAACGGGAAGCCGAGCTGCTTGAGCAGCGCGCGGCCCTGGTCGTCGGTCGTGGCCGTGGTGACCACGGTGATGTCCATGCCGCGCGAGCGGTCGATCTTGTCCTGGTCGATCTCGTGGAACATGACCTGCTCGGTCAGACCGAACGTGTAGTTGCCACGACCGTCGAACTGGCCGGGGTTGAGACCCCGGAAGTCGCGGATGCGCGGGAGCGCGAGGGACAGCAGGCGGTCGAGGAACTCCCACATGCGGTCACCGCGCAGCGTCACGTGGGCGCCGATCGGCATGCCCTCGCGCAGCTTGAACTGCGCGATGGACTTGCGGGCCTTGGTCACGGTCGGCTTCTGGCCGGTGATCGCGACGAGGTCCTTGACGGCACCGTCGATCAGCTTCGAGTCGCGCGCGGCCTCGCCGACGCCCATGTTGACCACGATCTTGGTCAGCCCGGGCACCTGCATGACGTTGGCGATCTCGAACTCGGTGCGCAGCGCGGGGAGGATCTCCTCGCGGTAGCGCGTCTTGAGGCGAGGGGGAACCTTCGCGGAGATCACCGGAGCGTCGGTGGTCTGGGTCTCGGTCATCTCAGATCTCCTTGCCGGTCTTGCGCGAGATGCGGACGCTGCGCTCGGCCTGGTAGGTCGAGCCGTCCGGGCGACGCTTGGTGACCTCGTCACGGCGGAAGCCGATCCGGGTCACCCCGTCGTCCTCGACGAGCATCACGTTGGAGACGTGGATCGAGGCCTCAGCCGTGATGATGCCGCCGGTGCTGCCGGCGCCACCCTGGTTCACGACCTTGGTGTGCCGCTTGATGCGGTTCACACCCTCGACGATCACCCGCTGCTCCTCACGGAGCACCTGGATGACCTTGCCCTCGACGCCCTTGTCCTTGCCGGCGATCACCTTGACGGTGTCGCCCTTCTTGATGTTCACACTCTTCGCCATAGCTCAGAGCACCTCCGGGGCGAGCGAGATGATCTTCATGAACTTCTTCTCACGAAGCTCACGACCGACGGGGCCGAAGATGCGCGTACCGCGCGGCTCGCCATCGGTCTTGAGGATCACTGCCGCGTTCTCGTCGAAGCGGATGTAGGACCCGTCGGCCCGGCGGCGCTCCTTGACGGTGCGCACGATGACGGCCTTGACGACGTCACCCTTCTTCACGTTGCCGCCGGGGATCGCGTCCTTGACAGTGGCGACGATGGTGTCGCCGATACCGGCGTAGCGCCGACCCGAGCCACCGAGAACACGGATGCAAAGGATTTCCTTCGCACCGGTGTTGTCGGCGACCTTGAGTCGCGACTCCTGCTGAATCATCGATTTCTCCTGGTTGTCGTGCCGGTTCTCGTCGTCTCAGGGGCGGCGAGCCTGGCCGAACTTGTGGGGTTGTTCCCTCGCACGGGGCGAGGGGTCACTTGGCGCGCTCGAGGATCTGCACGACGCGCCAGCGCTTGGTCGCCGACAGCGGACGGGTCTCCATGATCCGGACCCGGTCGCCAGTGCCGCACTCGTTGTTCTCGTCGTGGGCCTTGAGCTTGCTGGTCTTGCGGAGGACCTTGCCGTAGAGCGCGTGCTTGCCGCGCTCCTCGACGGACACGACCACGGTCTTGTCCATCTTGTCGCTGACGACGAGACCCTCGCGGACCTTGCGGTCGTTGCGCTGGGTGCCGTTGTCGACTGTCTGCTCGCTCATGCGGCACCGTCCTCGTTCTCGTCGCTGCCCGGAGCGGTCCGGATACCGAGCTCACGCTCACGCACCACGGTGTAGATCCGGGCGATGTCCTTCTTGACCGTGCGCAGACGGCCGTGGCTCTCCAGCTGGCCGGTGGCCGCCTGGAACCGGAGGTTGAAAAGCTCCTCCTTGGCCTCGCGCAGACGCGCCTCGAGGTCGACGTCGTTCATCTCGTCGAGCTCGTGGGCCTTGACACCGTTGGCCATCAGAATTCACCCGCCTCTCGCGAGATGAACCGGCACTTCATGGGGAGCTTGTGCATCGCACGGCGCATGGCCTCGCGAGCAACGTCCTCAGTGACTCCGGAAAGTTCGAACATGACGCGGCCGGGCTTGACGTTCGCCACCCACCACTCGGGGGAGCCCTTACCGGAACCCATGCGGGTCTCGGCAGGCTTCTTGGTCAGCGGGCGGTCGGGGTAGATGTTGATCCACACCTTGCCGCCTCGCTTGATGTGCCGGGTCATCGCGATACGAGCAGACTCGATCTGCCGGTTCGTGACGTAGTGACCCTCGATGGCCTGGATACCGAAGTCGCCGAAGGCGAGCGTGGTGCCGCCCTTGGCCATCCCGGTCCGCTTCGGGTGGTGCTGCTTGCGGTGCTTGACGCGACGGGGCATCAACATGGTCTCAGGCCTCCGATCCGGCCGTGGTGTCAGCGGGGGTGCTCGCGGGAGCGGCGGACTCGGCCGGCGCCTCGGTGCTCGCGGGGGCAGCGCCCTCGCGGTCCGAGCGGACCGGACGGGTGCCGCGGCTGGGCCGCTCGCCACCGCGCGCGGGACGGGCGTTGCCGCCGCGACCGGGGACGCCGGCGCGGGCTGCAGCCTGGGCCTGGCGCTCGGCTCGGGAGCCGGCGACCTCGCCCTTGTAGATCCAGACCTTCACGCCGATGCGACCGAAGGTGGTCTTGGCCTCGTAGAAGCCGTAGTCGATGTCGGCACGCAGGGTGTGCAGGGGCACGCGGCCCTCGCGGTAGAACTCCGTGCGCGACATCTCGGCGCCGTTGAGCCGGCCCGAGCACTGGATCCGGATGCCCTTGGCACCGGAGCGCATGGTCGTCTGCATGGCCTTGCGCATCGCGCGGCGGAACTGCACCCGCCCGGCGAGCTGCTCGGCGACACCCTGGGCGACCAGCTGAGCATCCATCTCGGGGCTCTTGACCTCGAGGATGTTCAGCTGCACCTGCTTGCCGGTGAGCTTCTCGAGCTCGCCACGGATGCGGTCGGCCTCGGCGCCACGGCGACCGATGACGATGCCCGGGCGTGCGGTGTGGATGTCCACCCGCACACGGTCACGGGTGCGCTCGATCTCGACCTTGGAGATGCCGGCCCGCTCCATGCCCTTGCTGAGCAGCTTGCGGATGGCGACATCCTCGCCGACGTAGGACTTGTACAGCTTGTCCGCGTACCAGCGCGACTTGTGGTCGGTGCTGATTCCCAGACGGAAGCCGTTGGGGTTGATCTTCTGTCCCATCAGGCACTCTTTCCGTTCTTAGGGCCGCGCTTGGTGGACTTGGCGGCCACCACGTCGGCGGGCTGGACGACCAGGGTGATGTGGCTCGTGCGCTTGTTGATGCGCGTCGCCCGCCCCTGGGCCCGAGGGCGCCAGCGCTTCATGGTGGGACCCTCGTCGACCCTCGCGACCGAGATCACGAGGTCGGCGACTGCCAGGCCCTCGGTGGTCTCGGCGTTGGCGATGGCGCTCTCCAGGACCTTGTACACGGTCTCGGACGCGGCCTGGGGCGCGAACTGCAGCAGCGCCAGGGCCTCGTCGACGGCCATGCCGCGGACCATGTCCACGACCCGGCGAGCCTTCATCGGGGTGATGCGGGTGTAGCGGGCGGTGGCAAAGGCCCCCGGCTGGTCGCCGAGCAGCGACTCGCGGCGGGCACTCGTGCGCAGGCGCTCGGTGGTGCTCATCGGCGGCGTCCCTTCCGGTCTTCCTTGACGTGCCCGCGGTAGGTGCGGGTGGGGGCGAACTCGCCCAGCTTGTGACCGACCATCGAGTCGGTGACGAAGACCGGGACGTGCTTGCGACCGTCGTGCACGGCGATGGTGTGACCGATCATGTCGGGCACGATCATCGACCGGCGCGACCAGGTCTTGATGACGTTGTGGGAGCCCTTCTCGTTCTCCGCGTCCACCTTCTTCTGCAGGTGGCCGTCGATGAAGGGGCCCTTCTTCAGGCTGCGAGGCATGTCGTTTACTTCCTACCCTTGCCGGACTTGCGGCGACGGATGATCTGGGAGTCGCTGGCCTTGCGCTTGCGCGTACGGCCCTCGGGCTTGCCCCAAGGCGAAACCGGGTGACGTCCACCGGACGTCTTGCCCTCGCCACCACCGTGCGGGTGGTCGACGGGGTTCATGACGACACCTCGGACCGTGGGGCGCTTGCCCTTCCAGCGCATGCGCCCGGCCTTGCCCCAGTTGATGTTCGACTGCTCGGCGTTGCCGACCTCGCCGAGCGTGGCGCGGCAGCGCACGTCGACGAAGCGCATCTCGCCCGAGGGCAGGCGCAGCGTGGCGCGCGAGCCCTCACGGGCGACGAGCTGGGCGGAGATGCCGGCCGAGCGGGCGATCTTGGCCCCGCCCCCGGACGCATCTCCACGCAGTGGATCGTCGAACCGACCGGGATGTTGCGCAGCGGCAGGTTGTTGCCGGTCTTGATGTCAGCCCCGGTGCCCGACTCGATCACGGTGCCCTGCACCAGGCCGCGCGGCGCGATGATGTAGCGCTTCTCGCCGTCGGCGTAGTGCAGCAGCGCGATGCGCGCGGTGCGGTTGGGGTCGTACTCGATGTGGGCGACCTTCGCCGGGACGCCGTCCTTGTCGTAGCGACGGAAGTCGATGATCCGGTAAGCGCGCTTGTGACCGCCACCCTGGTGCCGGGTGGTGATCCGGCCCTGGTTGTTGCGGCCGCCCTTCTTGGGCAGCGGCACCGTCAGCGACTTCTCCGGCGTCGTGCGAGTGATCTCGACGAAGTCGGCGACCGACGAGCCGCGACGGCCCGGTGTGGTCGGCTTGTACTTGCGGATAGCCATGTGTGTTCAGTCCTCGTGTCGTCAGACCCGGTCAGGAGACCGGGCCCCCGAAGATGTCGATGCGGTGACCCTCAGCCAGGCTGACGATGGCGCGCTTGGTGTCCTTGCGCTTGCCCATCCCGTTGCGCGTGCGCCGGGTCTTGCCAGTGCGGTTGAGGGTGTTGACCGAGGTGACCTTCACGTTGAAGATCTTCTCGACCGCGATCTTGATCTCGGTCTTGTTGGCGTCGGGCCGCACGACGAACGTGTACTTGTTCGCGTCGAGCAGGCTGTAGCTCTTCTCGGAGACGACCGGGGCGAGCAGCACGTCGCGGTGGTCCTTGTGCAGGGTGCTCACTTCGCGGCCTCCTTGGTCGATCCGGCGTGGCCGGCGACGAACGCGTCGTACGCGCTCTTGCTGAACACGATGTCGTCGCACGCGAGCACGTCGTAGGTGTTGAGCTGGTCGACAGCCAGGATGTGCACCTCGGGCGCGTTGCGCAGCGAGAGCAGGGTCAGCTGGTCGGTGCGCTCGAGCACCACGAGGAACTTGCGTCGGTCGCTCAGCTCGGCCAGCGCGGTCAGGGCGACCTTGGTGGCGGGCTTGTCGCCCGTGACGAGCGAGTCCACGACGTGGATACGGCCGTTGCGCGCCCGGTCCGAGAGGGCACCGCGCAGGGCGGCGGCCTTCATCTTCTTGGGGGTGCGCTGGTCGTAGCTGCGCGGCTGCGGGCCGTGGACGACGCCGCCGCCGACGAACTGCGGAGCGCGGGTCGAGCCCTGACGGGCGCGGCCGGTGCCCTTCTGCTTGTAGGGCTTGCGTCCACCACCGCGCACCTCGGCGCGCGTCTTGGTGGAGTGCGTGCCCTGGCGGGCAGCAGCCTGCTGCGCGACGACGACCTGGTGGATCAACGGCACGTTGACCGCCACGTCGAAGATGTCGGCGGGCAGGTCGACCTTGACGGTCTTGACAGCCATGCTCAGGCCTCCTGGCTCTTCTTGGCGGCCGACCGCAGGACCACGAGACCGCCCTTGGGGCCGGGAACGGCACCCTTGAGCAGGATCAGGCCCTTGTCGAGGTCGACGGCGTGCACGGTGATGTTCTGGGTGGTGATGGTGTCGTTACCCATGCGACCGGCCATCCGCTTGCCCTTGAAGACACGGCCCGGCGTGGCGCAGGCGCCGATCGAACCGGGCTTGCGGTGGTTGCGGTGGGCACCGTGCGAGGCAGAGACACCGGCGAAGCCGTGACGCTTCATGACGCCGGCGAAGCCCTTGCCCTTGCTGGTGCCCGTCACGTCGATCTCCTCGCCAGCGGCGAAGGTGTCGACCGCGATCTCCTGGCCGACGGTGTAACCGCCGGCGGCAGAGGTGCGGATCTCGACCAGGTGACGGCGCGGGGTCAGACCCGCCTTGTCGAAGTGACCGGCGTCGGGCTTGTTCACCTTGCGCCCGTCGATCTCGCCGAACCCGATCTGCACGGCGTTGTAGCCGTCCACCTCGGGCGTGCGGATCTGGGTCACCACGTTGGTGTTCGCCGCGATCACGGTCACGGGGACGACACGGTTGTTGTCGTCCCAGAGCTGGGTCATGCCGAGCTTGGTGCCCAGCAGCCCCTTCAGGTTGTGTTCGATCGTCATGTCCTGGACCTCAGAGCTTGATCTCGATGTCGACGCCCGCAGGAAGGTCGAGCCGCATCAGCGAGTCGACGGTCTTCGGCGTGGGGTCGATGATGTCGATGAGGCGCTTGTGGGTGCGCATCTCGAAGTGCTCGCGGGAGTCCTTGTACTTGTGGGGCGAGCGGATGACGCAGTACACGTTCTTCTCGGTCGGCAGCGGCACCGGGCCGGCGACCTTCGCACCCGTACGGGTGACGGTGTCCACGATCTTGCGCGCCGAGGTGTCGATCACCTCGTGGTCATAGGCCTTGAGCCTGATGCGGATCTTCTGTCCCGCCATAGGTCTCTCTCGTCCTTCTACTCATCTGCCGCGTGCATGTCCGGGACTTCCTCGGGCTTGAGTCGGTCCCCCCGTTGCTTCTCATCCTGCCGCCGACCCCCGCGGTCGGGCGTGTCGCCCCCTGGACACATGATCCCGGGCGCAACACAAGACCGGGGGTCTTGCCTGCTTGTCATTCTTGGATGATGCCCGACGGTGTGTCGGGCTGACCGGTCTCCCCCCTGCTGTGCAGCAGGAGCGGTGCGACTGCACGCCGGACACCGAGCCACGATCCATCACGGGTGATGGGGAGACGCGATTCAGTAGTCAAGCCGTGCCGCACCCCGGCGACCCGCCGGAGCAACCTGAGCATCTTGGCAGATCCCCCCGACGTGGTCCAAATCGTGAGGAGATCTCAGGTCCGCGTGTACTCCAGGTCGACGATGTCGCGCCCGGCCTCGCGCCCCTTGCGCTCGAACTTCGTCACCGGACGCTCCTCCCACCGTGGCACCCGACCACCCAGCAGACCCGGCGCAGCGTCGACCACACCCATCATCTGCTCGGCGTAGTCGGCCCAGTCCGTGGCCAGGCGCCAACGACCGCCCACCTGGAGCCGCGAGGCCACGACGGCGGCGAAGTCCGCAGAGACCAGGCGCCGCTTGTGGTGCCGGGTCTTGGGCCACGGGTCGGGGAAGAAGGTCCACAGCTCACTGAGGCCCCCCTCGGGCAGCAGGTGCTCCAGGATCCAGGCCGCGTCCACGGAGCAGAAGCGCACGTTGGTCGCGCCGGCCGCGGCGACCTCCGCCAGGGAGGCAGCGATGCCGGGGCGCCACACCTCGAGTGCCAGGACGTTCACGTCCGGCCGCGCCGCGGCCAGCACGCCGGTCGCCTCGCCGACGCCGCACCCGATCTCCACGACCAGCGGCGCCCGGCGCCCGAACCAGGACGCCACGTCGACACCGGGTTCGTCCACGAGCTCGTCGGGGACGAACCAGTCCTCCGCGTGAGCGTCCCAGGCCTCCTGCTGGCTGGGGGTGAACCGGCTGCCCCGGCGCGAGTAGCTGAGCACCTCTCGCATCCGTCGCCCGTCCTCGGTCAACGTCTGGTGGGGACGCGCGGGGCTCGCGCGGATCTGGCTGTGCATGCCTCCATCATCGGCGACCGGCCCGCGCGCACAGGAATCCGCGCGGGCCGCGGCGCGTCAGTGGGCCAGCGTGAGGCCGTCGCCGCCGATCGGGAGCAGCGTGCACGGCCGGTCCGCCACGTCACAGGCGTGCACGACCGTGGACCCGTCGACGGAGGAGACCACCAGGGCCGTGTCGTCGTCGGCCCAGGCCACGTCGACCACCCGCCCCGGGACCGGGAGGGCCTCCGGCTCCTCCCCCTGCCGCCAGATCAGCGCCTCCGCGGAGCCGCGCACGGCGTGCACCGAGACCAGCGCGTCGCCGTACGGCGAGAGGTGGCCGCTGCCCGGCACCTCGTCCACCAGCACCGCTGCCCCGGTGGCGACGTCGTAGACGCGCGTGATCGCGTCGCGGTCGACGACCGCCACGCGGTCGGCCCTGGCCGAGGACTCCCAGCCGTAGCCGTCACCGGCGGTCGGCACGGGGACCTCGCCGTCGACGCCCTTCAGGACCAGGTCGCCGTCCTGGGAGACCAGCGCGGCCCCGGTGCCCTGGGCCAGGTCGGCCAGGTAGCTGTTCACGGGCAGCGGGCGTGGCCCTGCGGTCCGGTCGGCCAACAGGTCGCGCACCACCAGCCTGCCCTCGAGGTCGATCCAGCCCAGCCAGCGCCCGTCGGCGGAGAGCCGGGCGCTCTGGACGGGACCTGCCACCTGTGCCTCCCCGGGCCGGAAGGTCCACCGGCCCTCCGGCCCCTCGTCCCCGGGCCGGGCGTCGAGGCGCTGCACCGTGCTCTCGGTGTCGACGACGTAGACACCCTCGTAGGTGGAACCGATGATCTCCTCCGCCACCACACCGAGGTCGCTGTCCTGTCCGTCGGGGTCGAGGGCGTGCAGCTGCCCGTCGAGCAGGTAGTAGACCGGCATCGCCAGGACCGCCGCCCGGCCCGCGGGCGGGACGGTCGTCTCGACGGTCCGCTCCCCCGCGGCGGGTCCGGTGGCGGCACCACCGGTGAACGGGACCCCGACGACGGCCACCAGGGCGACCGAGGCCGCGACGGCCAGGGTCGCCGTCCCGGCCCACCTCGCCCGCTGGGCGCGTCGCTCCTGCGCGACCTTGCGCTGCAGGGCCAACCGGTCGACCACGGGCACCGGGGTGCTCTCGCCGACGCTGTGCAGGGCTTCGCGGATGTCTGTGCTGCTCATGCCGGGTCCTCCGAGAGCTCGAGTGCGGGCAGCGCCGCGCGCAGCTGGCGCACGGCGTGGTGGGTCTGGCTCTTGACGGTGCCCTCGGAGCAGCCGAGCTCGTGGGCGGTCTGTGCGACGCTGAGGTCCTCGTAGTAGCGCAGCACGACGACGGCACGCATCCGCGCCGGGAGGCGGCGTACCGCGTCCCACAGCGCGACGTGGTCGGCGCGGGAGCCGAGGTGGTCGTGCCCGGCGTCGGGGACGTGCTCGGTCGCGACCTCCCGGCCCCGGCGTCGCCACTGGCGCTGGGCCAGGTGCAGCATCGCGCGGCGCACGTAGGCGTCGGCGGCACCCTTGTCCCGGATGGAGGACCACCGCACGCAGGTGCGCGCCAGCGCCGTCTGCAGCAGGTCCTCCGCCTCGTGGCGCGTGCCCGTCAGCAGGTAGGCCGTGCGGTAGAGCGGCGCCCACCGGGCGGTCACGAACTCCTCGAACCCGGGATCGGTGACCGGGGCTGGGTCTGTCATGCAGCTCCTCCTCTGGGAGTTGATGTCAGTGTGAAGGAGTCCTCTGCGTCCCGCGGGGTTGGCTCTGCGCCCGAAATGTTCTGCGGGTGTCGCCCGGACATGCAGAACGGCCCCGGACCGAGGTCCGGGGCCGTGCTGGTGGAGCTGTGCTGGGTGCCGGTCAGCGACCGGCGGGGATCACTTGGTGATCTTGGTGACCCGGCCGGCGCCGACGGTGCGGCCACCCTCGCGGATCGCGAAGCGCAGGCCGTCCTCCATGGCGATGGGCTGGATCAGCTCCACCGACATCTCGGTGTTGTCGCCCGGCATGACCATCTCGGTGCCCTCGGGAAGGGTCACGACACCGGTCACGTCCGTGGTGCGGAAGTAGAACTGCGGACGGTAGTTGTTGAAGAACGGCGTGTGACGGCCGCCCTCCTCCTTCGAGAGGATGTAGACCGAGGCCTCGAAGTTGGTGTGCGGGGTCGTGGTGCCCGGCTTGATGACGACCATGCCGCGCTCGATGTCCTCGCGCTTGGTGCCACGAAGCAGCAGACCGACGTTCTCACCGGCCTGGCCCTCGTCGAGCAGCTTGCGGAACATCTCGACGCCGGTGACCGTGGACTTCTGGGCAACGTCGCGGATGCCGATGATCTCGACCTCCTCGTTGACCTTCACGATGCCCCGCTCGATACGGCCGGTGATGACCGTGCCGCGACCGGTGATGGTGAAGACGTCCTCGACGGGCATGAGGAACGGCTTCTCCGTGTCGCGCTCGGGCTGCGGGATGTAGGAGTCCACCGCGTCCATGAGCTCGAGGATGGACTTGCTCCACTTCTCGTCGCCCTGCAGCGCCGGGAAGGCCGCCACCTGGACGACCGGCACGTCGTCGCCGGGGAACTCGTACTCCGAGAGGAGCTCGCGCACCTCCATCTCGACGAGCTCGATGAGCTCCTCGTCGTCGACCATGTCGCACTTGTTGAGCGCCACGACCAGGGCCGGCACGCCGACCTGGCGGGCGAGCAGCACGTGCTCACGCGTCTGCGGCATGGGGCCGTCGGTGGCGGCGACCACGAGGATCGCGCCGTCCATCTGCGCCGCGCCGGTGATCATGTTCTTGATGTAGTCGGCGTGACCGGGGCAGTCGACGTGCGCGTAGTGGCGCGACTCGGTCTGGTACTCGATGTGCGCGATCGAGATGGTGATACCGCGCTGACGCTCCTCCGGTGCCTTGTCGATGGAGTCGAATGCCGACGCCTCGTTCAGGTCCGGGTGCTTGTCGTGAAGCACCTTCGAGATGGCCGCGGTCAGCGTCGTCTTGCCGTGGTCGATGTGACCAATGGTGCCGATGTTGACGTGCGGCTTGGTCCGCTCGAACTTCGCCTTAGCCACTGGGGGCTCCTCCTGGTGTGGTTGGTACTTGACTCGTACTTGCTGGAATGGTGCCGATGGTGCCGAGGAACTCGGTGAGACTACTCGCCGCGAACCTTCTTGATGATCTCGTCGGCGATGTTCGTGGGAACCTCGGCGTACGAGTCGAACTCCATCGAGTACGACGCCTGGCCGGAGGTCTTGGACCTCAGGTCGCCGACGTACCCGAACATTTCGGACAGCGGGACGAGCGCATCGATGACCATGTCACCGTGGCGCTCCTCCTGGTTCTGGATCTGACCCCGCCGGCTGTTGATGTCACCGATGACCGTACCCAGGAAGCTCTCCGGGGTGGTCACCTCCACGGCGAACACCGGCTCGAGCAGGACGGGCTTGGCCATCCGCACGGCCTCCTTGAAGGCCTGGAGACCGGCGATCTTGAAGGCCAGCTCCGAGGAGTCGACGTCGTGGTAGGCGCCGTCCTCGAGAGACATCTTCACATCGACCATCGGGAAGCCGGCGAGCACGCCGAACTGCAGCCCCTCCTGGGCACCCTGGTCGACCGAGGGGATGTACTCCTTCGGGATGCGACCACCGGTGACGTTGTTGGAGAACAGGTAGCCGGCGCCCGTGTTGGTCTCGGGGTCGATGTTGGGCTCGACCGAGATGACGACCTTCGCGAACTGCCCCGAACCACCGGTCTGCTTCTTGTGCGTGTAGCTGTGGTTCTTGACAGGCTTGCGGATGGTCTCGCGGTAGGCGACCTGGGGCTTGCCGACGGTGGCCTCGACGCGGAACTCGCGTCGCATCCGGTCGACCAGGATCTCGAGGTGGAGCTCGCCCATGCCGGCGATGATCGTCTGGCCGGTCTCCTCGTCGGTGTTGACCGTGAAGGTCGGGTCCTCGTCGGAGAGGCGCTGGATCGCGGTGCCCAGCTTCTCCTGGTCGGACTTGGTCTTCGGCTCGATGGCGACCTCGATCACCGGGGCCGGGAACGTCATCGACTCCAGGACGACCTGGTGCTGCGGGTCGCACAGCGTGTGACCGGTCTTGGTGTCCTTCAGACCCATGACGGCCACGATCTGGCCGGCGCCGACCGACGCGATCTCCTCACGCTTGTTGGCGTGCATCTGGTAGACCTTGCCGATCCGCTCCTTGCGGCCGTTGACCGAGTTGGTCACGGTGGCGCCAGCGGCGAGCTTGCCCGAGTAGACGCGCACGTAGGTCAGCTTGCCCAGGTGCGGGTCGGCGGCGATCTTGTAGGCCAGGCCGGAGAAGGGCTCGTCGTCGCTGGGCTTGCGCACCACCGGCTCGTCCTCGTTGTTGACCGCGTGGCCCTGGATGCCGTCGACGTCCAGCGGGGAGGGCAGGTACTTCACGACCGCGTCGAGCAGGGGCTGGACGCCCTTGTTCTTGAACGCGGTGCCGCAGAGCACGGGGTTGATCTTGTCGGCCAGGGTGGCGCGACGGATCGCGGCCTCGACCTCCTCGACGGTGAAGTCCTCGCCCTCGAGGTACTTCTCCATGAAGTCGTCGTCGGACTCCGAGAGCGTCTCGAGCAGCTTCACGCGGTACTCCGCGGCCTGCTCGGCGAGGTCGGCCGGGATCTCCTCGATGGTGTAGTCCTCACCCATCGTGGTCTCGCCGCGCCAGGTCAGGGCACGCATGCCGACCAGGTCGACGACACCGAGGAAGTCGCCCTCGGCGCCGATGGGGAGCTGCAGCACCAGCGGGGTGGAGTTGAGCCGGTCCACCATCGTCTGGACGCAGTGGAAGAAGTCCGAACCGGTGCGGTCGAGCTTGTTGACGAAGCACATGCGGGGCACGGCGTACTTGTTCGCCTGGCGCCACACCGTCATCGTCTGGGGCTCGACGCCCGCGACACCGTCGAAGACGGCGACAGCACCGTCGAGCACGCGCAGCGAGCGCTCGACCTCGGCCGTGAAGTCCACGTGGCCGGGTGTGTCGATGATGTTGATCTGGTGGTCCTTCCACCAGCAGGTGGTCGCAGCAGAGGTGATAGTGATGCCACGCTCCTGCTCCTGCTCCATCCAGTCCATCGTGGCGCCGCCGTCGTGGACCTCACCGATCTTGTAGGTGATGCCGGTGTAGAAGAGGATGCGCTCGGTGGTCGTCGTCTTACCGGCATCGATGTGAGCCATGATGCCGATGTTGCGGACGACCTTGAGGTCAGTGGTGATGTCGACAGCCACGTGTAGTCGCGTTCCTTAAATCGAAGGGGCGGTGGGGTGCGGGACGGCCGGGTCACAGCCGTCCCGCAACGATCACCAGCGGTAGTGGGCGAAAGCCTTGTTGGACTCGGCCATCTTGTGCGTGTCCTCGCGCTTCTTCACTGCGGCACCGAGGCCGTTGGAAGCGTCGAGGATCTCGTTCATCAGGCGCTCGGACATCGTCTTCTCACGACGAGCCGCGGCGTACCCGACGAGCCAGCGCAGCGCGAGCGTGGTGCCACGCGTGCCCTTGACCTCGATCGGGACCTGGTAGGTGGCGCCACCGACGCGGCGCGACTTGACCTCGAGGGCCGGCTTCACGTTGTCCATCGCGCGCTTCAGCGTCACGACGGGGTCGGTGCCGGTCTTCTCGCGGCAACCCTCGAGCGCGCCGTACACGATGCGCTGGGCGACCTGCTTCTTGCCGTCCTGGAGGACCTTGGAGACGAGCTGGGTGACCAGCTGCGACCCGTAGACCGGGTCGACGTCGAGAGGCCGCTTCGGTGCGGGACCCTTGCGCGGCATATCAGCTCTTCTCCTTCTTGGCGCCGTACAGGCTGCGAGCCTGCTTGCGGTTCTTCACGCCCTGCGTGTCGAGCGAGCCGCGGATGATCTTGTAGCGCACACCGGGCAGGTCCTTGACCCGGCCGCCGCGCACGAGCACGATCGAGTGCTCCTGGAGGTTGTGACCGACACCCGGGATGTAGGCGGTGACCTCGACGCCACTGGACAGGCGCACGCGGGCGACCTTGCGCAGAGCGGAGTTCGGCTTCTTCGGGGTGGTCGTGTAGACGCGGGTGCAGACACCGCGTCGCTGGGGCGATCCCTTGAGGGCAGGCGTCGCGTTCTTGGACGCCTTGTCCTGGCGGCCCTTGCGGACCAGCTGGTTAATCGTGGGCACCGAGTGGTTCCCCTTCTGTTTCTCTCTCAGTACGCCGCAATCTGCAGCGCACGATTTTCAGGCAGCTTCTCGACGGAGCTGCTCCGTCGTGTCCGGGTGGTGCTTGCCTTCCGGCGCTGCTAGCCCCCGCGGTCGGGCGTGTCGCCCTCTTCCGGGACCACCTGGCTGCGGTGGCTTCTGGCATCTCGGCCCGGCGCAGCGGCGATCATGATCCGCCGACTACTTCCGAGCACGCGCAACGGCCTGGTTGTCCCAGACACGAGGAAAGAGGCTACCCGGCGCCCGTAGGCCGGTCAAAACGCGCCGAGCCCCCACGAACAGCACCACGGTGAGCACCGTGCCGAGCAGGGTCGCGGTGCCGCCGACGAGCAGGGTCCAGCGGGCTCCGAAGGTCTCGCCGACCCATCCGATGAAGGGCGCACCGAGCGGGGTCCCGCCCACGAAGATCATCATGTAGAGCGCCATCACCCGACCTCGCATCTCCGGTGTGGTGCTGAGCTGCAGGTGGGTGGTCGCGCTGGTGATCATGGTCAGCGCCGCCAGCCCGAGCAGCGGGCTGAGCAGCGCGAAGACCAGGTACGTCGGCGCCAGGCCGGCCACGACCTCGAGCGCCCCGAAGGCCAGGGCGGCGAGCACCACGTGGCGGTGGCGCACCCGCACCCGGCGCGCGGCGACCAGGGAACCGGTCAACGAGCCCACGGCCAGGAAGGTGCCGAGCAGGCCGTACTCGGCGGGCCCCTTGCCGAAGACCTCGGTGGCCATCAGGGCGCTGGTGAGCTGGAAGTTCAGGCCGAAGGTGCCGGTGAAGAAGACGATCCCCAGCAGCAGGAGGAGGTCCGGACGCCCCCGGACGTAGGCCACGCCCTCGCGCAGCTGCCCGGGACCGCGCACCGAGGGCGTGGGGGTGCGCAGCAGCGAGACGTCGAGGGCACGCAGGGTCAGGACCGGCGCGGCGTAGCTCGCCGCGTTGAGCAGGATCACCCAGCCGGTGCCGCCCACTCCCCCGCCGAACCCGGCGATGAGCAGGCCCGCCAGCGCGGGCCCGAGCAGCCGGGCCGAGTTGAAGCTGGCTGAGTTGAGGCCGACGGCGTTCGCGAGGTCGTCGGGTCCGACGATCTCGGACACGAAGGACTGGCGGGCCGGGGCGTCGAACGCCGAGGCGACGCCCAGCACCAGCGCGAGCACGTAGACGTGCCAGATCTGGGCGGTGCCCGTGACCGCCAGCAGTCCCAGCACCAGGGCCGGGACCGCCATGGAGACGTTGGTGATCTGCAGGAGGCGGCGCTTGGGGATGCGGTCGGCGACCAGGCCGGCCCACGGCGAGAGGAGCAGGAAGGGCAGGAACTGGAGCCCGGTCGTGATGCCGATCGCGGCGCCCGACCCGGTGAGCAGCAGCACCAACCAGTCCTGGGCCACCCGCTGCATCCAGGTGCCCGTGTTGGACACCAGCGAGCCGGCGGCGTAGCGCCGGTAGTTCGGGTGGGACAGGGAACGGAAGGTGGGGCTCAACCAGGCTCTCTCACGGGCAGGTCACGGATGCTCGACATGCGGTGAACGCTGCGGGCACCCGTGACATTCCGGCGGGCGGGGCGCGCCCGCCGGAGGCCCGTCAGGTGAGCAGGTCGGTGATCGGGTCGATGGCGAAGTAGACGACGAACAGCGCGGAGACCACCCACAGCAGGGGGTGCACCGCGCGGGCCTTGCCGAGCACCAGCTTGATGAGCACGAAGGCCAGGAAGCCTGCACCGATGCCCACCGAGATCGAGTAGGTGAACGGCATCAGCACGATCGTGAGGAAGGCCGGGATGGCGATCTCGACGTCGGACCAGTCGATCTCCGTGACCTGCTGCATCATCAGGAAGCCGACCAGCACCAGCGCCGGCACGGCCGCCTCGGAGGGGATGGCCTTGACCACCGGGGTGAAGAACATGGTGAGCAGGAACAGCGAGCCGGTGACCAGCGAGGCCAGGCCGGTGCGCGCGCCCTCCCCGACACCGGAGGCCGACTCGATGTAGGAGGTGTTCGACGACACCCCGCCCATGCCGCCGGCGATGGCGGCGACCGAGTCCACGACCAGGATGCGCTGCATGTTCGGGGGCGTGCCCTCGGCGTCGTTGAGCCCGGCCTCGGCGCCGATCGCGGTCATCGTGCCCATGGTGTCGAAGAAGTCGGCCAGCATCAGCGAGAAGACCAGCAGCAGCGCCGCGACCACGCCGATGGAGGTGAAGGCGCCGAAGAGCGAGAACTGGCCCAGGGTGCCGAAGTCCGGCATGTCGACGAAGCCGTCGAAGCGGGGCACGGTCAGCGACCAGCCGCCGGGGTTGTCCTTGGCCGCGCCGAGCTCGAGCACGGCCTCGATGACGAGCGCCGCCACGGTCGCCGAGACGATCGCGATCAGGATCGCGCCCCGCACACCGCGCACCCACAGCGCGATCAGCAGCACCAGGCCGCCGGCGAAGACCAGCACCGGCCACCCCGTGAGCGAACCGCCGGCGCCCAGCTGGACCGGCACCGTCGTGCCGTAGGCGTCGGGGATGCGGCTCACGAAGCCGGCGTCGACGAAGCCGATGAGTGCGATGAACAGGCCGATCCCGACCGAGATCGCGACCTTGAGCTGGGTCGGGACCGCGTGGAAGACCGCGGTGCGGAAGCCGGTCAGCACCAGGACCAGGATGGCGATGCCCTCGAGCACCACCAGACCCATGGCGTCGGCCCACGTCGACTGGGTGGCGATCGCCACGGCGACGAAGGCGTTGAGGCCCAGGCCGGTGGCCAGCGCGAGCGGGAAGTTCGCCACCGCGCCCATCAGGATCGTCAGCACACCCGCGACCAGCGCCGTACCGGCGGCGATCGCGGCGAGGTTGGAGCCGTCCCCGGGGCCGCCGGCGAGGTAGTTGCCCTCGGAGTCCGCCACGAACCCGAGGATGAGCGGGTTGAGGACCACGATGTAGGCCATGGTGAGGAACGTGACGAGACCACCGCGCACCTCCCGGCCGACGGTCGAGCCGCGCTCGGTGATCTGGAAGTAGCGGTCGATGCCGGAGCGAGCAGGCGCTGTCTGGGTGGTCACGAGCGCAGAGCATCCCAGATCGCCGGCGCGGCCGCTCCACGAGGTCCGCGATGGGCGGCCGACCGCGGCGTCGACTAGCGTGCAGGGGTGGACCTGCGCGACGAGCAGCCGACCCAGCACGAGATCGGCAACCGCACCTTCCTGGTGGCCGATGTCGAGCCCCTCGACGTCGACGGTGTGCGAACGGTCGAGGTCGGCACCGCGCTGTGGCTGCTGGGCTTCCTGGCGCTGCTGCCGTTCTACGGCGAGCTGTCCGCGCAGGGCCGGACCTGGTGGCTGTGGACGGCGCTGACCGGCTTCGGGCTCGGCCTGCTCGGTCTGGAGTACTGCCGTCGCCGCCGCCAGGTGCGCGACACCCTCACCACCGAGCCCGACGACCCCGCCGACCCGGCCGACCCGGCCGACCCGGCCCAGGTCAGGAACGACGAGCGAGGCGCGTCGTGACCGGGCTCCCCCCGACCCGCTGGGCCCTGGCCGGACCCGACCGGACCGCGGGGTTCGGCCGCAAGTTCGCCGACCTGGTGGCCTCGGGCGAGGACGTCGACGGCGAGGCCCGTCTGGCCGACACCCTGCTCCCCCGCTCGGGGCGGGTGCTCGACGTGGGCTCGGGGATGGGCCGGGTCGCTGCGGCACTCGTGTCCCGTGGCCACCAGGTGGTCGCGGTCGAGCCCGACCCTGCGCTCGTCGCCCAGTCCCGCCGGACGTTCCCCGAGGTCGACGTCATCGAGGCCGACGCCCTGGCGCTCGACGACGACCTGCTCGGCGAGCGCGCCCGCGTCTTCGACCTCGTCGTGTGCGTCGGCAACGTGGTGGTCTTCCTCGCCGAGGGGACCGAGCGGCGGCTGCTGACGCTGCTGCGGGACCGGTTGGCCCCGGGAGGACGGGTCCTCGTCGGCTTCCACCTCACCGGCGGGCCGGCAGACGCGCGCGACTACCCGCCCGGCGAGTTCGTCACCGACGTCGAGGCCGCCGGTCTGCGCGTGGACCAGCGCTTCGGGTCCTACGAGCTGCACCCCGCCGGCGACGAGTACGCCGTGTGGGTGCTCTCGGCGGCCGACGCGCACGCGCCGACGACCGAGTTCGGCCACCCCGTCCGGGACTGAGCCGCCCGCCGGGGGTCAGCCGCGTGCGTGCAACGGGTCCAGGGTGAGGCTGTCGTAGACGTGCTCGGGCATCGGCTGCGGCTCGTGCTTCTTGGCCAGCGCCACCTCGGAGTGGGCGCCGCACCCGTGGCCGAAGGCCACCACGCGACCGTCGTCGTTGGCGTCGCCGTTCGCGCAGACCCCGAAGGTCTGGGCCAGCGGGCCGGCCAGGCGCACCAGGAAGCCGCACGAGTGGCAGGACTGCGGGACCGAGCGGGCCAGCGCGGACTCCGGGCCCTGCTCGCCGTCGTACCAGCGCTGGGCGGCCAGGTCGCGACCCTCGGGTGAGAGGGTGCGCACCCGGCCCAGCCCCAGGTCCTGCGCCACGGCGCGGATCTGGGCCTTGTCGTCGGTGTCGAGCGGGTCGTCGCCGAAGGAGTAGGTCGGCACCAGGCGCGGGTCGTCGTCGTCGACCGGGAGCAGGTCGCCCGGGGACATGTCGCCCGGCTGCATCCGCTCGCGGTAGGGCACCCACGCGGGAGCCACGATCGCCTCGTCCCCCGGGATCAGCACGACCTCGTCGACGGTCACGTGCTTCTGGCGCGGGGCGCGGGCCACGGTCACCGACCAGCGCCACCCCAGGTATCCGGCGCGCTCGCAGGCGAAGAGGTGCGTGACGACGCGCTCGGCCTCGACGACGTGGCCGAGGTGCCCACCGATGTCGGCGGCACCGACGTCGGAGACGAGGACCTCGCGGGCTGTCTCGACAGCGGCGACGGCGACGGCATCGGGCTTGACCCGGGTCATGGTGCTCACGACGCGCCATCATGCCTCCCCGGCGCCCCGGGCGGCCACACGACCCCCGTCCCGCGCCCGGGCCCGTGCGCTGACCCGGTGTGCTGCGGGGCCGGGGGTGCACCACCAGGCAGGATGGGCCCATGACGTCGCAGCGCCCCGGACCCGGTGCCCCCGGACCTCCTGGGCCGGAGACCTCCGGTGAGCGCGCCCGGGCCGTGGGGCGGGGACTGGGCACCGGCGCCAAGGTGGGCGCGCGCGGCGCGGCCGTGGCAGCGCGGGCCACCACCCGGGCCACGGCCCGGGCCGGCCGCTACGTCGGACGCCAGGCGCACCGCGCCGCCAATGCCGAGGGGGCCGACCGCTCGGGGCTGAACCGCCTCTTCTACCTGCACTTCTTCAACACCGCCGGCGACGCGGCCGTCGCGATCTCGTTGGCCGGCAGCCTCTTCTTCACGGTCCCGTCCGGGGAGGCGCGCGGCCAGGTCGCGCTGTTCCTGGGCCTGACGATGCTGCCGTTCGCGATCGTGGCCCCGCTGATCGGGCCGTTCCTCGACCGCTTCAGCCACGGCCGCCGCTGGGCGATCGGCGCGACGATGGCGATGCGTGCCTTCCTCTGCTGGGGACTGGCCGGAGCCGTGACCGGGGAGTCGGCGTGGCTCTTCGCCGCGGCGCTCGGAGTGCTGGTCTCGTCCAAGGCGTACGGCGTCACCCGGGCGGCCGCCGTACCGCGGCTGCTGCCGCCGGGGACCACGCTGGTCAAGGCCAACGGACGGGTCTCGCTGGCCGGCATCCTCGGGGCCACCATCTCGGCCCCGCTCGCCGCCCTCGCCTCTCTCGTCGGTCCGGAGTGGTCGCTGCGCTACGCGTTCGTGCTCTTCGTCGTGGCCACCGTCTTCGCCATCCGGCTGCCCGAACGGGTCGACTCCTCCGTGGGCGAGGAGATGCTGGTGCTGATGGCTCCCGGCGGCACCTCGACCCCGGCACCGCCCATGTCCGGTACGTCGGGTGCCCGACCGCGCACCCGCATCCCCACCACCGTGGCCTTCGCCCTGCGGGCGAACTGCGGGCCGCGCTGGCTGAGCGGGTTCCTGCTCATGTTCATGGCGTTCCTGTTGCGTGACAACCCGCCGGAGACGGGGCTGCGCGCAGAGGTGCTGATCGGCCTCGTGGTGGCGGCCGCGGGCATCGGCAACGCCGGTGGCGTCGCCGTCGCCTCGCTGCTGCACCGGCTCCACCCCGCCCCGACGGTCGTCCTGGTGCTCGTGCTGGACGCCGTGGCCGCGCTGGTGGCCACGCTCTTCTACGGCGTGCTGCCGCTGGTGCTGCTGGGGCTGAGCGCGGGGCTGGCCCAGTCGCTGGCGAAGTTCTGCCTCGACGCCACCATCCAGAGCGACGTGCCGACCCAGGTGCAGGCCAGCGCCTTCGCCCGCAGCGACACCACGCTGCAGCTGGCCTGGGTCGTGGGCGGCTTCGTGGGCATCGCCCTGCCTCTCGACCCGGCCCGGCTCGGGCTGGGGGTGGCCTTCGCCGTGCTCAGCGCCTGGACCGTCTTCGTGCTGGCCGGCCGCGCCAAGCAGTTCCCCGGCGAGGTGCCGGTCACCGGCTGAGGGGCGCCCCGGTGCGGTCGGCTCAGCGCTCGAGCTCGTCGGCCAGGGCCCGGAGCAGCTTGGCGGTGGGCGCCACGGTGCCGGCGTCGGGGTGCCGCCCGTGCCGGTAGTTCTCGCTGAGCCCGTCGAGGAGGCCGATGAGGTCCTCGACGATCGGAGCCATGTCGTCGGGCTTCTTGCGCCGCGCCGCCTGCTTGTTGCGGCTGACCGAGGCGGGCTGGTCGAGCACCTGCACCTGGAGGGCCTGGTCGCCCCGGCGACCCTGCGCGATCCCGAACTCGACGCGGGTGCCGGCCTTGAGGGTGGTGACACCCTCGGGCAGCGCCTCGGCGCGCACGTGCACGTCCGGGCCGTCCTCCTGCGACAGGAAGCCGAAACCCTTGTCGGCGTCGAACCACTTCACCTTGCCCCTGGGCACAGCAGCATCCTCGGTCTCGTTGCTCGCTTGCGTCGCGCGGTCTCTCGCGCGGCCCGACCGGGCGGTCGGGGCAGGCCAGGATAGGCAGGCTGTCGAAGCGGTGGGCCACCGGTTCGGGTTCGGCCCGGTGCCCGGCTCAGCGCGGCAGCAGGTCGGGGGCCAGGGTCGCCACGCCGACCACGAGCCCCGCGAGGTTGGCCACGAGCAGCACCAGCACCCACACGAGTGCCGGGACGCGGGTCAACCGGGCGAGCTGGTCGGGGTCGGAGCCGCGCCGGGCCCGGGCTCCGCGGGCCCCCAGCTCCAGCAACGGACGGGGCGCGGCGAGCAGCAGCAGCCAGGCCACGAGGTAGGCCAGGACGGACTGGAGGGCCGGGTCGGCCCACCAGGTCACCGCGCCGACGCCGGCACCGGCGAGGACCAGCACCACGACGCCGTACACGTTGCGGACCAGGAGCAGCAGCGCCGCGAGCAGGGCGACCACAAGCCACAGCAGCGCCAGGCTGCGCCCGTCGGCGAGCAGCAGCGCGGCACCGAGGCCCACCACGGCCGGCGCCAGGTAGCCCGCGGCCAGCATCACCACCATGCCCGGCCCGCGCGGACGGCCCCGGGAGAGGGTGACGCCCGAGGTGTCCGAGTGCAGGCGGATGCCCTGGAGGCGCCGCCCGACCAGCACGGCCACGACGGCGTGCCCGGCCTCGTGGACGACGGTGACGCCCAGGCGTACCCGCGGCCAGGTGACCGGGAGCCACACCAGGGCGAGGGCGGCCGCGCCGGTGAGCAGCACGAACGACGCCTCGGGCACGGGCTGGCGCGAAGTCGCCTCGTCCCACAGGCGGGCGGCCACCTCCTGCGGCGCGGTCACCGCCAGCGCTCGGGCTCGGTCAGCAGCTCGTTCATCGACCCGGACCGGAACCCGCGCCGCGACACCTCGGCCACGGCGAACCCCGCGCCGCGCACCGCGGCGCACACGTCGTAGACCAGGGCGCCCGGCTCGGCCAGCCGTCCCGCCAGCAGCGCGGCGTCGACCTCGACCGAGGCGACCTCGCGGCCCTCGCGGACCCCGAGGTCGCGCACCCGCAGGTCGCGCACCGGCACGCCGGCCGCGGCGAGCACCTCGCGCACGGCTGCCTCGGCCCGCTCCACCCGGGCCAGCCGGTGCGGGCTGACCTCGATGCCGTAGGCGATGCGCGAGGACAGGCAGGCGGCGGCGGGCTTGTCCCAGGTGGGCAGTCCCCAGCGCCGCGACGCCTCACGCACCTGCGCCTTGGTCAGGCCCGCGTCGGCCAGCGGGGTGAGCGCGCCGCGCTCGGCGGCCGCGCGGATGCCGGGGCGGAAGCCGGCCACGACGTCGTCGGCGTTGGTGCCGGTGGCCACGTGCGCGATCCGGTGCTGCGCGGCGAGCGGGACCAGGGTCTCGAGCAGCTCGGCCTTGCAGAAGAAGCACCGGTCACCGGCGTTGGCGCGGTAGCCCTCGCGCTCCATCTCCTGGGTGCGCGGGGTGAGCACCCGGACCCCGAGCTCGTCCGCCAGCTGCCGGGCCGGGCCCCGCTCGGAGCGGGGCAACGCATCCGAGTAGCCGGTCGCCGCGACGACCCGCCCCGGGCCGAGCGCACGCACCGCCGCCGCGAGCAGGAACGCGCTGTCGGCCCCACCGCTGTAGGCCACCAGCAGCGAGCCGCGTCGTCCCAGGTCCGCCGCCAGCGCGGCGAGTCGCTGGTCGAGGAGGTGCTCCTCGAGCCAGACGGGGAACGCGGAGAGGTCGTCGAGGACCACGTGGGTGCCTGCGGCCAGCAGCTCCTCGCGGGTGCATCCGCCGCTGAGGACGGAGACGCTGGTGGCACCGGCCGCGAGGGCCCCCTCGACGTCGTGGACGTGGTCGCCCACGTAGACCGACGCCCCCTGCCGGAGCAGCACGTCGGCCTTTCCGACGCCCCACACGCCTCCCTCGAGGTGGTCGGGGTCGAGGCCGGCGTGCTCGAGGTGCAGGCGCGCGTTGGGGGCGAACTTGCCCGTGACGACGAGCACCCGGCCGCGGTGGGCACGCACGGCCGCGACCGCCTCGTGCGCACCGTCCAGCACCGTCGCGGCCGCCACGGCGCGCGAGGGGTAGATCTCGCGGAACCGGTCGACGGCGGCCGTCAGCGTGTGCGCCGGGAGGTGCGGGGCCAGCATCTGGTCGAGCGGCGGCCCCAACCGGGCCGTCAGCTCCGCCACCGGCAGTCGGACCCCGAGCTCGGTGGCGAGGACCTCCAGCACCGCACCGATGCCCGGACGGGAGTCGATCAGGGTCATGTCGAGGTCGAAACCCACCACCAGCGGCAGGGCGGGGGTCGCAACGGGCACGGCCACGAGCGTAGACGAGGACACCGGGAGCCGGTCGTCCACAGACTCCGACGTTCGACTGTCGTAGCGGCGTCTCATCCGTCACACTGGTCCTCCCCCACCCCGGGTGACACCCGGGGACTTCGCTGCTCCCCGACACGACGGGACCCGGACACCGTCCGGGCACCGGTCCGAGCAGCAGGCACCACCCCTTCCCCGACCCAGGAGCACGACGTGACCCGCAGCGCCGCCACCCACCGCCGACACGGCGTACGCCGTGCGCTGGCGGCCGGGACGGCGCTCGCGGCCGCGGGAGCGGCTCTCCTGGCAGTGGGCACCCCGACCCAGGCGCTCCCCGGGGCCTCGGTCGCGCGCACCGAGCTCTACCTGGTCACCTTGAGGGGCCCGGGCACCTCGGGCAGCGCCTCCGAGGTCGGCCCGGCGCTGCAGGAGATGCGGATGCGGACCCGGCAGCAGCGGCTGCTGGACTCCGTGGACGCCCCCGACCCCGTCTACCGCTGGACCACGGCGCTCAACGGCGTCGCCGTCGAGCTCACCGCGCAGCAGGCCACCCGTCTCGCGGCGACGCCCGACGTGGCGCTGGTCGAGCCCAGCCGCGTGCGTCCCCTCGCCGCCGCTGACGAGACCACCAGCTCCGGCCTGAGCCCCTCGGCCCGCACCCAGGGCGGGCGGGGCGTGGTCATCGGCTTCGTCGACACCGGCCTCGACCCCGACGGCCCGGTCTTCTCGTCCGTGCCCGGCCTCGGCCCGGCGCCCGCGGACTTCGGCGGGGTCTGCACCGACGCCGACGACTGGGGTCCCGCGACCTGCAACGGCAAGGTCGTGGCCGGCGACTGGTTCGTGGCGGGGTTCGGCGCCGACTCGGTGCGCTCCTCCACCTCCCTCTCCCCTCGTGACGACCGCGGGCACGGCACCGCCATGGCCTCGATCGCCGCCGGCAACTCCGAGGTCAGCGTCCGGGTGGGCGAGCAGAGCCTCGGCCGGTACGCCGGCGTGGCCCCCCAGGCCCGCATCGCCGTCTACAAGGCCTGCTGGAGCGCCCCCGACCCCGCGGACGACGGCTGTGCGACCGCCGACCTGGTGACCGCGATCGACCGCGCCACCAACGACGGCGTCGACGTGCTCAACCTCTCCGTGGGCGGTCCGCCGACCCTCGACACCGTCGAGACCGCGCTGCTCGGCGCCGCCGAGGCCGGCATCGTCGTGGTGGCCGCCGCCGGCAACGGTGGCCCGGACGGCACCGCCGCGCACCCCTCGCCGTGGGTCACGACCGTGGGCGCCAGCAGCGCCACCCAGCGGGAGGGTCGCGTCCGCCTGGGCGCCGACGGCCCGCGCGTCAGCGGCGCGATGCTCGGAGACGCGACCGTCGGCCCGGTCCGCCTCGTGCGGGGGTCCGACGCCGCCTCGACCGGCTCCTCGCGCCAGGACGCGGCCCTGTGCACGCCCGGCAGCCTCGACGCGGCCCTGGTCGCCGACCGCGTCGTGCTGTGCGAGCGCGGCGGGGTGGGTCGCGTCGACAAGTCCGCCGCGGTGCAGCGGGCCGACGGAGCCGGGATGATCCTGGCCAACACCGGGCCGGGCTCGCTCGACGCCGACTTCCACAGCGTCCCGACCGTGCACCTCGCGGCCGCCGACGCCGACGTCGTACGCCGCTGGGCACAGGCGCACCCGGCCGGCAAGGTGCGGCTCCAGCCGCGCGGCGCCCGCTCGGCCCCCCTGGAGGTGCTGCCGTTCTCCGGCAGCGGCGACCCCTCCGCCGCCGTCCTCAAGCCCGACCTGGTGGCCCCGGGTGCAGGCATCGTCGGTGCGGTCCCGGCCGGCGCCTCCGACCGGCGCTGGGACACCCAGAGCGGCACCTCGCCGGCCACGGCCTGGACCAGCGGCACCGCAGCGCGCCTCCTGGCGCGGCGGGACTGGAGCGCTCCGCAGGTCCGCTCGGCCCTGGCCACCACCGCCGACCCCGTGCCCGGTGCCGCTGCGCTGGACGCCGGTGCGGGACGGGTGCGCGGCCAGCGCGCCCTGCGCCCGGGCCTGCTGCACGACGTCGACCTGGGCGACTACCGCGCCTGGCTCAACGGGGACCTGCGCGCCTCCGAGCCGCTCAACACCGCGTCGGTGCTGCTCAGCGGCGGCCGGTCGACGACCACTCGCACGGTGACCAACGCAGGCAGCCGCGCCCGCTACTTCTCGTCCTCGGTCGGCGGGTTCACCGCCCACGACGTGAGCGTGACGCCGGCGGCGCTGCGGCTCGGCCCGGGCGAGTCGGCGACCTACACGGTGCGGGTCCGCGGCGGCACCCGCACCAGTGACGACGGCTTCGTGCTGTGGCGCGGCAGCCACGGCACCCGGACCCGGGTGCCGGTCCAGCTCAGCCGCTGACGCGCGGGTCCTCCTGCGTCGCGAGCGCCTCCGCCTGCGCGACCAGCAGACTCAGCGCCTCAGGCGCCTGGGCGACGACCATCGGGCCGATGTCGTCCGCTCCCGGTCCCTCGATGCTGGTGACGACGGTCAGCCGGGCGCCGTGCTCGGTCGCCTCGACCAGGTGGTCGATGCGGATGAGCAGCTCCCCGAGACGCAGCTCGTCGCAGTAGCGCGCGTCGGGACTGACGGCGACCAGGGTGAAGTCGGCCTCGATGCCGCCGGCCAGCACCATCGTCCCGGTGGTGCCCAGCCGGAACGGACCGTCGAGGACCACCCGGTCGACCGCGGGGTCCCAGGTGGCCCAGGTGGTGATGTCGGACCACAGGGTCCACACGTGCGCCGGAGAAGCACTCGTCGTGGCCGTCTCGGTGTGCTCGAACTCCATGACGGGCGAACCTAGGCCACATCTTGCTTTCTGACCAGAGCCCTCGGAGGGGCTCAGCCCTGGCGCACCACCCGCAGGCTCCGGTCCCCCAGGCGCAGGGTGTCGCCGTCGAGCAGCGTCAGCGGGGTGCCGGCTGCGAGGTCGCGGGGGACCCCCGAGCGGATGACGACCGAGCCGTTGGTCGAGCCACGGTCGAGCACCACCAGCGCCCCGTCGGGGGCGACCTGGAGCTGGGCGTGGGTCTTGGAGACCGACATGTCCTGCGAGCGCAGCGGGACCAGGTGCCGCACCTCCTCGCCGGCCCGGCCCACCGGGCCGCGGCCCAGGAGCACCAGGCCGTCGACGACGAGCTGCTCGCCGGAGTCGAGGTGGACCACCCAGCCACCGGCCGGGGCCTCGACCGGTCGCGCAGGCCTCACCGGCGCAGGACTGACCGGCGGAGTGCTCGGGGGCGGGCTGCTCGGCGGCGGGGTGCTCGGGGGCGGCGTGCGGGGCGGCGAGGTGCCAGGCGGCGGCGCGCTCGGCGGCGGCCCGCTGGGGCGAGGAGGCGTCGGGGGCGGCGGCGAGGTGGGCGCGGGGGTCGCGGAGGGGGCCGCACGCGGCGGGGTCGGCGGCGTCGGGACCAGCCGCATCGCGGTCAGGTTCACGATCGCGCGCGGACGCGCCTCGGCCTCGGGACCGGCCTCGGGGACCGGTCGCACGTCGACGACGACGCTCCCGGCCAGGTGGTCGTGCCAGCCACGGCGCTGGCGGTCCCGGTCGGCTGCGCTGGTCCAGGCCAGGGTCGCCGCCCCGAGGAACAGCGTGGGCAGTCCGGCCACGGCGACCACCAGCCCGCGCAGGAGCGCGTACGGCACCCCGACCGGACGACCGGTGCTCGCCGAGACCGCCCGGAGGCCGAGCAGCGCCTTGCCGGGACTGAGTCCGCGCAGGCCGAGCAGCGCCGCGAGCAGGACCTGGACCACGACGAACCAGCCGACCACGAGGAGCAGGCGGGCGACGGTGACGCCGGGGCCCGGCAGCAGCCACCAGCCGAGCCCCGCGGCAGCGGCGTACGCCGTCCAGGCGACGGCGCGGTCGACGACGTGGGCGTAGAAGCGCCGGTCGAGGTCGGCGGTCGGCAGGTCCACCCGGGCGGCGGCGGGTGCGGCGAGGTCGCTCACGGCGTTCAGGGTCGGACGACCTGGATGGTGACGCCGTCACCGAGGTCGATGACCGCCCCGGGGATGAGCTGGACGGCGATGCCGGGCTGCAGCGACTCGGGCGGCAGGCCCGGCTGCACCAGCACCGTGCCGTTGGTCGACCCCAGGTCGGTCACGACGGCGCTGCCGTGGTCGGCCCCCGAGCCGGGGCGGACCTCGAGGTGCGTCGAGGAGATCTCCTGCTGCGGGCTGGGGACCGTCACCAGGCGGGGCTGCTCGGTGGAGGTGAACCGGCGCGCCTCGGGCGCCCGACCCACCAGCACCACCCGGTCCACCTCCACGTCCTCGCCGTGCGAGACCACCAGCCGCGCGACCGGGGTCGCGGTGACGCTGGGGGCCAGCTGCTGGCCCGGGATACCGGGCTGGTGGCGCCGGAACTCGTCCGCACCCCACTCGCCGCCCTTGGTCATGCCGTCGTGGTCGACCTCGTCCGGGGTCCACCCCGGGCTCTCCGGCGCCGGGGTCGACGCCGTGGCCGGGGGCTCGTCGGGCGCCGCCTGCGGAGCGGTGTCCGGCTCGGGCTCGGGCGCCGGCTCAGGCTCGGGCTCGGGCACCGGCTCAGGCTCGGGCTCGGGCTCGGGCTCGGGCACCGGCACCGGCACCGGCGCCGGCTCGGTCGCGGTCGCCGGCACCCCGTGGACCACCCGCGAGGCGCGGACCAGACCCGCGCCGACGTGCAGCCCGGTCTCGTCAGGCTCCCCTGCGTGCGCTCCGGTCGCGGCGTCGTCGCCGCCCCCCGGGGCGGCCAGGTCGAGCGACCACGACGACGCACCGGCCACGAGCCGCTCGTGCCAGGTCGACGCGCTGGTGCCCATGACCGCCACCGACCCCTCGGTCCCCTCGCCGCTCCAGCCCACCGGCCCACGCACCAGCACCCGGGTGGTGCCGTCGTGCTCGCTGACCAGCGCGAAGCCCGTCAGCGTCTGCAGCCCGTCGGCGAGCAGCGCGTCGAGCACCGCGTCGGGGTCGGCGTCGGCGTCGACGAGCTCCCACAGGGCCGCAGCCCGGACCCGCTGCTCGACCGGCAGGGCGAGCACGGCCCGGGCGCCGAGGACGACGTACCACTCACCCGGCAGGTAGCCGCGGGTCGGGACGGCGGGGTCAGGGCTCACGGCAGGGCTCCCAGCTTCTGCTCCATGCTCATGCGCTGGCGCTCGGAGTCGTAGGGGTGGGGGTGGGCCAACCCAACCACATCGACGACCACCACGGTGGCGTTGTCACGACCTCCTGCGGCCAGGGCCGCGGCGATCATCGTGTCGGCGGCATCGCGGGGGTCGGCGGCGTCGGCGAGGATGGCGGCCATCTCCTGGTCGTCGATCATCCCGGAGACCCCGTCGGAGCACAGCACCAGCCGCTCGACCGCCGGGAGCGGCAGCAGGAAGTAGTCGGCCTCCGAGCTCTCCGAGCTGCCCAGGGCTCGGGTGATCACGTGCCGGTCGGGGTGGTGGGCGGCGTCGTCGAGGGTGATCACCCCGGCGTCGACGAGCTCCTGGACGACCGAGTGGTCGACGCTGACCTGGTCGAGGGCGCCGTCGGTGAAGCGGTAGATGCGGGAGTCGCCGAGGTTGGCCAGCAGCCACTTGGGCTGCCCGTCGTCCTCGACGAGCAGGGCCACGACGGCGGTGGTGCCCGCCGAGAACCCGACCTGCCCCGCGGCGCGCTGCTGGGCGCCGAACTCGTCGATGCGTCGCCGGCACGTCTCGAGCGTGGCGGCCACGGCCTGCGCACCCCGGGCGGGGTCGTAGCCGGCGTCGGCGAGGTGGCCGAACTCCTCCACCACGATCGCGCTGGCGACGTCGCCGCCGTCGTGCCCGCCCATGCCGTCGGCCACGACGAAGACGGGGGCGGCGGCGAGGAAGGCGTCCTCGTTGACCTCGCGCACCAGCCCGACGTCGGTGGCGGCGCCGTGGTGCAGCTCGACGCGCATCAGCTGCACCGCGCGCGGGCTGCGGTCCGCGGGTCCGGTAGCGCTAGCGTGGGCGAGATGTCCGCCGAGGGGTTCCGCACGCTCGCCGACCAGCTGCGCAGCTGGCCGGACGTACGCCTGTCCCGCCTGCTGCTGGCCCGTCCCGATCTCGCCACTCCTGCCCCTCACGACTCCGGCCAGCTGGCGTCACGTGCAGCCACCCGGTCCTCGTTGATGCGCGCGCTCGACCAGCTGACCCGGATCGAGCTCTGCGTCCTTGATGCCCTCGTGGTCGCGGGTCAAACCACACGCGCCGAACTCGCCTCGATCGTGCACGCCGAGCCGGCCCGCACCGAGGCCACGCTCGACCACCTCGTCGACCTCGCGCTGGTGTGGGACTCCCCCACCGGGCCGCGGGCGCTGAGCGGGGTGGCCGAGGGGCTGGCCGGCGGTCCGGGCGCCGGTGTGAGCGGGTTGCGGACCCGGTCGAGCGAGCCCCGCTCCCCCGCTGCCGTCGCCCGGGAGCTCGAGCAGCTCTCGGCCCCGGCCCGGGCCCTGCTCGAGCACGTCCTGGACCACGGCGGCGAGGCCACCACCGGCACGTCGCGGCACACCGTCAGCCCCGAGGAGGCCGCCACCCCGGCCGAGGAGCTGCTCGCGCGGCGCCTGCTGGTGCCGCGCGGCGGCGCGTCGGTGGTGCTGCCGGGCGAGGTCGGGCTGGCCCTGCGCGGTGGCCGCACCACCACCGACCGCGTCGACGTCGCCCCCGAGGTGCCCAGCGTCGCCCGCTCCGGCGCGATGGTCGACAAGGTCGCCGCCGGCGCCGCGTTCGAGGCCGTGCGCCGCGTGGAGCTGCTGCTCGACCACTGGGGCACCCGCCCGCCGGTGGCGCTGCGCAGCGGCGGGCTGGGTGTGCGGGACCTGCGCGCCAGCGCGGTGCTGCTGCACGTCGACGAGGCCACCACCGCACTGCTCGTGGAGACCGCCGCGGCGGCGGGCCTGCTGGCCACCGGCCACGGCCCCGACGGTGAGGGCGCCTGGCTGCCCACCGACGAGCTGGACCGCTGGAGCACCCGGTCCCCGGCGGAGCGCTGGTGGGTGCTGGTGCAGGCCTGGTGGGACAGCCCCCGCCTGCCCGCACTGGTCGGCACCCGCGACGCGGCCGGCAAGACCTGGAACGCGTTGGCCCCCGAGCTGTCCGGGGTGCACCAGGTGGAGAGCCGGCACCTGGCCCTGCGCGAGCTCGGCGAGCTGCCCGAGGGACAGGTGCTCGCGTCCGGCACCGGCCTGCCGGGGCTGGCGGCCCGCACCGGGTGGCTGCGCCCGCGCCGCCCGCGCACCCGCGCCGACCAGGTCGCCTGGGCCGTCACCGAGGCCGAGGCGCTCGGCGTCGCCGGGCTGGGCGGGCTGGCGTCGTACGCCCGTGGGCTGGTGACGGGCGCCGTCGATGCCGGTGCCGCCGCCACCGCGGCGCTCGACGCGCTGATGCCGCCGCCGGTCGACCACGTGCTGCTGCAGGCCGACCTGACCGCGGTCGCCCCCGGCCCGCTGGAGTCGACGCTGGCCAAGCGGCTCCAGCTCCTCGCCGACGTCGAGTCGCGCGGCGGGGCGACGGTCTACCGCTTCACCCCCTCCTCGGTGCGGCGCGCGCTCGACACCGGCTGGTCGGCCGTCGAGGTGCACGACTTCATCTCCTCGGTCTCGCGCACCCCGGTGCCGCAGCCGCTCGCCTACCTGGTCGACGACACCGCGCGCACCTTCGGCTCGATCCGGGTCGGGCACGCGGAGGCGTTCCTGCGCGCCGACGACGAGGCCGCCCTGAGCGAGGTGCTGCACCACCCGAAGGCCGCCTCGCTCGGGCTGCGACGCATCGCGCCGACCGTGCTGATCTCCACCACCCCCCTCGACGTCCTGCTGCCGCGGCTGCGCGACCTCGGCGCGGCCCCGGTCGTCGAGGGGCCCGACGGCACCGTCCGGGTCACCCGCCCCGACCAGCTGCGGGCCCGCACCCCCCGAGAGCGACGCCCGGAGGGGCTGCGCGCGGCCCGCGAGAGCGCCTCGGTCTCGGCGGTCGTGACGGCGGTGCGCGCGGGCGACCGTGCCGCCGCGCACCGGCCCACCGGCGCCACCCAGGCCCTGAGCCCCTCCGGTTCGCTGGCGGCGCTGCGCGAGGCGGTCGAGACCGGCGCCACGGTCCTGATCGGGTACGTCGACAACCACGGCACCCGCTCCGAGCGCGTCGTCGACCCGCGCGCCGTCGAGGGCGGCACCCTGACCGCGCACGACCACCGCGCCGACGACCTGCGTACCTTCGCGGTGCACCGGATCAGCTCGGTCAGCCCGGTCGGTCCCGGCTCCTGAGACGGGCCGCCCTCGCCGACCGGGGGATCCCACGCCCCGCCCGTACCCTTGCCCGGTGACAGACGGCCCGCTCATCGTCCAGTCGGACAAGACCCTCCTCCTCGAGATCGACCACGAACGCGCCGCGGACTGCCGCAAGGCGATCGCCCCGTTCGCCGAGCTCGAGCGCTCGCCCGAGCACGTGCACACCTACCGGCTCACCCCGCTCGGGCTGTGGAACGCGCGCGCCGCCGGCCACGACGCCGAGCAGGTCGTCGACACCCTGCTGGAGTACAGCCGCTACGCGGTGCCGCACTCGCTGCTCGTCGACGTCGCCGAGACCATGGCCCGCTACGGACGCCTGCGCCTCGAGAAGCACCCCACCCACGGGCTCACCCTGTCCAGCAGCGACCGCCCGGTCCTCGAGGAGGTGCTGCGCGCCAAGAAGATCAAGGGCATGGTCGGCGAGCGCCTCGACGACGACACCGTCGTGGTGCACGCCAGCGAGCGCGGCAACCTCAAGCAGGCGCTGCTCAAGATCGGTTGGCCCGCCGAGGACTACGCCGGCTACGTCGACGGCGAGGCGCACCCCATCGAGCTCGACGAGGACGGCTGGACGCTGCGCGACTACCAGCGCGACGCGGCCGACTCCTTCTGGAACGGCGGCTCCGGGGTCATCGTGCTGCCCTGCGGCGCCGGCAAGACGATCGTCGGCGCCACGGCCATGGCCCACGCGAAGGCGACCACCCTGATCCTGGTCACCAACACCGTCTCGGCGCGCCAGTGGAAGGACGAGCTGGTCAAGCGCACCTCGCTGACCGAGGACGAGATCGGCGAGTACAGCGGCGCGGTCAAGGAGGTGCGGCCGGTGACCATCGCGACGTACCAGGTCCTGACGATGAAGCGGAAGGGCGTCTACCCGCACCTCGAGCTGCTCGACGCCCGTGACTGGGGCCTGGTGATCTACGACGAGGTCCACCTGCTGCCCGCGCCGATCTTCCGGATGACGGCGAACCTCCAGGCCCGGCGCCGCATCGGGCTGACTGCGACGCTCGTGCGCGAGGACGGCCGCGAGGGCGACGTGTTCTCCCTCATCGGCCCCAAGCGGTACGACGCCCCCTGGAAGGACATCGAGTCCCAGGGCTGGATCGCCCCGGCCGACTGCGTCGAGGTGCGGGTCACGCTGCCCCACGACGAGCGCCTGGTCTACGCCACGGCCGAGCCGGAGGAGCGCTACCGGATCGCCTCGTGCACCCAGCGCAAGACGCAGGTCGTGCGCGAGCTCGTGGAGCGGCACTCCGAGCAGCCCACCCTGGTGATCGGGCAGTACCTCGACCAGCTCGACGAGCTCGGCGCAGCCCTCGACGCCCCGGTCATCAAGGGCGAGACGACGGTGAAGGAGCGCCAGCGGCTCTTCGACGCGTTCCGTTCCGGCGAGGAGCGCCTGCTGGTGGTCTCCAAGGTCGCCAACTTCTCCATCGACCTGCCCGACGCCGAGGTCGCCATCCAGGTCTCCGGGTCCTTCGGGTCGCGCCAGGAGGAGGCGCAGCGCCTGGGCCGGCTGCTGCGCCCGGGGCACGACGGCAAGGTGGCGAGGTTCTACACCGTGGTCTCGCGCGACACCGTCGACGCGGAGTTCGCCCAGAACCGGCAGCGGTTCCTGGCCGAGCAGGGCTACGCCTACCGCATCGTGGACGCCGAGGACATCGCCGACCTGCCGATCTGAGCCGCGTCGGGTCCACCGCGCGTCCACGGGGCATGTCCACGGGGCGTCCCCCTGTTCAGCGGCCGACCCGGCGCTCTCTACGCTGGGCGGGTGAAGGCACTGCTCCTGGAGAACATCCATCCCCTGGCCGTCGAGATACTCGAGGGCCGCGGCTTCGAGGTCGAGCTGCTGACGCACTCGCTCTCGGAGGACGAGCTCGTCGCCGCCCTGCCGGGGGTGAGCCTGCTGGGGATCCGGTCCAACACCAACGTCACGGCACGCGTCCTCGACGCCGCGCCCGACCTGGTCGCGGTCGGCTGCTTCTGCATCGGCACCAACCAGGTCGACCTCGTGGGCGCCGCCGCCCGTGGTGTCGCGGTCTTCAACGCGCCCTTCTCCAACACCCGCAGCGTCGTGGAGCTCGTGATCGGCGAGATCATCGTGCTGGCCCGGCGCCTGGCGGAGAAGACCGAGAAGATGCACGCCGGGGTCTGGGACAAGTCGGCCCAGGGCAGCCACGAGATCCGCGGGCGCACCCTCGGCATCGTCGGCTACGGCAACATCGGCACCCAGCTGTCCAACCTCGCCGAGGCGCTGGGGCTGCGGGTCATCTTCTTCGACACCGCCGACCGGCTCGCCCACGGCAACGCGCGCCGCATGAAGACCCTCGACGACCTGCTGGAGCAGGCCGACGTCGTGTCCCTGCACGTCGACGGCCGGCCCGGCAACGCGGGCCTCTTCGGCGCTGAGCAGTTCGCCAGGATGAAGCCCCGGTCGCTGTTCATCAACGCCGCCCGCGGCATGGTCGTGGACACCGAGTCGTTGCGCGAGCACCTGCTGTCCGGCCACATCGCCGGCGCCGCCATGGACGTCTTCCCCATCGAGCCCAAGGCCCAGGGCGACCCGTTCGAGTCCCCGCTGCGCGGCCTGGACAACGTCATCCTCACCCCGCACGTGGGCGGCTCCACCCAGGAGGCGCAGGAGGAGATCGGCTACTTCGTGGCCACCAAGCTCGCCGACTTCACCCTCGAGGGACGCACGCAGCTCTCGGTCAACCTGCCCACCTCCAGCGCACCCGCGCTGCAGACCGGGCACCGCATCGGCTACCTGCACGACAACGTCCCCGGCGTGCTCGCCGCGGTCAACCAGCTCATCGCCGACGCCGGCGCGAACGTGGTCGGACAGTTCCTCGCCACCACCGGTGAGCTGGGGTACGTCGTCACCGACTCGACCGAGGCGATCCCGCCCGCTGTCGTGGCCGAGCTCGCCGCCTCCGAGCACTGCCGCTGGGTCCGCACCTGGGACGTGTGACGGCCCGGCTGGTCGGTCCGGGCCGGCTCGGCGGGACATCTGGGCCGGGTCAGGGTGATGTCTGGGCCGGGTCGGGGTGAGGGATCGGTACGTAGGCTCGGGAGCATGACCGGCACCGGCACCACCCCCTCCCCGTTGCGGTCCGTCCGCGGGCCTCTGGGGTCGGTCCGCGTGCCTCTGGGCGGGGTGCGCGAGCGGCTCGGGTCCGCCCTGTTCGCCCGGGTGGCCGGACCGGACGGGCCCCGGCAGCGCGACCGCATCCACGGCCGGCCGGGGCCGCGCTGGTTCGCCGCGGACAGCGCGATCGCGCAGGTGCACGGCGACGCGTCGATGTTCGTCGGCGGCATCCGCGCACTGCTGCTGCAGACCCTGCACCCGGCGGCGATGCGCGGGGTGGCCGAGCACAGCGACTACCGCACCGACATGTGGGGCCGGCTGGCGAGCACCAGCACCTACCTCGCGATGACCACGTTCGGGCACGCCGACGACGCCCAGGCGGCGGTCGACGCGGTGCGCCGCATCCACGAGCGCATCCGCGGCACCATGCCCGACGGCACGGCGTACGCCGCCTCCGACCCGCACCTGCTCGGCTGGGTGCACGCCGCCCAGGTCGACTCCTTCCTGCTGGCCCACCAGACCTACGGCGCCCGCCCGCTCGACCAGGCCGGTCGCGACGAGTACGTCGCCCAGGCCGGCCAGGTCGCCGCCCGGCTCGGGGTGCTCGACCCGCCCACCACCGAGGCGGCGCTGCGGGAGGTGCTGGCGCGCTACCAGCCGGAGCTGCGCGGCAGCCCCGAGGCCCGCGAGGCGGTCGGCTACCTGCTGCTGAAGCCGCCGCTGCCGCTGCTGGCCCGGCCGCCCTACCTGGTCCTGGTCGCGGCCGCGGTGGGGCTGATGCCGCGCTGGACGCGGGGTCCGCTGCGCCTGCCGTGGCTGCCGGTCTCCGAGCGGACCGTCGTGCGGGCGCTCGGGTCGCTCGCCACCGGCACGATCCGGTGGGCGATGAGCGCCCAGGGGCCCGCGTCAACGGCCCCCGCCGACGGCTGAGGCCAGCCCCGCCAGCCACCGCTCGACGTCGCGGGCACCGGTCAGGCGCACCACCGGCAGGTCGGGCCGCTCGCGCCGCACCCACGGCACCAGGTCGCGGCGGTACTTGTGGCGGTGCGTCCACTGGTAGCGCACCACGTGCTCGGGATCGGTCAGGACCGCACGCAGCGGTCCCTCGACGTTGCCGTTCCACAGCACCTCGCGGCGCACTCGCCGGCGCACGGTGCGCCGCACCAGCCGCCCCAGCGCGACGACGTACGGCTGGTCGAGCCACACCAGCAGGTCGGCACGGGCCGCCAGCACGGGGCGGGCCGTGCGGTACTGCCACTCGGTGACCCAGGCCGACGAGTCGGCGAGGGCAGCGACGTCGTCGAGGAACTCCGGGCGCGGCACCCACCCGGGGCCGTGGTGCAGCGCGTCGATCTCGGTGTGGGGGACGTCGAGGACGGTCGCCAGCCTGCGCGCCAGGATGGTCTTGCCCACCCCGCTCAGACCGGCGACCAGGACCCGCCGCGGGCGGGCCGGCGGGGCGTCGGAGGGGTCGCAGGGCTCGAGCACCCCGGGAGGATACGCGGATTCTTGAGGGAAGCCTTGTGAGAACTTGAGCCTTGCTCAAGGTCGCGGTGCCACAGTGGTGGCACCACCCTCCCCCCGACCTGAGGACACACCCATGGGGCCCCTGCACCCGCACCGCCGGCAGCGTCCGCTGCTGGCTGCTCTCGTCGCCGCACTCACCGGCGCGATCCTGCTCGGTGCCCCGGCGCCCGCCGCCCTCGCCGCCGACCCGGCGCCGACCCTGCAGCCGGGTCGGGCCGCCGCGGAGCGCGAGGGACGCGTCGCCGCCCGGCAGGCCCCCACGACCGCGGAGCGCACCACGAAGGTGCGCGGCAGCATCAAGGCCGCCGACAAGGGTGTGAAGTACCGCGTGCGGTGGTTCACCAAGGACTGGACCTACATCGACGAGCGCAAGGTCACCGGCGGCATCTACTCGCTGAGCCTGAGGCCCGGCACCTACTACCTGCAGTTCGTCGACCTGCGTCCGGCCTACAACGTCGCGAAGTACGCCCCGACCGACATCAAGGTGAAGGTCGGGAACAGGTCGGTGCAGAAGAACGTGCGGATGAAGCGCGGCGCTGCGATCACCGGCACCGTGCGCGCGGGCGGCAAGGTCGCCGGCGGCGCCGAGGTGGTCGCCGCCAACGCCGCCGAGCAGTCCTACCGGGTCACGGCCAACAAGCGCGGCCAGTTCGCGCTGGGCGGGCTGCCCGCGGGCAGCTACTCGCTGTTCACCTACGACCGCAAGAAGCAGTACGTCGGGCGCTCGACCTACCTGGCGGGCATGCGGCTGGGCCAGGTCCGCAACACCCCCATCACCCTGGGCACCCGGGCCGGGCGGCTGCTCGTGGACCTGCGCACCACGGACGGCACGGTCAAGGAGAAGGTGTTCGTGACGGCCGTCAGCAAGGCGACCGGGCAGTTCTGGACCGTCAAGGCCCGCGGCGGCGAGGCGATCTTCGCGGGGCTCTTCCCCGGGAAGTACCGCATGGTCGCGCCCGGGGTCGGCAGCTACCTGCCCCAGGACGGTGCCATCAAGGGCGCCCGCGTGAAGTCCGGGAAGGACGACCTGGCCAGCAGCTTCACCTGGACCAAGCGCGGGGCGACCATCACCGGCGCCGTCATCGACGAGGAGCACCCGGATGCCCCGATGGAGGACGTGCAGGTCCTGGCGTACGCCGCCTCGGGCGGTCTGCTCGGGTCCGCCACCACCGACGCCGACGGTCTCTTCACGATCACCGGGGCCATCACCACCCAACCCGACGTGACGGTGAAGATCCAGCCGGGCGGCAACAACCCGCCGTACCTGCAGGGGACGTTCTACTGCAAGTACGGCACCGCCAGCCTGCCGGGCGTCTCGGTGCGCACCGGCGAGGACACCGTGGTCGGCATCCTGGCCCTGCCCCAGCTGCCGACCGCCCAGCAGGACAACCGCTCCAACTGCGGCCCTGACGCGACGGCTCCCCGGGCGGTCCCCCGGTCGCCGCGCTGAGCACGGCGTCCGGGGGCCGGCTCGGTCAGGAGATCGTCATGTCCTCGTCGGACCAGAACGCCCGCATGCTGGTGATCCTGGCGTCGTCGTCGAAGCGCATCACGTCGATCGGTCCGAGCGTGAAGGTGCCGCCGTCGGTGATGGTGCGCAGCTCGAAGTGGAAGGCCGCCTCGCTGCCGGCGATGCGGCACTCGACCAGGCGGGACTCCTGCTGGAGGCCCTCGAGCATGCCGTAGAACTCGAGGAGCTCCTCGCGGGTCGTGCGCACCGCGGAGCCGACCGGGTCCTCGAGGGTCGCTCCCTCGGCGAAGAGGTCCACGATCTCGGCGGCGGTGCCGTCGCCGACCAGGGACACGTAGGACTCCACGACCTCGCGGATCCGCTCGTTGCTCGCTGCCACGTCTGCTCCTCGCTGCTCCCCCGTGGGGGAACACGTTCTAGTTTCCGTCGGGAGCGCCGAGAGTAGCGTGCCCGGGCGGTGGCGCGTTGAATGGACGCACCGGCCCCGCCGGACACCTGTCCCCACGTCTCGAGGAACCTGTTCCGCATGCTGCACGACCCCCGGCCCTGGTGGCCGCTGACCGATGCCGACGACCTGCGCGAGGAGCTGGTGGCGGCCTACGCCTCCCCCCAGCGCGGCTACCACGACGTGCAGCACCTCGTGGAGGTGCTGACCCGCCTCGACGAGCTGGGCGAGCACGGCGCGGTGCAGCGCCACCTGCCGGTCGTGCTGGCCGCGTGGTTCCACGACGCGGTCTACGACGGCGAGCGCGACGCCGAGGAACGCTCGGCGGCCTGGGCCGAGGACGCGCTGACCGGGCGCGTCGAGACGTCGCTGGTCGAGGAGGTCGTGCGCCTGGTGCGGCTCACCGAGAGCCACACCCCCGAGGCCGAGGACACCTCCGGCTGCCTGCTCTCCGACGCCGACCTCGCCATCCTGGCCGCACCGCAGGAGCGCTACGAGGAGTACGTCGCCGCGGTGCGCGAGGAGTTCGCGCACCTCGACGACGCGACCTTCTCGCACGGCCGCGCCCAGGTGCTGCTCGGCCTCGCCGAGAAGACCACGCTCTTCCACACCGCCTACGCGCTCGAGCGGTGGGAGGAGCCGGCCCGGGCCAACCTCGAGGCGGAGCTGGTCCGGCTCGGTGCCGGGTCCGTCCCGAGCCGCGAGGTCTCCTGACCCCCGACCGCTCAGCCGGGCGCCGCACCCTTGCGACGGCGCAGGCCGGCACCCAGCAGCCGCGCCACCAGCTCGCGGCTGGTGACCGGCTCGGCCCCGGCCGCGACCATGTCGGCGTACCACTCCGAGGGGACGTCGTAGTGGTCCCGGTCGAAGCCCTTGGCGGGGATGCCCAGCGTGCGCGCGAAGTCGTGCAGCTCCTCGTACGACGCGTCGCTGGCCAGGTGCGACCAGAGCCGTCCGTGCCCGGCCGCGTTCGGCGGGTCGATCAGGATGCCCACGCGGGCCAGCCTACGGGCGACGCCGCGTCCCCTTGTCCGGGCCGGGACAATGGAGACGTGACCGATGCCGAGCTGTTCGATGCCAGGGCCCGGGTGCTGGCCGACCTCCACGCGCGCGGGCACGCGACCCCGGGAGCGGTCTCCGCGCTCGAGGACGCCGTCTCGAGCCGCACCTGGTGGGCCGAGCAGTGGCCCGAGGGGGTCGTCTACGTCGCCGGGCTGGTCGCCCAGGACGTGCAGGACGCGCTGCTCGAGCAGGCCGGGCGCTGGCCGCTGTGCCTGGGCTGCGAGGACGGGCCCGAGCACGCGCTCTACATCCACCCCGACCTGGGCGGACCGGACCCCACCTGGGTGTGCGAGGAGTCCGGGACGCCGGTCGCTGCGCTGGGCGGGCTGGGTGCGCTCAGCAGCCCTGGCCCAGCTGGACCCACAGCGTGAACCGGTCGGCGCGGTAGACGGTGCGCGAGACCTCGACGACCTTCTCGCCCGACACGGCACGGCGCGAGTGGCGCAGCACGACGCTGGACGGCTCGACCTCCAGCAGGCCGGCCTCCTCGGGGGTGGCCTTGTCTGCGGTGATGGAGTCCTCCGCCCAGGTCGGGCGCAGCCCGCGGGCGGCGAGCGAGTCGTAGAGGCTGGTGGGCATCCCGGACTGCAGGAACCCGGGCAGCAGGACCTCGTTGAGGTAGGCGTCCTCGAGACACATCGGCACACCGTCGGCGCGGCGCAGCCGGCGCCAGTGCACGACCGCGTCGCCCTCGGTCAGGGACAGGGCGCGGGCCACGCCGGGGCCGGCCTGCTCGCGGCGCGCCAACAGGGTCTGGGACTCCGCGAGCATCCCGCGGCGCGCCATCTCCTCGGTGAACCCGGTGATCTTGCTGGGGGCTCGACGGGGACGCGCCACGAAGGTGCCGCGCCCGGGGATCCGCTCGAGCAGCCCCTCGACCACCAGGGCGTCCATGGCCTGGCGCACCGTCATCCGGGCCACGCCGAAGCGCTGCACCAGCTCGCGCTCGGACGGCGCGGGCGAACCCGGCGCACTGCCCGTGACCAGCCCACGCACGTACTCGCGCACCTGTACGTGCTTGAGAGCACGTCCGACCGGGGGGGCCATCACGTCGTCCACGCCAGGCAGACTAGACAGGTCCGGAGGCCCCCGTACGCCGTTTGCGGGAAGTGGGCCGGCGTGGGACACGCCGACATGCGTCGAACGTGCGTTCGAGGGACGGGCGTAGAGTGGCGCCATGGACTTCCAGACCACGCTCTTCGAGGCGCCCCCGAGCGGGGTGCCCGGTCTCGTCGACGCCCTGTCCACCACCGAGCGGCACCACCTCGGCGCCGGGGCCTGGGTCGACGTACGACGCTCGTGGCTGCCGCAGGCCGACGACGTGCTGAGCACCCTGGTCGAGCAGGTCCCGTGGCGGGCCGAGCGGCGCCAGATGTACGACCGGCTCGTGGACGTGCCGCGGCTGCTGCACACGTACATGATCGGCGAGGAGCTGCCGCACCCGGTGCTGACCGAGGCCCGTGAGGCGCTCAGCGAGCACTACCTGCCCGAGCTCGGCGAGCCGTTCCGGACGGCGGGCTGCTGCTACTACCGCGACGGGCGCGACTCGGTGGCCTGGCACGGCGACACCATCGGGCGCGGCAGCACGCAGGACACGATGGTCGCGATCGTCTCGGTCGGCGACCCCCGCAGGCTGCACCTGCGCCCGCGCGGCGGCGGCGACGCCCGGGTCTTCGAGACCGGCCACGGCGACCTGCTGGTGATGGGCGGCAGCTGCCAGCGCACCTGGGAGCACGCCGTGCCGAAGGTGGCCCACGCCGGGCCGCGGCTCTCGGTGCAGTTCCGCCCCTTCAACGTCTTCTGAGTCCCAGGCACCGGCGGACCACCCCTTCGGGTGGCCGGTCTCCCGACGGTGCCGGGTTGGGTGAGGTCATGCAGACCTCACCGCGCGCGACCATCGCTCTCACCGGCCTGGCGGTGATGGGGCGCAACCTGGCCCGCAACATCGCCCGGCAGGGACACACCATCGCGGTGCACAACCGCACCACCGCCCGGAAGGACGCACTGCTCGAGGAGTTCGGCCACGAGGGTGACTTCGTGGGCTGCGACAGCCTCGAGGAGCTCGTCGCCGCGGTGCAGCGCCCGCGCACCATCATCGTGATGGTCAAGGCCGGCGAGGGCACCGACGCGGTGATCGACGAGCTGGTCCCCCTGCTCGACGAGGGTGACATCGTCGTCGACGCCGGCAACGCCCACCCCGACCACACCCGGCGCCGGCAGCAGGCGCTGGAGGAGGACGGCCTGCACTTCGTCGGCATGGGCGTCTCCGGCGGCGAGGAGGGGGCGCTCGAGGGCCCCTCCATCATGGTCGGCGGCTCCGAGCACGCCTACACGAACCTCGGTCCCGTCGTCGAGTCGATCGCCGCCCGCGTCGACGGCACCCCCTGCGCCGCCCACGTGGGCCCCGACGCCGCCGGGCACTTCGTGAAGATGGTGCACAACGGCATCGAGTACGCCGACATGCAGCTGATCGCGGAGTCCTTCGACCTGCTGCGCCACCTCGCGGGCCTCGAGCCGGACGCCGCCGCCGCGGTCTTCGCCGAGTGGAACCAGGGCGACCTCGAGAGCTTCCTCATCGAGATGACCGCCGACGTGCTCGCCCACACCGACGCCCAGACCGGTCGGCCGTTCGTCGACGTCGTGGCCGACGCCGCGGAGCAGAAGGGGACGGGCCGGTGGACGGTCCAGAGCGCCCTGGACCTCGGGGTGCCGGTGACGGGCATCGCCGAGGCGACCTTCGCGCGCAGCCTGTCGGGCCACGAGGTGATCCGCGCCGCCGCCCGGGAGGCCTTCGGGAGCGACCAGGCCGCGGGCGAGGTCGACGGTGACCTCGTCGACGACGTCCGCGCCGCGCTCTACGCCGCGAAGGTGGTGGCCTACGCGCAGGGCTTCGACCAGATCGTCGCCGGCAGCCGCGAGCACGGGTGGGACGTCGACCCGGCCGCGGTGGCCACCATCTGGCGCGGCGGGTGCATCATCCGGGCCCGCTTCCTGGACCGCATCCAGGAGGCGTACGCGGCGGACCCGGACCTCACGACCCTGCTGACGGCCCCCTTCTTCGCCGACGTGGTGCGCGAGAGCCTGGACTCCTGGCGGCGCGTCGTCGTCGCGGCCGCCCGCGCCGGCATCCCGGCCCCGGTCCTCGGGGGGTCGCTGGCCTACTTCGACGGGCTGCGGCGCGAGCGGCTGCCGGCGGCGCTGATCCAGGCGCTGCGCGACAACTTCGGCGCGCACACCTACCAGCGGGTGGACGGGCCCGGCACGTTCCACACCGACTGGGCCGGTGACCGCTCGCAGAGCGAGGCCTGACCGGATCGCTCGGAGGGTCTGGCGCGCACCCGCCGCCGGGGGTTCAATGGAGTGTTCCAGGGCGCCGCTCGGGGCGCCTGCCACTGGGAGGACGCCATGAGCAGCCAGGACCCCCGCCCGGACGACACGCACGGACGCCACCGCGACCGGCCGCCCGCCGGACACATCCGCGGCGACCACCCCGTCGGCGCCACCTCGGACCCGTCGATGGGGTTCGGGACCTCCCCCGAGGACCGGCTGCACCTGCCCGAGACCCCGTTGGACTCCGGACGGCGGGCCGGGTCGGGGATGTGGCTGGTGCTGGCCCTGGTCCTGGCCGCCGTGCTGCTCGTCGTCCTGGTGCTCGCGCTCCTCTAGGCCCCGGCGACGGGGACCGACGCTCAGCAACGGCGGCGGAGCACCCACCAGAGGCCGAGCAGCACCAGGAGCCCGGCGCCGATCTTCGGTCCGTAGCTGCGCAGCAGCACGGGGAGCACCGTCGAGCCGAGGTCGAGCGCCTCGTCCCCGGTCGGGGCGGACGGCGGCGGCGCCGCCAGCCGGGCGGCCGGAGTGGGGGTCGCGACCGGGGGCGCGGCGGACTCCTGGGACGTCGCCTCGGCGGGGGGCGCGGCGGCGGTCTCGGGCTCCTCGCTCGGCGCCGGGGCCTCGAGGCGCTGCTCGAGGCAGCCGACGAACTGCCCGAGCAGCTTGTCGGAGACGTCCTGCATCACCCCGCGGCCGAACTGCGCCGGCTTGCCGGTGATGGCCAGGTCGGTGACGACCAGCACCTCCGTGGTGCCCGGGACGCTCTCGTGCATGGACAGCTCGACCTTCGCGCCGGCGGTGCCGTTGCCGCGCTTGTCCTTGCCCTTGGCGTCCACGACGTAGCGGTGCTGCGCGTCGTCCTTCTCCACGAACGTGCCGGAGCCGTTGTAGACGAGGGCGATCGGGCCGAGCTTGACCTTCACCGAGCCCCGGAAGGTCTCGTCCTCGACGCCGCTGACCGTGGCCCCGGGGAAGCACTCGGCGAGCGCACCGATGTCCTGGAAGTGCTCCCAGGTCTCCTCGACGCCGAGCGGGACGCTGAACTGGTGGCGGAGGTCCACTACGCCCCCGCAGCCGCGAGCACCGCTCGCCGGGTCAGCACCGTGGCCAGGTGGCGCCGGTAGTCGGCGTCACCGTTGAGGTCGGAGGGCGGGTTGCACCCGTCGGCGGCGCGGGCTGCAGCCGCGCGCACGGCGTCCTCGGTGGCGGGCTGCCCGCGCAGGGCGTCCTCCACGGCCCGGGCGCGCAGCGGCGTGGAGCCCATGTTGGTCAGCCCGACCCGCGCCTCGGTGATGGTGCCGCCCTCGGCCTTGACCGCGGCCGCGACCGCGACGATCGGCCACTGGTGGGCCACCCGCACGAACTTCTCGTAGTGGGCGCCCCAGCCGGTGTGCTTGGGCAGCCGGATCTCGGTGAGCAGCTCGTCCTCGCCGATGGCGGTCTCGAAGAGGTCGACGAAGAAGTCGTCGGCGGCCACGGTGCGGGTGCTCCCCCCCTGCCCGGCGATGACGAACTCGGCCCCCAGGGCGAGCGTGGGCGCACCCAGGTCACCCGCGGGGTCGGCGTGCGCCAGCGCGCCGCCGAAGGTGCCGCGGTGCCGGATCTGGGCGTCGGCGAGGTGCTCGACGGCCTTGGCGACCAGGGCGGCGTGCTCGGCGACCAGCGGGTCGGTGGCGACCACGCTGTGCGGGGTCATCGCCCCCACCACGATGGCGTCGCCGTCGTCGCGGATCCCGCGCAGCGACTCGATGCGCCCGAGGTCGATGACCATCTCGGGGGCGTTGAGCCGCATCCGCAGCACCGGCAGCAGGCTCTGGCCGCCGGCCAGCACCTTGGCCTCGTCGCCGTGCTCGGCGAGGGCGCTGAGCGCCTCCTCCAGCGTGGTCGGGGCGAGGTAGTCGAACGGTGCGGGGATCATGCGTGGCCTCCGGTGGTGCGGTCGACGGTGCCGTCCATGCCCGTCGAGGGGTCGAAGTGCGGGGCCGCCGCACCGGTGGTCGGGTCCGCCCCGCCCGCGTCGCGGGCGTGCACGGCTTTCCAGACGCGCTCGGGGGTGCACGGCATCGTGACGTCGTCGACCCCGAGGTGGCGCACTGCGTCGACGACCGCGTTGACGACCGCCGGCGTGGAGGCGATGGTGCCCGCCTCGCCGACCCCCTTGGTGCCGAGGGTGTTGGTGGTCGACGGTGACGACGTGTGGTCGATGTCGAAGGAGATCGTGTCGGCCGCCGTCGGCAGCAGGTAGTCGGTGAACGAGCCCGACACCAGGGTGCCCGCGTCGTCGTGCACCGCCTCCTCCCACAGCGCCTGCGCGATGCCCTGCACGAGCCCGCCGTGGATCTGCCCCGCGACGATGAGCGGGTTGATGATCGTGCCGATGTCGTCGACGCAGACGTACTTGCGCATCGTCACCTGACCGGTCTCGGTGTCGACCTCCATCGCGCACAGGTGGGTGCCGTGCGGGTAGTTGAAGTTCACCGGGTCGTAGGTGGCGTCGGAGTCCAGCTGCGGCTCGATGCCCTCGGGGTAGTCGTGCGCGGTGAAGACCGCGGTCGAGATCTCCCCGATGCTCATCCCCTGGTCGGTGCCCCGCACCGAGAACCGGCCGCCGGAGAAGTCGAGGTCGTCGACGGAGGCCTCGAGCAGGTGGGCCGCGATCGGCCGCGCCTTCTCGATCACCTTGTCCGCGGCGCGCACGAGTGCCTCACCGCCCACCACCAGCGAGCGCGAGCCGTAGGTGTCGAGCCCGCGCTGGGCGACCTGGGTGTCGCCGTGCAGCACCTCCACGTCCTCGAACGCGACGCCGAGCCGGTCGGCGATGATCTGGCTGAACGCCGTCTCGTGGCCCTGGCCGTGCGCCGACGTCCCGGTGGTGACCTCCACCTTGCCGGTGGCCAGCATCCGCACGCTCGCGTGCTCCCAGCCGCCGGCGCCGTAGTTGAGCTGGCCCAGCACCCGCGAGGGGGCGAGCCCGCACATCTCGGTGAAGGTCGAGACGCCGATGCCGAGCTGGACGGGGTCGCCGGCCTCGCGGCGGCGCAGCTGCTCGGCGCGCAGGTCGTCGTAGCCGAACATCTCCTTGGCCCGTGCGGTGGCGGCCTCGTAGTTGCCGGTGTCGTACTCGAGCCCGGCCACGGTGGTGAAGGGGAACTCCTCGTGCCGGATCCAGTTCTTCTCGCGCAGCTCGAGGGGGTCCATGTCGAGCTCGGCGGCCAGCTCGCTCATCAGGCGCTCGATGGCGAACGTCGCCTCGGGCCGTCCGGCGCCGCGGTAGGCATCGGTCCAGGTCTTGTTCGTCAGCACCGTCTGGCAGTTGAACTGGTAGGCCGGGAACTTGTAGATGGCGTTGAACATGAACGCCCCGAGCACCGGTACGCCGCCGCCGACGAGCGAGACGTAGGCGCCCAGGTCGGCGAGCAGCTCGACCTTGAGCCCGGTCACGGTGCCGTCCTTCTCGGCGGCCAGGGTGAGCTTCTGCCACTGGTCGCGACCGTGGTGGGCGACCATCAGCGACTCGCTGCGGGTCTCGGTGTACTTGACCGGCTTGCCCAGGCGGCGCGCGATGGCGAAGACCAGCCACTCCTCGGGCGTGGTGTTGAGCTTGCCGCCGAAGCCGCCCCCCACGTCGGGGGCGATGACGCGGATCTTGGACTCCGACACCCCGGTCGTCGCGGCCAGCGCGAAGCGCACGATGTGCGGGATCTGGGTCGCCGACCACATGGTGATCTGCTCGCTGGTGGGGTCGACCACGACCGAGCGCGGTTCCATGAACGCCGGGATCAGCCGTTGCTGGCGGTACTCCCGCTCGATGACGACCCCGCCGTCGCGGGCCTTCGCGATCGCCTCGTCGACGTTGCCGCCGGTGCCGGCCTCCTCCGAGTCGAACTTCCAGAAGGCCGACTTGTTGGTGCCGAGGTCGGGGTGGGCCAGCACCTCGTCGGCCGCCGCCCGCTTGAGGTCCACCGCGGCCGGCAGCTCGTCGTACTCGACGTCGACGAGCTCGGCGGCGTCGCGGGCCTCGGCGGCGGTGCGGGCCACGATGACCGCGACGATCTCGCCCGCGAAGCTGACCCGGTCCGACGGCATCGGCAGGTGCACCGGCGTGACCTGGTCGGTGGTGATCGCCCACGCGTTGATCAGGCTGCCCTGGCTCTCGCCGAGGTCGGCACCGGTGAGGACGGCCACCACGTTGGGGGCGCCCGCGGCCTCGCTCGTGTCGATCGAGGTGATCGTGGCGTGCGCGAAGGGGCTGCGCACCATGGCGAGGTGCAGCATGCCGGGCAGCACGATGTTGTCGGTCCAGCGGGTGCGCCCGGTGATGAGGCGCTGGTCCTCCTTGCGGCGGCGGTCGCGCCCGATCTCCATCTCGGGCCCGGTGCTGCGCTCCTGGGTCGCGGTCACGACGTCACCTCCTGCCCGGCCGCCTGCTGCACGGCCTTGACGATGTTGTGGTAGCCCGTGCAGCGGCACAGGTTGCCCTCGAGGCCGAGGCGGATCTCCTGCTCGGTGGGCTGCGGGTTCTCGGCCAGCAGGCTCACGCTCTGCATGATCATCCCGGGCGTGCAGAAGCCGCACTGCAGGCCGTGGCACTCCCGGAACGCCTCCTGCACCGGGTGCAGCTCCTCGCCCTGGGCGAGGCCCTCGATCGTGGTCACCTCGGACCCGTCCGCCTGGACGGCCAGCACGTTGCACGACTTCACGCTGGTCCCGTCGAGGTGCACGGTGCAGGCGCCGCAGTTGCTGGTGTCGCACCCGATGACGGTGCCGGTCTTGCCGAGGCGCTCGCGCAGGTACTGCACCAGCAGCATCCGTGGCTCGACGTCGTCGGCGACCAACGAGCCGTCGACAGTGAGGCTGATCCGGGTCAATGGACTCTCCCTAGGGTGAAAAAAAGTCGAGCGGGTGTGACCCGGCTCACGCTAGGGCGGGTCGGTTGGTCGATGGTTGGCGAACCCCGGGAGCGACGAGCAAACGCCCTCCGGGGCGCGCGCACCGTAAGGTGAGTGAGTTCCTCCGACCGGAAAGGCCCGTGTGGAAGCTCTTACCAACTGGTTCACCTACGTCCAGGACAACTTCGAGTACATCCTCGAAGAGACCATCAACCACACCCAGACCGTGGCGATCTCGGTCGGGGTCGCCACCCTGGTCGCCGTGCTGGTGGGCGCCTTCGCCCAGCGCCGGCCGGTCGTGCGCGCGCTCGCGCTGTCGATCACGGGCATCTTCCTGACCATCCCGTCCCTGGCGATGTTCGCGCTGTTCATCCCGGTGTTCGGCATCGGCAACCTGCCGGCGATCGTGGCGCTGATCCTCTACGGGCTGCTGCCGATCCTGCGCAACACGATCACCGGCCTCGACTCGGTGAGCCCCGCGGTCGTGGAGTCCGCGCGCGGCATGGGGATGACGCCGCGCCAGCAGCTGCTGCGGGTGCGGCTGCCCCTGGCCTTCCCCATCGTGATGGCCGGCATCCGCGTCTCCACCCTCCTCATCGTCGGCCTGACCGCGATCGCGGTGCTCGTCGGCGGCGACGGGCTCGGCACCTACATCCAGGACGGGCTCACCCGCATCCGCTTCCCCAACGCCGGCAACTCGGTCGTCGTCGGGGTCGTCTTCACCGTGGGGCTCGGGATCGTGTTCGACACCCTGCTGGCCCTCGTGCAGCGCGTGTTCACGCCGCGCGGCCTGCGCATCTGAAGTCCCCACCACAGATCCATCGAGAGGAACCCATGAGCCCCGAGCCCAAGATCCACCTCGACCGGGTGGGCAAGACCTACCCCGGCACCAAGGTCCCGGCGGTGGAGGACCTGACCCTGGACGTCCACGAGGGCGAGATCCTCGTGCTGGTCGGCCCGTCCGGCTGCGGCAAGAGCACCACCCTGCGCCTGATCAACCGGATGATCGAGCCCAGCAACGGGCGCATCCTGCTCGACGGCGAGGACGTGACCAAGGTCAACCCCGACAAGCTGCGCCGGCGCATCGGCTACGTCATCCAGCAGATCGGCCTCTTCCCGCACCAGACGATCACGCAGAACATCGCGACCGTCCCGCGGATGCTGGGGTGGGACAAGGAACGGATCTCGGAGCGCGTCGAGACGCTGCTGACCACGGTCGGCCTCGACCCCGAGCAGTACCGCGACCGCTTCCCCAAGGAGCTCTCGGGCGGCCAGGCACAGCGCGTCGGGGTGGCCCGGGCGCTCGGCGCCGACCCCGACATCATGCTGATGGACGAGCCCTTCGGGGCCATCGACCCGATCACCCGCGAGCGGCTGCAGAACGAGTTCCTGCGCCTGCAGGGCGAGCTGCGCAAGACCATCGTCTTCGTCACCCACGACATCGACGAGGCCATCAAGATGGGCGACCGGATCGCGATCCTGGGTGAGCGCAGCACGATCCGCCAGATCGACACGCCCGAGCGCATCCTGGCCTACCCCGTGGACGACTTCGTCGACGACTTCATCGGCACCGGCTCGACCATCAAGGGGCTCAACTTCCTCCAGGTCAGCTCGCTGAAGAAGACCACCTACCCCTCGATCACCGACTCCGACCCCTGCGCCACCGGGGTCGCGAAGCTCGACGAGGCGCACATGGACTGGCTGGTGCTCACCGACGCCGAGCGTCGCCCGCTGCGCTGGTTGCACCGCGACGAGCTCGCCACGTCGCCGACGTCGTACGACGGGCTGGGCGAGGACATCGGCGACCAGCTCAGCACCGAGGACAGCCTCTTCCACGCCCTGGAGCTGATGGTCCAGAGCGCCGCCGGCCAGAGCGTCGTCACCGACAACCAGGGCGCCTTCGTCGGCGTCGTGGAGATGTCGCACCTGAACACCGCGATCCGCCGGGCGCAGTACGAGGCGCGGCTGCACTACGAGGAGATGGAGGCGAACGCATGAGCGACGTGGTCCCCGGCGCCATCGCGCTGGCCCGCACCCCGACCCCCACTCCCGAGCCGGACGACGTGTCGCCCGATCCGCGCCGGCGCGGCGCCGCCGAGCTGATCGACCGGCTGGGGCTTTTCGTCGCCCCGGTGCTCATCGCCGCCCTCGCCGGCGCGCTGGCGCTCTACCACCGCGGCCTCGACCTCGAGAACGCCGTGATCCAGCAGCGCTCGGCGCTGAGCTGGTCCGGCAAGCTCTGGCCGCAGACCCAGCAGCACCTGGAGATCGCGACCTACTCGACGCTGCTCGTGATCGTGATCGCGATCCCGCTCGGGATCATGCTGACCCGCCCGCTGTTCCGGCGCATCGCGCCGACGATCCTGACGGTGGCCAACGCGGGCCAGGCGTTCCCGGCGTACGGGCTCCTCGTCGGCGGGCTGTTCGTGTTCGGCAAGGGCCAGATGACCGTCGTCCTCTGCCTGGCGCTCTTCGCGCTGCTGCCGGTGCTGCGCAACACGATGGTCGGTCTCGACGGCGTGGACCGCAGCGTCATCGAGGCCGGGCGGGGCATGGGCATGACCCGCCGCCTGGTGCTGACGCGCATCGAGCTGCCGCTCGCGGTGCCGGTGATCATGGCCGGCATCCGGACCGCGATGGTCCTCAACATCGGCATGGCCACCCTCGCCTTCCTGATCGGCGGCGGCGCGCTGGGCATCACCATCAGCTCGGGGCTGAAGCTCAACCAGGACCCCGTGCTGATCGTCGGGGCCGTCATGGTCGCGATCGTGGCGCTGACGTTCGACTGGCTCGGCGCCGTCGCGGAGCGCTACCTGCGCCCCCGCGGTCTCTGAGCCGCCCCACGCACGACGAAGCCCGCCGGGTCCGAGGACCCGGCGGGCTTCGCTGTCAGGTGGTGCGGTTGCTGGGGAGCTGCCGGGCGGTCAGAGCAGCCCGACGTCCTTGAGGTACTCCTCGGCGACCCGCTCGGCGGGGGTGCCGTCGACGTCGACGGCCGAGTTGAGCTCGGCCATCTTGTCGTTGTCGAGGTCGGAGAAGATCGCGTCGGCGATCTCGTCGTAGGTCTCGGCGTTGGCCTCGTAGATGTCGTTCTTCATGGTGAACGAGCTGTTGTAGACGATCATCACGCCGGGGTCGTCGACGAGCTCGAGGTTCAGAGCCGTGATGCGGCCGTCGGTGGTGAAGACCTCGCCGAAGTCGCAGTTGCCGTCGGAGGTCTCGGAGTAGATGAGGCCGGTGTCGAGGATCTGCGTCTGGCTGGCGGGCAGCTTGTAGCCGGTCGCCTCCTCGAAGAGGACCAGGCCGTCGGGGCGGTCGGGGAACTCGGTCTCCATGCACACCGTGGCGTCGGGCGTGGCCTCGAGGTAGTCGGCCATCGCCTGGAAGTCGAAGCCGCCCTCGGCCTCGGCGAGGTCGCCGTTGGCGGCGAAGCCGTAGGTGTCGTTGAAGGGCGAGAGACCGATCCACTTGATGTCGTTCTGCTTCAGGTCCGCCTCCGACGTGACGTCGTAGAGCTCCTGCGGGTCCTGGCTCGGGTCCTCGTTCTTGAGGTGCACCGTCCAGCCCGTGCCGTTGTACTCGGGGTAGACGTCGATGTTGTCGCTGACCAGGGCGTCGCGGTTGACCGAGGTGCCGCCGAGGTTGACCTTGTTCTCAACATCGGCCCCCGCGTTCTCCAGGGCCTGGGCGAACATCTCGCCGAGCAGGATGTTCTCGGTGAAGTCCTTCGACCCCACGGTGAGGGAGACGCCGGAGAGCGCGTCGCTCGAGTCGCCGCCGCTCCCGCTGTCGTCTCCACAGGCCGCGACGCTGAGGCTCAGGGCCACAGTGGCGGATACAGCCATCATCTTCTTGCCTAGACGCATCGGTTCAACTTTCAGTCGCGTGGATTCGGAGCCCAGCCCCCAGCCACACAACGATCGTCAAGAAACCTGCCGGTGGTACGCAGCTGCCCGAGCACGCTGCAGGGGACCGTAGGCCTTTCGACCATAGACCGGTCCGGCCGCGGATGCCCCGTCGATCGGGCGGCAAAGGGGTAACGACTGGGTCTCGTTCTGCGGGCGGGCTCAGCGCCGCGCCGCTGCGAGGCGTCCCTTGAGCAGCGGTGCGACCGGGTGCGCGAGGGTCCCTGGGCTGGCCAGGCAGGCCTCCACGACCTCGGTGTCGTACGGCGCGAGCTCGCTGTAGCGCGCGACCGCGTCGGGGTCGGGGCGGGCCAGCAGCGACTCGCGGACCGAGACCGCGACGTACTCCCCCATCTCCTGCAGGGCCGGTGAGTCGGTGCCGGGGAGCAGGTCGCCGCCGTAGGCGTCGACGGCCGCCCCGACGAAGCCGCGGCGCAGCAGCGAGAGCACGTGGTCGACGTCGGTGTGCACCGGCATCTGCAGGCGGTAGGGCCGCGAGGAGAGCTGGCCGCCCAGGGCGTGGCGCAGGTGCGAGACCTCGGCCTTGAGCGTCGAGAACGTCACCGTCTGCTCGCCGTAGACCATGGCGTGCAGCTGGTCGAGGGAGAGGCCCTGCGGGTGCAGCGCCAGCAGCGCGAGGATCTCGGTCTGGCGTCGGCTCAGCAGCAGCCGCTGGCCGTCGAAGCGGGTCTCGGCCTGACCCAGCAGGGTCATCACCAGGCCGGGGTCGCCGGTCTCGTCGGCCGTCGCGCCGAGCGGGTGGGCGGTCGCCGGCAGGGCCTGCTCGATCAGCCGCGCCAGCACCCGCGCGGTGGCCAGCCCGATCGGGTGGGTGCGGTCCCAGGTCGTGGAGAGGTCGAGCACGCCGAGCTGCACCCCCGTGGCGGGGTCGCGCACCGGTGCCGCCCAGCAGACCCAGTCGTGCACGATCGAGGCGTAGTGCTCGGCGCTGAAGACCGTCGCGGGGGCGCCGTGGCGGTTGGCCAGGTCGAGCGCGTTGGTGCCGACCGACTCGTCGTCCCAGCGCCCACCGGGCACGAAGTTGACCGCCTCGGCCTCGCGGCGCATCACCCGGCCGCCGTACGTCCACAGGACGCGGGTCTGCGGGTCCGTCACCGCCACCACCAGGTCGCCGTCCTCGGCGGTGCGGCGCAGGTCGCTCTCGACGCGCTCGACCGCGGTCTGCAGCGGCGAGTCGGACCAGAACGCGGCCGTCTCGGACTCGTCGGCCAGCGGCGCCTCCCGCACGTCGGGCGACACCGTCGCCCCCGACCGGGTCCAGCTGGTCAGGATCTCGGGGCGCACCCGGGCACGTGCGTCGTCGCCCTCCTCCACGAAGGACGTCCAGGCGCGGACCGCGTCGACCCGCCGGGAGTGCAGGTCGGAGCTGGCGGTGCCCATGCGAGGCAACCTAGCACCGCGGTGGTGACCTGGGTCACGCTGCCGAGGGGCCGCCGCCTCACTCCAGGTCGTGGGGGTGGCTGGCGTGGATGCGGCCGTCGGTGCCGGCGAGCCGCTCGCCGGTGCCGCCCCAGTGCAGGGCGATGATCTCGGCAGCGATGGAGATCGCGGTCTCCTCCGGGGTGCGGGCGCCGAGGTCGAGGCCGATCGGGCTGGAGAACCGGGCCAGCTCGGCGTCGGTGACGCCCGCCGCACGCAGCCGCTCGAGCCGGTCGTCGTGGGTGCGGCGTGAGCCCATCGCACCGACGTAGGCGACCTCGGGCAGGCGCAGCGCGACCTCGAGCAGCGGCACGTCGAACTTCGGGTCGTGGGTGAGCACCGCGAGCACCGTGCGCTGGTCGATGCGTCCCGCCTCCTGCTCCCCGGCCAGGTAGCGGTGCGGCCAGTCGACGACGACCTCGTCGGCGTCGGGGAAGCGGCTGGTGGTGGCGAAGACGGGCCGGGCGTCGCAGACCGTGACGTGGTAGCCCAGGAAGCTGCCGACGCGCGCGACCGCGGCGGCGAAGTCGATGGCGCCGAAGACCAGCATCCGGGGCTTGGGGGCGAAGGCCCACACGAAGACCCGCATGCCCTCCCCGCGCCGCTCGCCGTCGGGGCCGTAGCCCAGGGTCGCGCTGGTGCCGCTGGCCAGCAGCCCCAGCGCGTCGTCGTGCACGGCGTCGTCGGCACGCGGGGAGCCGATCGAGCCGGCGACGGGCTCCTCGTCGGGGCGCACGACGATCCGGCGCCCGCGCCAGGCCGGGTCCGGGTGGTCGATGACCGTCGCCAGCGCCACGGGCCGGCCCGCCTCGATGTCGGCGGCGAGCTCGCCGAGCTCGGGGAAGCTCTCGCGCGAGACCCGCTCGACCCACACGTCGAGGATGCCGCCGCAGGTCAGGCCGACCGCGAAGGCGTCGTCGTCGGAGACGCCGTAGCGGTCCAGGACGGGGACGCCGCTGGCGACCACCTCCTGGGCCTGCTCGTAGACCGCGCCCTCGACGCAGCCGCCGGAGACGGAGCCGACCGCGGTGGCGTCGGGTCCCACCAGCATGGACGCCCCGGGCGGGCGGGGTGCGGAGCGGAAGGTCGCGACCACCGTGGCCACGCCGACCGTCTCACCGGCCTCCCACCACCTCATCAGCTCGGGCAGCACGTCACGCACGGGCGATCACCTCGCAGAGCTCGGCATAGGTCGCCAGGGAGTGCCCGGCGAGGAAGTCGTCGACGTGCGGCAGCACTGCCAGCACGCCCTGCTGCACCGGCTCGTAGCCGGCCTTGCCACGGTGCGGGTTGACCCACACCACGCGGTGCGCCACCCGGTGCAGCCGCGCGACCTGCTCGGCCAGCAGCGAGGGATCCCCGCGCTCCCAGCCGTCGCTGACGATCACCACGACCGCGCCGCGGGCGGTCCCGCGGCGACCGAAGCGGTCGAGGAAGACGCCCAGCGACTCCCCCAACCGGGTGCCTCCTGACCAGTCCGGCACCGACTCGCCGGCCGCCACCAGGGCCCGGTCGGCGTCGCGCAGCGACAGCGACCGGGTCAGGTGCGTCAGCCGGGTGCCGATCGTGAACGTCTCGACCCGCGACCTCGGCAGCGCGTGGGTCATCCGGTGGGCCAGGCGCAGCAGCGCGTCGGCGTACCCGCTCATCGAGCCCGACACGTCGAGCAGCAACACCACGCGTCGCGGGCGCACCGAGCGGCGGCGCCGGACGATCTCGGCGGGCTCCCCCATCCGGCGCATGCTGGCGCGCACCGTGCGGGAGGCGTCGACGTCGCCGCGGCGCCACCGCTCGTGCCGGGAGGTGCGCCGCACCGGTGCCCGCACGCGCAGCGAGGCGAACATGCCCGCCAGTCGGGCCTTCTCGGCCGGGCTCAGGGCGGCGACGTCGCGGTGGCGCAGCACCTCGACCTCGGAGGCCATCGCCCGCACGACCTCGTCGTCGTCCTGCTCGCCGGCACCGGGGCCGGGGTCGTTCTCGGGCAGCAGCGCCGGGGCGGGGGCGCCCTCGGGCGCGGGCCGCGAGCGGGGCAGCTCGCCGCGGGGGTCGAACCACGCCGCGAAGACCTGGTCGAAGCGCTCGAGGTCGTCCGGCCCGGTGCAGAGCGTGGCCCGGCCCGCGGCCCGGACCGCGGCCACGTCGCCCAGACCGACGAGCGCGGTCGCGGTCAGGAAGGAGGCGCCCCGGTCGTGGGTGACCCCGACCCCGGCGGCGCGCAGGGCGTGGGTGAAGCCCAGCAGCACCTCGTCGGGGCCACGGGTCGCCGTGGCGGCAGCGCCGGCTGTCACGGCGTCAGCATCCGGTCCAGGGCCTGCCGCACGCGGTCCGCGTCCTCGCGGTACTTCACCAGCGCCCCGACGGTGCGGGCCGCGGACCCCAGGTCGATCTCGGTGGCCCCCAGGTGGTGCAGGGCGCGGGCCCAGTCGAGGGTCTCGGCGACGCCGGGCAGCTTCTGCAGGGGCCCGGCGACGGAGCCGGTGCGCAGCTGCTGGACCACGGTGACGACCTGGCGGGCCAGGGTCTCGGAGACCTCGGGCGCCCGGGTGCGCACCACCTCGACCTCGCGCTCGAGGCCCGGGTGGTCGATCCAGTGGTAGAGGCAGCGGCGCTTGAGGGCGTCGTGCAGCTCGCGGGTGCGGTTGGAGGTCAGCACCACGATCGGCGGGGTCGCGGCGCGCACGGTGCCGAGCTCGGGGATCGACACCTGGTAGGTCGAGAGCACCTCGAGGAGGAACGCCTCGAACTCGTCGTCGGCGCGGTCGACCTCGTCGACCAGCAGCACCACGGGGGCCTGCTGGAGCGCGGCCAGCACGGGGCGGGCGAGCAGGAACCGCTCGTCGTACAGGCTCTTCTCGGCGCCCTCGACGTCGATGTCGGCGCCGGCGGCCTCGAGGGCGCGCAGGTGCAGGACCTGGCGCGGGAAGTCCCAGTCGTAGAGGGCCTGGGTGGCGTCGATCCCCTCGTAGCACTGCAGGCGCACCAGCGGCAGGTCGAGCGAGGCCGCCAGCGCCTCGGCCAGCGCGGTCTTGCCGGTGCCGGGCTCGCCCTCGAGGAGCAGGGGGCGCTGCATGCGCAGCGCGAGGAAGACCACGGTGGCCAGGTCGTCGTCGCACAGGTAGCCGGTCTCGCGCAGGCGCGCTGCGACCGCTCGGGCGTCGGGCACGTCGGGGAGCTCCATGGAGCCAGGCTAGCCAGGAGGTCGTGGGCTCCTGGCCGGGGGCGGCACGGGCGGGCGGATACTGGGACGGTGGACGTCGACGAGACCGGCCGGGCGCTGGAGCAGAGCATCCTCGACCTGCTGGCCGCCCGCGCCCCCACCAGCACCATCTGCCCCTCCGAGGCCGCGCGGTCGGTGGGCAGCGAGGACGGCTGGCGGAACCTGATGGAGCCGGCCCGGCGCGCGGCCCGGCGGCTGGTGGCGGCCGGTGAGGTGGAGGTCCTGCAGGGCGGTCGGGTGGTGGACCCGGCCACCGCGACGGGCCCGATCCGGATCCGCCGGACCTGACCCGGGCACTCAGCGCGGGGTGTCGACGTCGTGGCCGGTGGCCAGGTCGCCGCACTCGACCAGCCGCACCTCGCGGGTGGCGAGGTAGTCCCGGGCGCCCTGGTCGCCCACGGCGGAGGCGACCACGCCCGCCCAGTGCTCCCGGCCCAGCAGCACGGGGTGCCCCGGCACGCCGGCGTACGCCGCTCGCGCGAGGCTCGCCGGCCCGTCGCCGGCCGCGACCAGGCGGCGCACGACCTCGGGCACCAGGTCGGGCAGGTCGACCAGCGTCACGAGCACCGCGGGTGCTGCGGTGTCCCCCAGTGCGGTCAGCCCGGCGCCCAGCGAGGCGCCCATGCCCTCGGACCACCGCTCGGCGAGCACGACCTGGACCTCGACCTCGACCTCGAGCTCGTCGTCGAGGAGACGGCCGGCCTCCGCGGCCGCGGCGCCCAGCACCACGGTCACGGGGTCGCAGCCGCCGTCGACCAGCAGCCGCACGGCGCGGGTCAGCCACGGGCCGCGGGGGTCGGTGACCAGCGCCTTGGGGGTGCCCATGCGGCGACCGGCACCGGCGGCGAGGAGGAGCCCGGCGGTCTGCACGGGACCACTGTGCCGCACGCGGCCGCGCGGCTCAGCAGGGACGCACCTCAGCGGTGGAAGGCCTCGGCGTAGAGCTCGGCGAGCTCCGGCTCCGCGGGGCCGCTCAGGCCACAGCCGACGACCCGGCCGTCGGCGGCCGCGACCAGGTAGCGCGACCCCTCCTCCAGCTCGACGCTGCCCAGCAGCGCCCGGTCGCTCTCGGTGGGTGCCACGACCTCGACCCGGTCGGTGGCCCGCCCGGCGAAGAACTCCTCGGGGTCGAGCACGGCCACGCCGTCCTCGACGCCCACGACGGTGCCCTCGAGGGCGAGCGGCTGCTCGGCCAGCGCCTCGGCGGTGGGCAGCATGCAGCGCCCGGTCTCCTCGGCCGTCTCGAGTCGCGTCACCGAGGGCTGGTCGTCAGCGTCCTCGTCGCCCTCCTGCGAGGCGACCCCGGTCTCGTCGGCCAGCGGCACCTCGGCGTCGTCGCCGCCGAGCAGCGCGATCGCGCTGACCACGAGGATGACCACGACGGCCAGCGCAGCCACCAGCCACGTGAGCGGGCCGCGACCCGACGTGCGCACGGGGCCGTCGGGGCCGTCGGGGTGGCTGGGCTGGTTGACCTGGGTCTCGTCCACGCGCCCAGCCTGCCGCACTCACCCCCGCACGAAACCTCCGGACCACCCTGGGACGTCGTACGGACAGGACGTCCGTCGGTGCCGGACGCATGACGTCCCGGGTGGGCGACGCAGCAGGGCCCCCGCCTGACGGCGAGGGCCCTGCTGGTGGAGCTGGTGGAGCTGGTGGTGCTGGTGGTGCTGGGTGCTACGGGTGCGGACCGATCAGAAGTCCATGCCGCCCATGCCGCCCATGCCGCCGTCGCCGCCCGGCATCGCGGACGCCTTCTCCGGCTTGTCGGCCACGACGACCTCGGTGGTGAGGAAGAGCGCCGCGATGGAGGCGGCGTTCTGCAGCGCGCTGCGGGTCACCTTGGCGGGGTCGATGATGCCAGCGGCGATCATGTCGACGTACTCGCCGGTGGCGGCGTTCAGGCCGTGGCCGGGGGTCAGGTTGCGCACCTTCTCCGCGACGACACCGCCCTCCATGCCCGCGTTGATCGCGATCTGCTTCAGCGGGGCCTCGGTGGCCACGCGCACGATGTTCGCGCCCGTCGCCTCGTCACCCTCGAGCTCGAGCTTGTCGAAGGCGGTGGCGGCGGCCTGCACGAGCGCCACGCCACCTCCGGCGACGATGCCCTCCTCGACGGCCGCCTTCGCGTTGCGAACGGCGTCCTCGATGCGGTGCTTGCGCTCCTTGAGCTCGACCTCGGTGGCCGCGCCGACCTTGATGACGGCCACGCCGCCGGCCAGCTTCGCGAGACGCTCCTGGAGCTTCTCGCGGTCGTAGTCGGAGTCCGACTTCTCGATCTCGGCCCGGATCTGGTTGACCCGGCCCTCGATCTGGGCGGCGTCGCCGGCGCCCTCGACGATCGTGGTCTCGTCCTTGGTGATGACGACCTTGCGGGCCTGGCCGAGCAGCTCGAGGCCGGTCGTCTCGAGCTTGAGGCCGACCTCCTCGGAGATGACCTGACCGCCGGTGAGGATCGCGATGTCCTGCAGCATGGCCTTGCGGCGGTCGCCGAAGCCGGGGGCCTTGACGGCCACGGACTTGAAGGTGCCGCGGATCTTGTTGACGACCAGGGTCGACAGCGCCTCGCCGTCGGTGTCCTCGGCGATGATCAGCAGGGGCTTGCCCGACTGCATGACCTTCTCGAGGATCGGCAGCAGGTCCTTGACGTTCGAGACCTTTTGGTTGGCGATCAGGATGTAGACGTCCTCGAGGACGGCCTCCATGCGCTCCATGTCGGTCGCGAAGTACGCCGAGATGTAGCCCTTGTCGAAGCGCATGCCCTCGGTCAGCTCGAGGTCGAGCCCGAAGGTGTTCGACTCCTCGACCGTGATGACGCCTTCCTTGCCGACCTTGTCCATCGCCTCGGCGATGATCTCGCCGACGGTGGGGTCAGCAGCGGAGATCGAGGCCGTGGCCGCGATCTGCTCCTTGGTCTCGATGTCGATGGCCATGGAGGACAGCGACTCGGACACGGAGGCCACAGCGGCCTCGATGCCGCGCTTGAGGCTCATCGGGTTCGCACCGGCGGCCACGTTGCGCAGGCCCTCGCGGACCATCGCCTGGGCCAGCACGGTGGCGGTGGTGGTGCCGTCGCCAGCGACGTCGTCCGTCTTCTTGGCGACCTCCTTGACGAGCTCGGCACCGATCTTCTCGTAGGGGTCCTCGAGCTCGATCTCCTTGGCGATGCTCACACCGTCGTTGGTGATCGTGGGGGCACCCCACTTCTTCTCGAGGACGACGTTGCGGCCCTTGGGACCGAGGGTGACCTTCACGGCGTCAGCGAGCGTGTTCATGCCACGCTCGAGACCGCGCCGGGCCTCCTCATCGAATGCAATCAGCTTCGGCATAACTCTCGCGATCCTTCGCAATCAAGAGTTGTGGACCGGTTCGTTGCCCGCGACGGACGGCCAGGCCGAACCGGCGGACCCTTCCCGCCGACGCTGCTGACCTCAACTCCCCGGACCGGGGATGGCTGGCACTCTCATGACGAGACTGCCAATGGCCATTCTTAGCACTCGACCATGGCGAGTGCAAACGCGTGAGCGCCCCGGCTCAGCCGCCCGCGACCGCCGGGATCACCGAGACCTGGACCCCGTCCGGGGTCGGGGTGGCCAGGTCCTCGAGGAAGCGAACGTCCTCGTTGCCGACGTAGACGTTGACGAAGCGACGCAGTGCACCGTTGTCATCGAGGATGCGGGCCCGGATGCCGGCGTGGTGCGCCTCGAGGTCGTCGAGGACCTCCGCCAGCGTCGTTCCGGAGGCCGGCACCTCGCTCGCGCCGCCGGTGTAGGTGCGCAGGATGGTGGGGATGCGGACGGACACGCTCATGGCTGCGACTCCTCGTCTCAGGCGATGCCGGTGGCGGCGAACGCAGCGTACGACGGCGCGATGGTCGCGGCCGGACGCACCGATCCCGCGACCGCGTCGAGGGTCTTGAGGCCGTGACCGGTGTTGATCACGACCGTCTCGAGCGAGGTGTCGAGCTGGCCGGTCTCGACGAGCTTGCGCAGCACCGCGACCGTGGTGCCGCCGGCGGTCTCGGTGAAGATGCCCTCGGTGCGCGCCAGGGACACGATGCCTGCACGGACCTCGGCGTCGGTGACGTCCTCGACGGCTCCCCCGGTCTCCCGGCAGATGTCGAGGACGTAGATCCCGTCGGCGGGGTTGCCGATGGCCAGGCTCTTGGCGATGGTGTCGGGCTTGACCGGACGGATCGCGTCGACCCCGCCCTTGTACGCCGTCGACACCGGCGAGCAGCCGGCGGCCTGGGCTCCGTAGATCTTGACCGGCTTGTCCTCGACGAGGCCCAGGTCGACGAGCTCGCGGAAGGCCTTGTGCACCTTGGTCAGCTGCGACCCGGAGGCGACCGGGATGACGACCTGGTCGGGCAGGCGCCACCCGAGCTGCTCGGCGATCTCGTAGCCCAGGGTCTTGGAGCCCTCGGCGTAGAAGGGGCGCACGTTGACGTTGACGAACGCCCACCCCTCCTCCTCCCCGGCGATCTCCGAGGCCAGCTTGTTGACGTCGTCGTAGTTGCCCTCGACCGCGACCAGCGAGTCGGTGAAGACCGCCGAGTTCACCTGCTTGGGCGTCTCGAGGTTGCTCGGGATGAAGACCACGGTCTTGAGCCCGGCGCGGGCGCCGGCTGCGGCCACCGCGTTGGCGAGGTTGCCGGTGCTCGGACATGCGAAGACCTTGGCCTTCAGCTCGACCGCCGCGCTCAGGGCGCAGGCCACGACCCGGTCCTTGAAGGAGTTGGTCGGGTTGGTGGAGTCGTCCTTGACCCACAGCTTGTCCAGGCCCAGCTCGGCGGCGAGGTTGCGCGCCTCGAGCAGGCGGGTGAAGCCCGGCTCCATGTTGGGGCTGGACTCGATGTCGGACGGCACCGGCAGCAGGGCCTTGTAGCGCCAGATGTTGCTCGGGCCGGCCTCGATCTGCGCGCGGGTGACCGCGGGGAAGTCGTAGGCGACCTCGAGGGGGCCGAAGCACTCGATGCAGGCGTAGTGCGGGCCGAGCTCGACCCGGTGGCCGCACTCGCGGCACACCAGCCCGGTCGCGTGGCCGAACGCACCCTCGCGCAGGGTGGGCTTCTCGATGGTGACAGCGCTCATGACAGTCCTCCTCCTCATCTTCCCCGGGCGTCCTTCGCACCGGGCCGGATGTAGCACCGTTTCCACGAACCGCTGTCGCAGGCGGGCCGCAGGTGCGGACCGCCCGGTGGGCGGAGGATCGTGGCGGTTGCCGGGACGTCGACGGGCCGTTCCCTCAGTCCCTCTTGATGAGCTGCGGACCACTGTACGGGTCACGTGTCTCGACACGCGAAACGAACGTCCGCGATGTGGACACCCGAGGGGCAGGGGTCAGGCGCGCCGCGCTGCGGCGTCGGCCGTCAGCTCCCGGAGGAGGTCGAGCACCTCGTCGGGTCCCGCGACGACGACGTCGGCGCGCTCGACCAGGGCCTGCTGCTCGGAGGAGGACACCGCCACCAGCAGCGTCGCGAGTCCGGTCTGCCCGTGCGTGGCGACCGCCTCGAAGGCCTCGACGTCGCCGAGGTCGTCACCGGCGTAGAGGAAGCCACCGGCGCCGAGCTCGGAGACGAGGGCGTCCACGGCCTGCCCCTTGTGCATGCCCGGCGAGCGCACCTCCAGCACGCTGCGCCCCGGCTCGACGACGAGGTGGTGGGCGCGGGCCAGGTCGCCGACCGGGCCCTCGAGCCGCTGGAAGGCGGCCTCGGGGTCCGCGAGCCGCCGGGTGTGCACGGCCACCGCGAGTCCCTTGGCCTCGACCCACGCGTCGGCCGCGTCCGCGGCGCGCAGCACCTGGGGCAGCTCGCGCTCGAAGGAGGCCAGCCCGGCGGGCGGTCGCGGGGAGACGATGCGACGCTGCGCCGAGGACCAGCGCTCGTTGCCGTACTGACCGAAGACGTAGAGGTCCTTGCCGGCCGCGTGCACCGCGTCGGCGAGCTCCTCGAGCCCGCCGAGGTCGAGCGCCTGGCGGGCCGGCCGACCGGTCACCACGGCGACCGCGCGCACCTGCCCGGCCAGCGCGACGAGCACGTCGGCGGCGTCGGGGTGGATGTGCGCGCGCTCGGGGTCGTCGACGATCGGGGCCAGCGTGCCGTCGAAGTCGAGACCGATCACGCTGTCGGCGGCCGCGCGCACGAGGGCGGCGTACCGACCCTCGGCCGCGGCGGAGGCGAACTGCATCGCAGGCGTCAGTCGAGCTCGCCGGTGAGGATCAGGGTCAGCCGGTCGAGCTTCATGGCCCCGGTGGCCTCGAGGGTGCGGTCGATGCCGAGGTCGAGCGCCAGCAGCTCGGCGGCCCGCTCCAGCTTCGGCGGGTAGTAGACGGTGGTGGCGGGCACGGTGCCGTACCAGTTGTCCTCGCCCACGACCTGCCAGCCCGCGCCGGTCACGCGCTGCGCGGCCCGTCCGGCGAGCCCGGTGATGGAGGAGTTGTTGTAGACCTCGACGTAGACCTGGCCGCGCTTGATCGCGGGCGCCGGCTTCTTGGTCGGCTTCGGCTTCGGGGGCTTGGTCTCCGCGGCCGGCGAGGTGGTGTCCTCGACCGACTCACGGGCCGCGGGGGTGATCTCGCGCTCGGTCGGCTCGCTGCCCTGGGTGGCCACGAAGGCGAAGGCGGCCATCGCGACCGCGACGATCGAGAGGATCACGACGGGGGACGGCAGGACGGTCCCGCGCTCGGTGCGTGCGCGCACGGGGCTCAGAGCTCGAAACCGAGCCGGCGCGCGGAGCGCTGGCGCTGGCGGGCGGCCCGGAGGCGGCGCAGGCGACGGACGAGCAGCGGGTCGGCCTCGAGGGCCTCCGGCTTGTCGATGAGGGCGTTGAGGACCTGGTAGTACCGCGTGGAGCTCATGTCGAACTTCTCGCGCACGGCCGCCTCCTTGGCGCCGGCGTACTTCCACCACTGGCGCTCGAACTCCAGGATCTGGCTGTCCCGCTCGCTCAGGACGGGCGTCTCGATGACGGGCTGGGCGTGGGCGGCGTCCCGCTGGGGCTCCATGCGGCATCTCCCGACTGGGCTGGTACGTGGTGGGTGGGCTGCAGGCCATCGTAGACGCAGGGAACTACACCCGTGTCATTAGTGGCGGCGTGTCTGCTCCCCCTCCCGGGCGACCCACCGCCCTAGGGTGGCCCGCATGCGAACGGTGCGCTGGGGCTTCCTCGCCACGGGCAAGGTCGCACGCACCGTGGCGGCCGACCTCGCCCTCGTGCCCGGGTCGGAGCTGGTGGCCGTGGGCGCACGTCGCCTCGAGTCGGCCCGGGCGTTCGTCGACGCCCACGCGCCCTCCGCCCGCGCCCACGCGTCGTACGCCGCCCTGGTCGCGGACCCCGAGGTCGACGTCGTCTACATCGCCTCCCCGCACGCGCTGCACCTCGAGCACGCCCGGATGGCGTTCGAGGCCGGCAAGCACGTGCTGTGCGAGAAGCCCGTGACCCTCGACCTGGCCGACGCCCAGGAGATGGTGCGTCTGGCCGGCCGGCACGACCGGTTCCTGATGGAGGCGATGTGGACCGCGTGCCACCCGGTGGTGGTCGAGCTCGCCGACCGGGTCCGCTCGGGGGAGCTGGGCACCCCGCGCACCCTGCGCGCCGAGCTGGGCTTCCGCGTCGACGCCGCCCCCGACGACCGGTTGCTCGACCCGGCGCTCGGCGCCTCCGCGCTGCTCGACATGGGGATCTACCCGCTCACCTTCGCCCACCTCCTGCTCGGCGCCCCCGACCGGCTCAGCGCCGAGGCCGTCCTCTCGGAGCGCGGCACCGACCTCGACGTCACCGTGCTGGGCCGCTACCCCGGAGGGGTGCTCGCCACCCTCTCGGCGTCGATGACCTCCTGGTCGGACCGCTCCGCCGCGCTGGCCACCGATCTCGGCCACGTCCACCTCGAGGGCGACTTCCACCACCCCGAGGCCGCCGTCTTCGTGCCGCACGGCCCCAGCGGGCCGGGCGAACCGGTGCGGATCACGGGACGGGAGCCGGTCCTGGGTGCGGGCTACGGGAACGAGGTCGCCGAGGTGGCCCGGTGCGTGCGCGAGGGGCTGCGGGAGAGCCCGATGGTCCCCCACGCCCGCACGCTGGCGGTGCTGGCCCAGCTCGACGACGTACGCCGCCTGATCGGGGTCACCTTCCCCGCCCGGCCCCCGACCCCGGGTCCCCTCCTCCCGGGCGACCCGAGGTGAGGCGGCGCGGCCTAGGGTGAGTCCCGTGTCCTACGACCTCGTGATCGTCGCCAACCGGCTCCCGGTGGACCGGGTGGTGCTGCCCGACGGGTCCAAGGGCTGGCGCACCTCCCCCGGTGGCCTGGTGACCGCCATCGAGCCGGTGATGCGGGCCAACCACGGCGTGTGGATCGGCTGGCCGGGCGGCACCGACCAGGACCTCCAGCCGTTCGAGCACGACGGCCTCGAGCTGTTCCCGATGACGATGAGCGCCGATGAGATCGAGGGCTTCTACGAGGGGTTCTCCAACGGCACCCTGTGGCCGCTCTACCACGACCTGATCGCCAAGCCGGAGTTCCACCGCGAGTGGTGGGACTCCTACGTCGCGGTCAACCAGCGCTTCGCCGAGACGGCCGCCTCGCTGGCCGCCGAGGGCGCGACCGTGTGGGTGCACGACTACCAGCTCCAGCTGGTGCCGCAGATGCTGCGTGACCTGCGTCCCGACCTGCGCATCGGCTTCTACCTGCACATCCCCTTCCCGCCCGGCGAGCTGTTCCAGCAGCTGCCCTGGCGCCGCCAGGTCCTCGAGGGTCTCCTGGGCGCCGACCTGGTCGGCTTCCAGATGCCGGGCGGTGCGCAGAACTTCGTGCGCCTGGTGCGCCAGCGGGTCGGGCACAAGACGCACCGCGACCTGGTCTACCTGCCCGACGGGCGGACCGTGCGCGCGCGGGCGTTCCCGATCTCGATCGACGCGGGCGGCTTCGAGGAGCTGGCCCGCTCGGAGCCGGTGGCGCAGCGCTCCGCGGAGATCCGGGAGGCCCTCGGCAACCCGCGCAAGATCTTCCTGGGCATCGACCGACTCGACTACACCAAGGGCATCTACGCGCGGCTGCGCGCCTTCAGCGAGCTGATCAAGGACGGCCACTTCGACGTCGAGGACGCCGTCTTCGTGCAGGTGGCGGTGCCCAGCCGCGAGCAGGTCGAGCAGTACCGCATCCTGCGCGACGAGATCGACCGCCTCGTGGGCCGCATCAACGGCGACCTCGGTCGGATCGGTCGCCCTGCGATCTCGTACCTGCACTCCTCCTACCCGCGCGAGGAGATGGCCGCGCTATACCGCACCGCCGACGTCATGGTCGTCACGCCCTACCGCGACGGCATGAACCTGGTCGCCAAGGAGTACGTCGCCTGCCGCTTCAACGACGACGGCGCGCTGGTGCTCTCGGAGTTCGCGGGGGCCGCCGACGAGCTGCGCCAGGCGTGGTTGGTCAACCCCTACGACATCAACGGCATGAAGTCGGCGCTGCTCGAGGCCTACCAGGCCGAGGACAAGGAGACGCGGCGACGGATGAAGGCGATGCGCCGCACCGTCACCCAGCACGACGTCGCCGCCTGGGCGGACTCCTTCATGACCGAGCTGTCCGACGTCGGCACCCACGGCAAGGCGGTCCGTCCCGCCCACCGGTCCTGAGCACCCGTCCCAGCACGCGGTCAGGGCGGCGCCGCCACCGTAACCCCGGGCACCCGCGGTAGTTTGCGGGGCAGGAGGTGGATCGTGGACCTGATCCCCAAGCCCGACCAGCTGGTATCGGCTGCCAGCAACGTGGCGCACAAGGTGCTCTACGGCGGCATCGCCGACCTGCGACCCATGCCGCGCACCCTCATCGACGAGGGGGAGCTGCGCGAGGTCTACCACTACCGGCCCGTCGCCACGACCCGTCAGGTGGGCGACCCGGTGCTGCTCGTCACCCCGTTGGCCGCACCGTCGACCTGCTACGACCTGCGCCGCGGTTGCTCGCTGGTCCAGCACTTCGTCACCGAGGGCCGACCCACCTACCTGGTGGAGTACGGCGAGGTGTCCTTCCGCAACCGCAACCTCGGCATGGAGCACTGGATCGACGACGTCGTGCCGACCGCGATCCGCGAGGTCTCCGCGCACGCCGGCGGCCGCCCGGTGCACGTGGTCGGCTGGAGCCTCGGCGGCATCTTCGCGATGCTCACCTCCGCGGACTCCCCCGACCTGCCGATCGCCTCGCTCACCGTCGTCGGCTCGCCGATCGACGTGTCCCTGGTGCCGATCGTGGCGCCGCTGCGGCCCCTGCTGCAGCTCAACCCCCTGGCCGGGCGGGGCGCGGTCACCCGCGCCTACCAGGCGATGGGCGGGGCCCCGAAGCCGCTGGTGAAGTGGGCCTTCCAGCTCTCGTCGTTCCAGAAGCTGATCACCAAGCCGCTCGCCATCACCACCCACCTCGACGACTCCGAGTTCCTCGCCCAGATCGAGGCCGTCGACCGATTCACCGCGGGCATGATCGCCTACCCGGGCCGCACGTTCGGGCAGCTCTACCACCGCTTCGTCAAGGGCAACGTCCTCAAGGGCGGGCGGTTCGAACTCGACGACCGCACCATCGACCTCAAGCGGATCACGGTGCCCGTGCTGGTCTTCGGCGGCGCCTCCGACGGGATCGCCCCGGTCCCGGCGGTCAAGGCCCTCGTGCCGCTGCTCGAGGGCTCGCAGGAGGTGCGCTTCGAGATCGTCCCCGGGGGCCACCTCGGGATGCTGACCGGTCGCGCCGCACGCGGGACGACGTGGAAGGTGCTGGACGAGTGGATCGCGCAGTGGTCCACCCCGGTCGAGGGGCCGGCTCCGCGCAAGCGGGCGGCCGCGAGGAAGTCGGCCCCGGCGAAGAAGTCTGCGGCGAAGAAGTCTGCGACCAAGAAGGCCCCGACCAAGAAGGCCCCGACCAAGAAGTCAGCGGCCCGCACGGCGCCGACCCCGGACCAGACGGCGATCGGTTCCAACCCCCAGCGCCGCTACGGATCCGAGGGGTCGCGCCAGCTGTCGCGCTGAAGTCCTGACGGGCCGGGCGGGGGCCGCTAGCCTGCCCGGCATGTCGACGACCACCCGCTCCGAGCGGCTGCCCACGCGGGTCCGGATCGGGTACGGCGCCGGGTCGGTCGCGACCGGCGCCTTCGGCACGGTGCCCGGGCTGATGCTGCTGCCCTACCTGACCGACGAGCTCGGGGTCGCCGCCCTGGTCGCCGGCGTGGTGGTCTTCGCCCCGAAGGCGTGGGACGTCTTCCTGAACCCGGTGGCCGGACGCATCAGCGACCGCACCCGCGACCCCCGCGGCCCGCGCCGTCCGTGGCTGCTGCGGGCCGGCCTCGCACTGGCGGTGACCTTCGCACTGGTCTTCGCCGGCCCCGACGTCGACTCGCGGACCCTGGAGACCGCGTGGGTGCTGGTGTGCTTCCTGGCCGCGGCGACGGCGTACGCGTTCTTCCAGGTGCCCTACGTCGCGATGCCCGCGGAGCTGACGTCGTCGTACGACGAGCGCACCCGGCTGATGACCTGGCGGGTGGCGATCCTGGCCCTGACGATCATGGTCGCCGGCGCGAGCGCCCCGCTGATCCGCGACGCGGTCGGCGGGCGCGACGGCTACCGGGTGATGGGCGTGGTGATGGCCGTGATCATCGCGACCGGTGCGCTGGCGGCCTACCGCGGCACCCGGGGCGCGCCGGTGACGGTGCTGGAGCCCAGCCCCGGCAGCCTGCGCGACCAGCTGGCCGTGGTCGCCGCCGCCCGTGACTTCCGGCTGCTGCTGACCACGTTCGTGCTGCAGGCCCTGGCCACCGGCTGCATGCTCGCCGGTGTGGACTACCTCGCCGGCGAGGTGCTGGGCCGCGACGGGGCCGCCACGATCCTCTTCGTCTGCTTCGTGGGTCCGGCGCTGGTGCTGACCCCGGCCTGGTCGTGGCTCGGCGCCCGGATCGGCAAGAAGCGCGGCTACCTCTGCTCCTCGCTGGTGCTCGCGGCCGGCGCGCTGCTGGCGGCCACCGCCCGCACCGCCCCGCCGTCGATGGTCTTCGCCGCGGTCGCACTGGTCGGCGTCGGGTACGCCGGCTGCCAGGTCTTCCCGTTGGCGATGCTGCCCGACGCCGCAGCGGTCGACGCGAAGCGCACGGGCAGCAACCGCGCCGGCGTGTACACGGGCGTGTGGACCGCCGGCGAGACGCTCGGGATGGCCCTGGGCCCGGCGCTCTTCGCGGTGATGCTGACCTTCGGCGGCTACGTCTCCAGCGAGGGCGGCGGCGTCGTCCAGCCCGACTCGGCGCTGAGCGCCATCACCTGGGGCTTCTCGGTGCTGCCGGCCGCCCTGACCCTGATCAGCCTGGCCTGGCTGGTCCGCTACTCCATCGAGGCGAAGGACGTGGACGCATGACCGCCCCCCGCACCCCCGGCAGCGCGAGCACTCCCGACGAGGTCCGGGAACGCCTGGCGACCCTGCAGGCCGGGGACCTGCCGGTGCACACCGGCCGCACGTTGGCCTACGTGTACGACTCCGGGCTCGAGGAGGTCGACCGGGTCGCACGCGAGGCGGTGGCGGCGTTCGCCGGCTCCAACGGTCTCGACCCCACGGCGTTCCCCAGCCTGCTGCAGATGGAGAACGACCTGGTCGCGGCGGGGTTGCGGCTGCTCGACGCCCCGACGGGCGCGGTCGGCACCGTGACGTCCGGCGGCACCGAGTCCTGCCTCCTGGCGGTGCAGACCGCGCGCGACTCCCGCCCCGACGTCGTCGGGCCGCGGATGGTGCTGGCCAGCACCGCCCACCCGGCCTTCCACAAGGCCGCCCACTACTTCGGCGTCGAGATCGTCTCCGTGCCGGTCGGGCCCGACCACCGCGCCGACCCCGAGGCGATGGCCGCGGCCATCGACGACCGCACGGTCCTCGTCGTGGCCAGCGCCCCGTCCTACGCGCACGGTGTCGTCGACCCGGTGCCGGCGATCGCCGCGGCCGCCGCGGCGCGCGGGGTGCGCTGCCACGTGGACGCGTGCATCGGCGGCTGGGTGCTCGGGTACGCCGCCCGGCTGGGACGCGAGGTCGCGCCGTGGTCGTTCGCGGTGGAGGGAGTCACCTCGGTCTCGGTGGACCTGCACAAGTACGGCTACGCCCCCAAGGGCACCTCGTTGCTGCTGCACCGCACCAGCGCCCACCGTCGCCCGCAGCTGTTCTCCTCAGCGCGGTGGCCCGGTTACACGATGCTCAACTCCACGATGCAGTCCACCAAGTCCGGCGGTCCGCTGGCCGGGGCGTGGAGCGTCCTGCAGCTGCTCGGCGACGCGGGCTACGAGCAGCTCACCGCCCAGACCTTCGAGGCCACCGACCGGGTCGTGGCGGCGGTCGAGGGCCTGTCCGGCCTGTCGGTCGTGGCTCCGCCCGACGCGACGCTGCTGGTGCTGGGCACCGACGACGACCTCGACCCGTTCACGGTCTGCGACGAGATGGCCGCCCGCGGCTGGCACGTGCAGCCGCAGCTGTCCTACGAGGGCGAGCCCGCCACCATCCACCTGTCGTTCTCGGCCGCCACGCTCGGGCACGTCGACGAGCTCGTCGCCGCGCTGGTCGCCTCGGTCGCGGCCGCGCGTGTCTTCGGGCCGGTGCGGGTGGACCCGGAGGTGGCAGCCGTGATCGCCGCGCTCGACCCGGCCGACCTGGGTGACGACGACTTCGACGGCCTGCTGGCCGCGGCGGGGCTGGCGGGCGTGGACGAGGACACCGGCGCCCTGGCGCTGCCGGAGCGGATGGCCGAGGTCAACGCGATGCTCGACCTGGCCACCCCGGCGATGCGCGAGGCGCTGATGATCGCCTTTCTCGACCGGCTCAGCCGGCCGTCGTGGTGAGGGTCCGGGCCGTGTCGAGGAAGGCCAGCACCGAGCCGAGGTCGTAGGAGCCGGCGTCGGTGCCCAGGCCGCCGGCGACCTGCGCCGCGGTGGCGCACCCCAGGGCCGCGGCCCCGGCGAGGTCGCGGCCCAGCGAGAGCCCGCGCAGGAAGCCGGCCGAGAACGCGTCCCCGCAGCCGGTCGTGTCCACCACGTCGACCTCGTACGCCGGCACCTCGAGGACGTCGTCCGCGGTGACGACGAGCGCGCCCCGGGCGCCGCGGGTCAGCACCACGCAGCCGGCGCCGGCCTCGACCAGTCGGCGCGCCCCCACAGCCGGGTCGTCCTCGCCGGTGAGGCCGAGGACCTGCTCGTCGTTGGGCAGCACGTGGTCGGCGTGCGGCAGGGCGTCGGCGATCCAGGCCAGCAGGTCGGGGTCGCCGGGGGCGAGCACGTCGATCGACGTGGTCAGCCCGAGGCCCCGGGCGTGGGCGAGCAGCTCCCCGGCGGCCGGGCCGCCGAGGAACTCCGGACCCCCGAGGTGCAGGTGGGTCAGGCCCTCGAGCCGGGCCCGGTCGAGGTCGTCGAGGGTGAAGGCGCCGTTGGCGCCGATGCAGTGCCAGGCGGGCCGGTCGCCGTTGGGACGCACCGGGATCACCGACGCGGAGGTCTGGTGGTCGTCCTTACGGACCAGGGCACTGGTGTCGACGCCCTCGCGGGCCAGCAGTGCCAGCAGCGTGTCGGCGGCGGCGTCGTCGCCGACCGCGCCGAAGGAGGACACCTCGGCGCCCAGGCGAGACAGCACCAGGCCGGTGCCGCCGGCGGTCCCGGCCGCGGACATCCGGATCGTGTCGACCAACGCACCGTCGGAGCCCTCGGGCACCGACTCGACGCCGATCACGTGGGTGTCGAGCACGTGCACGCCGACGACGGCGACCTTCATCTGCTGGTCCAGTGCCTGCTGCTTCACTCTGCGCCTCCGGTGCTGGTGGACGGATCGGTCCGGCCGTAGCCGCGGGTGAGAGCGGCGACGACCACGTCGTGCTGCTGGGTCGCGGTGAGCAGCCGCGGGGCACCCAGCACGGCGACGCGGTGGTGCAGCGCGGCCAGCCACTCCAGCAGGAGCGCCCGCTCGACCGCCTCGTCGAGGGTGGCGCCCACCGCGACGGAGCCGTGGTTGGCCATCAGGGCGGCGCTCCGCCCGGCCAGGGCCGCACGCACGTGCGCGGCCAGCTCGGGGGTGCCGAACGTGGCGTAGGGCGCGACCCGCACGGCGCCTCCGAGGAGCATCTGCTGGTAGTGCAGGACCGGCAGCTCGTCGAGCACGCAGGCCACCGCGGTCGAGTACGGCGCGTGCGTGTGCACCACCGCGGTCGCACCGGTGTCGGCCTGCACGCCCAGGTGCAGGTCGACCTCCGAGGTGGGCCGACCCCGGCCCGAGCCGAGCAGCACCACGTCGTCCGCGCCGCAGGTCGACAGGTCCACCCCGGAGGCGGTGACCAGGACCGCGGCGCCGACGCGCAGGCTCACGTTGCCCGCGCTGCCCACCACGAGGCCCTCGTCGGCCAGGCGCCGCGCCGCCGCCGCGACGGCGGCGTACGACTCGGGGGCGGGGGTCACCGGCGTACTCCCTCGAGACCGGCGGGGGTGGCGTAGCGCTCGAGGTAGGCGGTCATCATCGTGATGCCCTCCTCGACCAGTGCGGGGTCGCCGTCCGCGTCGTGCTCGTGGGCCAGCTGGAAGACGCGGTCGCCGACCTCCACGGCGAGCTCGACGACGGCCGGGCTGAGGTCGGGGCGGCAGAGCCCGTGCTCCAGCGCGAAGTCACGCAGCGCCTCGGCCACCCGCGCGTTGTGCACCCTGCCGAAACGGGCGACCGCGGCGTTGCCGCGCCCGCGCAGGTAGATCTCGACGAACGCCGGTCGGCGGCGGTAGACCACCACGAAGGCCTCCATCGCGGTGCGCACCACGTTGGCGACGCTGACCAGCTCCAGCGCCACCAGGTCGTTGGCCACCTGCTCGTCCATCTCGGCCATGTCGCGTCCGGCCAGGGCCAGCAGCACGGCCTCCTTGTCGCCGAAGTACTGGTAGAGCGAGGCCACGGGCACGCCCGCCAGCTGGGCGATCGCGCGGGTGGTCAGCGACTCGACGCCCTGCTCGAGGACCAGGCGCTCGGCGGCGTCCATGATCGCCTCGACGCGCTGCTTGCTGCGCTGCTGGGTGGGCACCCGGCGCACCGCGCCCACCTCGGGGTCGGTGCCGGCCGGCGCGCCCGGACCGGGCGACGTGCCTTCGTGGATCCGTTCCGCTCCCATGGCAGGAAGTGTAGGCTACGTTCCTGAAAGTGACACATGTTCACGTTATTGCATCGCGTACACCCGCCCAGCGTCTGGAGACCCATGTCGCCGCTGCTCCCCGCCGACTCCCCCCTCTCCCGCCGGCTGCTGCTGGGCGGAGGCGGCGCGGCCACCCTGGCGGCCGTCGGCACCGGGCTGCTGCCCACCGCGGCCGACGCCCGACAGCCGGACGGGCGCCAGGGCCGACTGCCCCGCAAGGTCGACGTCGTCGTGGTCGGCGCCGGGCTCTCCGGGCTCGTGGCCGCCGACCAGCTGGCCCGTCGCGGCGTGGACGTGCTGTGCGTGGAGGCGCGCGGGCGCGTGGGCGGCCGGGTGCTGAACCACCACCTCGACGCCGGCGGCACGATCGAGGCCGGCGGCGCCTTCATCGGCCCCACCCAGGACCACATCGCCGCGCTCGCGAAGCGGCTGGGGGTGCGCACCTTCCTCCAGTACAACGAGGGCAGGAGCGTCTACATCTCCTCGATGACCGGTCGCCAGGAGTACTCCGGCACGGTGCCCCCGGACCCCACGATCCTGCCCGACGCGGCGGTGCTGCTGACCCGCATCGACTCGATGGCCGCCGAGATCGACGTCAGCGCCCCCTGGTCGCACCCGGACGCCCGGGCGTGGGACGCGATGTCCCTGGGCGAGTTCATCCGCCGCAACGCCGTCAACGCGCAGGGCATCGGCAACCTCATCAAGTCCTGGACGCAGCCCGGCTTCGGCGCCGACCCCGACGAGCTCTCGCTGCTCTTCGTGCTCTGGTACGTCGCCTCCGGCGGCAACGAGACCACCGCCGGCACCTTCGCCCGCAGCTCCGACACCAGCGGTGGCGCCCAGGAGAGCCGCTTCGTCGGGGGCTCGCAGCTGGTCCCGATCCGCCTCGCCCGACGACTGGGCGACGTGGTGGCGTTGAAGGCGGCGGTGCGCCGCATCGAGCAGCGCGACGGTCGGGTGCTGGTGCACACCCGGCGCGGCACGGTCCGGGCCCGACGCGTGATCGTGGCTGCTCCCCCGCCGCTGGTCCTCGACATGGACTGGGACCCCCAGCTGCCCACCGACCGGCGCCAGCTGCTGCGGCACATGGACATGGGCCAGCTGATGAAGTGCGACGCGATCTACGACAAGCCCTTCTGGCGCGAGGACGGGCTCAACGGCTTCGGCATCAACGACGCCGGTGCCGCCCGCGCCGTGTTCGACAACTCCCCACCCACCGGCGACCCCGGCGTGCTGCTGGCCTTCGTCGGCGGCGGCACCTGGCGCGAGTACGGCCCGATGCGGCGCCGGGACCGGCGCGAGGCGGTGCTGCGCGGCTTCGCCGACATGTTCGGCGACCGGGCCCTGAAGCCGGTCGAGTACACCGAGCAGGACTGGACCCAGGAGCGCTGGACCCGCGGCGGGCCGACCGCGGTGCACGCGCCCGGCACGCTGGTCGACTTCGGCCCCGCCATCCGACGCCCCTTCGGCCGGGTGCACTGGGCCGGCACCGAGACCTCGACGTACTGGTCGGGGTACATGGACGGCGCCGTCCGGGCCGGCGAGCGCGCCGCCCTCGAGGTCAGGGACGTGCTGTGAGGCGGCTGCTGGCACTCCTGCTGGCCCTGGCCCTGGCCGGCTCGCTGGCCCCGGCCGCGAGCGCTGCGCCGGCGCGGGAGAAGTGGGACACCGAGGTCTTCTCCCTCGTGCCCTCCCCGGGCTACCCCGCCTACGTGCACGTCCACACCGACCGCCGGGTGTACGCCGGCACCTACCTGGCGCGCGACCCCCGCCGCTCCTCGATCGCCTCGAAGGTCTTCGAGTGGTCCGCCGACGGTGCCCTGCTGCGGTCGTGGCGGGTCCCGGGCCAGGACCTCGAGGCCGACCACGGCGTCCAGGTCGCCCACCAGACGAGCGACGGCACGCTGGTGCTGCTGGAGATCTCGCGGCCCCGGGTGCTGACCCTCGACCCCCGGACCGGGCGCTTCCGCACCGTGGCCCGCCTGCCCGAGGGCGCGGTCCCGAACTTCGCGACCTGGGGACCGGGCGGCCTCTACGTCAGCGACTACGGCGACGGCGTGATCTGGCGGGTGCGCCCCTCGGGCCGGGTGCAGGAGTGGTTCCGCGCACCCGAGCTGGACGGCGTCGCCGGCTTCGGCACCACCGGGATCCGATACCTGCCGGGTCGCCGAGAGCTGCTGATCGCCCAGCAGACGCTGGTCAGTCGACAGACGGGGGCAACCGGCGCGACGCTGCCCACCAACGGGGCGCTGCTGCGGCTCCCCGTCGACCGGCGCGGTCGCGCCGGTGAGCTCTCGACGGTGTGGACCTCACAGCCCACGGACCTGCCCGACGGCTTCGGGATCGGTCGCTCCGGCCACATCTACCTGGCCCTGGCCGGACTCACGGCCCAGGTCGTCGAGATCACGCCCGACGGCGAGGAGGTGGCTCGCTTCCCGAGCCTGCCGGTGTCCGGGGACAACGGCTCCGCCGTCCCGTTCGACACCGCGAGCTCGGCCACCTTCCTGGGCACCTCGGTGCTGGTCGCCAACCAGTCCGCGATCGCCGGCGACGCCTCGCACCAGGCGATCCTCGACGTCGAGGTCGGCGAGCGCGGCCGGGCGCCGTACCTGCCGCGGCGGGCGCGCTTCCGCTAGCCGCGGTCGCGCACGTACTCGTTCACCACGACCCCGGAACCGAAGGCCTGCGTCCGGTCGAGGCGGAAGTCGCGGGCGGCGTACGGCGCCGTCACCAGCGCCGGTCCGTCGCCGAGCAGCACGGGGTTGACCTTGACCACGAGGCGGTCGATCTCGTCGACCACGGAGCCGGCCAGCGTGCCACCCCCGCACAGCCAGACGCCCACCCCGGGAGCGGCCTTCAGCCGCTGGACCTCGGCCACCGGGTCGGTCGTGAGCCGCACCCCGGCCGGCACGGCGTGGTCGAGGTGGCTCCGCGTGACGACCACCTGGTCGAGGTGCGGGTAGGGGTCGTCGACACCGTGCGGGAACCCGGCCGCATAGGTGTTCCACCCCATCACCACGGCGTCGAACCGCGAGCGCGGCGGGGTCACCCCGAGCGCGGCCTGGGCCGGTCCGGGCAGGGTGTCGGTCCAGTCACGGACGATCATGTCGATGTGGTCGCCGACCATCGGGAAGGCCGAGAAGTCGCCGTCGGGGGCAGCGATCCGCCCGTCCAGCGAGGTGGCGACGTAGTAGGTGAGCTCGCGCATGGGGTCTGTCTACGGGGGCCACCCCGGTGGCCGCCACCCGTTTTCCCCGCGTAGGTTCGCCGGCATGGCAGCACTGGCGGCGCTCGTGGAGCAGGGCCTGATGGCCCCCGACTGGGCCGAGGCGCTGGCGCCGGTCGAGGAGCAGGTCGCGGGGATGGGCGCGTTCCTGCGCGAGGAGGTCGCGGCCGGCCGCGCCTACCTGCCCCGGGGGGACGACGTCTTCCGCGCCTTCCGCCGCCCGCTGGCCGAGGTGAGGGTCCTGGTCGTGGGCCAGGACCCCTACCCCACCGCCGGCCACCCGATCGGGCTGAGCTTCGCCGTCGACCCGCACGTGCGCCCGCTGCCGCGCAGCCTGGTGAACATCTACCGCGAGCTCGGCGACGACCTCGGGATCGAGGTCCCGGCGCACGGCGACCTGAGCGCCTGGACCGGCGCGGGCGTGATGCTCCTCAACAGGGTCCTGACCGTGCGGCCCGGCGCCGCGGCGTCCCACCGGGGACGGGGCTGGGAGCCGATCACCGAGTGCGCCATCCACGCCCTGGTGGAGCGGGGCGGCCCGCTCGCCGCGATCCTGTGGGGCCGGGACGCTCAGTCGCTGAGACCGCTCCTCGGCCCGGTCCCCGCCGTCGAGTCGGCCCACCCGTCCCCCCTGTCGGCGCGGCGGGGCTTCTTCGGCTCCCGGCCCTTCTCCCGGGTCAACGACCTCCTGGTCGACCAGGGCGGCGCCCCCGTGGACTGGAGCCTCCCCAGCGACTGAAGTTCAATCCTCAACTACCATGGTGGGCATGACCTCCGCCCCCGCCATGCCGGCCCTGTACCTCGGCCACGGCGCCCCGCCTCTGCTCGACGACCGACTGTGGTCCGCGCAGCTGGCCTCCTGGGCCCAGGACCTGCCGCGGCCGACGGCGATCCTCATCGTCTCCGCGCACTGGGAGTCGGCGCCGGTCTCGCTCAGCGCCTCGAGCGCGCCCCTGGTCTACGACTTCGGCGGCTTCGACCCGAAGTACTACCGGATGACCTACGAGACGCCCGACGCCACGGCGCTCGCCACCCGGATCACGGCCATGATGCCGGCCGGTGAGCCGGTCCACCAACACCGTTCGCGGGGGCTCGACCACGGCGCCTGGGTGCCGCTGAAGCTGATGTACCCCGGGGCCGACATCCCCGTGCTGCAGATGTCGATGCCCAACCACGACCCCGCGACACTCCTGCGCCTGGGCGAGAGGCTGCGCCCACTGCGAGACGAGGGCGTGCTCATCATCGGCTCGGGCTTCCTCACCCACGGCCTGCCCTACCTGCGCGAGCTCCGCATCGATGCCGACCCCCCGGGCTGGTCGCGCGAGTTCGACGCCTGGGCCGGCGAAGCGCTGGCCCGCGGCGACCTCGACGAGCTCGCCGCCTACCGCGACCGGGCCCCGGGCATGCCTTACGCCCACCCCACCGTCGAGCACTACTCACCGCTGTTCGTCACCCTCGGCGCCGCCGCCGACGCCGCGACCCCCGCCAGACAGGTCATCGACGGGTTCTGGATGGGACTGTCGAAGCGCTCCCTCCAGGTCAGCTGACAGGCACCAGGCAACAGCGCGAGTCCTGGGTCAGCGGATGCCGGTGCGGCGCATCATCTTCAGCCCGGTGAGCATCTGCTTCACGTAGGCGTTGTAGTCCTGGCCCGGCCGGGCGCCGAGGACCTGCTTCTTGAGCACCGCGAGGTTCTGCACGTCGGTGTACTTCAACAGGCCCTGGTCGCCGTGGCGGGCGCCGACGCCGGACTGCTTCACCCCGCCGGACGGGGTGCCTTTCGATGCGTAGGCCGTGGCGAGCGCGTCGTTGACGTTGACGTTGCCGGCCTCGATCCGCGCAGCCACCGCCTGCGCCCGGTCCAGGTCGGCACCCCAGACCGAGGCGTTGAGGCCGTAGTCCGTGTCGTTGGCCAGCGCGACCGCCTCGTCGACGGTGCGGTAGGGGTGCAGCGCGACGACGGGGCCGAAGGTCTCGGTGACCCCGCAGTCCATATCGGTGGTGACGCCCTCGAGCACGGTCGGCTCGAAGAAGGCCGGCCCCAGGTCGGGGCGCGGCCTGCCGCCGGTGAGCACCGTGGCGCCCTTCGCGACCGCGTCCTCCACGTGCGAGAGCACCCGGTGCATCTGGTCCACCGAGACCAGGGAGCCGACCTCGGGCTCGAAGTCGTAGGCGGCGCCGATCCGCAGCGCCTCCGTCGCCCGCACGAACGCCGACCTGAGCTCGTCGTACCGGCTCTCGGGCAGGTAGATCCGCTCGATGTGCATGCAGATCTGTCCGGTGTTGCCGAAGACGCCGAACAGCGTGCTGGCCACCCACTCGTCGACGTCGACGTCGTCGAGCACGATCTGCGGGTTCTTGCCACCGAGCTCGAGACAGGCGCCGATGAGGTTGCGCCCGGCGCGCTCGCCGATGGTGCGACCGGTCGCGGTGCTGCCGGTGAACATGATGTACGACGCGTTGTCGATGAGGGTGGGCCCGACGTCGGGTCCCTCGCCGCAGACGACCTGGAAGAGCCCCTTCGGCAGCCCGGCCTGCTCCAGCAGCGAGACGCCGAAGAGCGGCGACAGCGCGGTCTTGTTGTCGGGCTTGAGCACCACGCCGTTGCCGGCCATCAGCGCGGGGACCGCGTCGGAGATGCCGGTCGCGAACGGGAAGTTCCACGGCGCGATGATCCCGACGACGCCCTTGGGCTGCCGGATCTCGGTGGAGTGCGAGACCAGGGGCACCGGGCCGCCGCGACGCTTCGGGGCCAGGACCTTCGGCGCCCGCTTGAGGTAGTGGCTCATCACCATCGGCGGGTCGCAGGTCTCTTCGATCGCCATCCGCCTGTTCTTGCCGCTCTCGGCCTGGAGCAGGTCGGCGGTGGTCAGGGCGTTGTCGATGAAGAGGTCGTGGGCCCGCTTGAAGACGGCGAGGCGCTGGCGCAGCGGCGTCGCCGCCCAGGCGCGCTGGGCCACCCGCGCGGTCTCGAAGGCACGCTCGATGTCCTCGGGCGTGGACTGGGGCAGGTCGACGAGGTGCTCACCGGTGTAGACCTCGGTGAGCTTCCAGGTGCCACCCGAGGTCGACGGGACCCGTGCCACGAGGCTCTCGAGGAACGCGTCGGACAGGGTGGCAGGGCGGGTCAGGGTGCTCATCGAAGTACCTCCGGGGTCGGCATCAGCCGTTGAGGATCAGGTCGGCGGCCTTCTCGCCGATCATGATCGAGGGGGCGTTGGTGTTGCCGCTGATCACCGTCGGCATGATCGAGGCGTCAGCGACACGCAACCCCTCGATGCCACGGACCTTGAGCTGGGGGTCGACCACGGCTCGCTCGTCGACGCCCATCCGGACCGAGCCGACGGGGTGGTAGACCGTGGTCGCGCGGTTGCGCACCTCCGTGCGCAGCGCCTCCTTGGAGTACGCCGGGCCCGGCTCGATCTCGCCACGCACGCTGCCTGCGATCGTCGGGTGGGCCATCGCCTCGCGGATCATCTCCATGCCCTCGACGAGGACGTCGAGGTCGCGGGAGTCGGAGAGGAAGCCCGGGTCGAGGATCGGGGCGACCGTCGGGTCGGCGCTCGCCAGGCGCACCGTGCCGCGCGAGCGCGGCTGCACCAGGGTCGAGAAGACGGTGAGCGAGGGGCGCGGGTCGGGCTTGAGCCGGACCGGGGCGTCCTGGTTGGGCGCGGGGTAGGCCCACGGCAGCGCGAGCAGCTGCATGTCCGGCGCCGCGCTGTCGGACTGGGAGGTGTGCAGGAACGCGCCCGCCTCGAAGACCGAGTGCGCCATGAAGGTGGACGTCGGACGCACGAGCTCGCGCGCCAGGTTGCGGGCGAAGTAGCTGGGCGCGGCCTTGTGCTTGACGTTGTCCATGGTGAACGTCATCGGCACGAACATGTGGTCGTGGAAGTTGTCGCCGACCGGGAGGTCCGCCACGACGTCGATGCCGTGCTGGCGCAGGTGCTCGGCCGGTCCGACCCCCGACAGCATCAGCAGCTGCGGGGAGCTGTAGGCGCCGGCACACACGATGACCTCACGGGTCGCCCGGATGGTGCGCCTCCCGGACTTCTCGACGACCTCCACGCCGGTGGCCCGACCGTGGTCGATCACCACGCGAGCGACCGTGGCGCCGGTCAGGATGCTGAGGTTCTGCGGCGCCTTGCGCAGGTAGGCCTCGGCCGTGGAGTAGCGCACGCCCTTGGAGGTGTTCTCCTGGATGGTGTGCATGCCCTCCTGCGACGCGCCGTTGTAGTCGGGGTTGACCTCGAGGCCGAGTGCGCTCGCGCCAGCGGTCACGAACTGGCGCGACGCCTCCTGGACGTCGTGGTTCTCGATGACCTGGACCGGGCCCCCCGCGCCGCGGTAGTCGTCGGAGCCGCCCTCCCAGTTCTCCATCTTCTGGTAGACGGGAAGCACGTCCTCGTAGCCCCAGCCCTTGTTCCCCTCGGCCTCCCAGGCGTCGTAGTTCGCCCGGTTGCCCCGCACGAAGATCATCCCGTTGACCGAGCTCGACCCGCCGAGCAGGCGGCCCCGGGTGGCGGGGATCTTGCGGTCGTTCAGGTGCGGCTGCGGTGCGTGGTAGTAGCCCCAGTCGAACTTCGCCTTCAGCTTCGGCTCCGCGTGGACGACCGTGATCATGCCCGGCTTGCGGAACATGATGCTCTTGGCACTGCCACCCGCCTCGACCAGCGCGACGCTGTGGCCGGCCTCCGCGAGACGACCGGCCAGCGCACCCCCGGCGCTTCCGGCTCCGACGACGACGTACTCGGCCTCGTTGACCGGGACGGGCTTGGCCATGGGTCCACCTCTGGTGATAGCAGCAGTCGGGTGGCGTGCCGCACACCCGGCGAAACTGTAACCCGTTCTAGTTCTGGCGGGAAGGTGTTCGCCAGGCTTGGGGCGGACCGACCCCGCCTGCCACCATGGGGAGGTGAAGGTGCTCTCCATCCAGTCCTCGGTCGCCTACGGTCACGTCGGCAACTCCGCCGCCGTCTTCCCGCTGCAGCGCCTGGGCCACGAGGTCTGGCCGGTCCTGACCGTCCACTTCTCCAACCACACCGGGTACGGCGCGTGGCGCGGACCGCTGCTCGACCCGGCGGACATCGCCGAGGTGATCGCCGGCATCGACGACCGCGGCGTGCTCGGTGAGGCCGACGCCGTGCTGTCCGGCTACCAGGGGGACGCGGCCGTGGGCGCGGTCGTCCTCGACACCGTGGCACGCGTCAAGGCGCTCAACCCCGACGCGATCTACTGCTGCGACCCCGTGATGGGCGATGTCGGGCGCGGCATGTTCGTGCGTCCGGGCATCCCCGAGTTCATGCGCGACACGGTGGTCCCGGCCGCCGACGTGATCACCCCGAACCACTTCGAGCTCGACTTCCTGGCCGGCACCACCACCCGGACGCTCGACGAAGTGCTCGCGGCGGTCGACGTGGTGCGTGCGCGCGGCCCCCGTGACGTCCTGGTCACCAGCGTGCTGCACGACGACGTCCCGCCCGACCACCTCGACGTCGTCGCCGTCTCCGACGAGGGCGCCTGGGCGGTGACCACTCCCCTGCTGCCGATCCACCCCAACGGCTGCGGCGACGTCACCGCGGCGCTCTACCTGGCCCACCTGCGCAGCACGGGTTCTCCCGAGGAGGCGCTGGTCCGCACCACCGCGTCGGTCTTCGCCGTGATCGAGGCGACGGTGGCCGCCGGCACCCGCGAGATCCAGCTCGTCGCCGCCCAGGAGGCCATCGCGCATCCCCCTCCGGGCTTCACCGCACGCCGCCTGCGCTGAGCAGGCGACGGGGGCCGTCGTAGAGTTCGCCGGCGTGAGCACCGACGCGCCCGCACCGGGACCCGAGACGGTGTCGCTCTCCCGCACCGCCGACGGCAGCGTCGTGCCGACGGCGCAGGAGCGGGCGCAGGGACGGGACCAGGGGCGGCTGGCCCTCGAGGATCCGTTCGTCGGCTGGAGCGCCGCCGTGGGGCTGGGCCTGGTCGCGCTCTTCATGAGGCTGTGGAAGCTCGGGTCCCCGGCCGAGTTCCAGTTCGACGAGACCTACTACGCGAAGGACGCGTGGTCGCTGGTCAACCACGGGTACGTGCGCGGCTACGTCGACGGTGCCGACGAGCAGATCCTCGACGGCACGGTGCGCGGCCTGTGGCAGGACGACCCGTCGATGATCGTGCACCCCGAGGTCGGCAAGTGGCTGATCGGCCTGGGCGAGAAGCTCGTCGGGATGGACCCGACCGGCTGGCGGGTCTCCTCGGCCGTGGTCGGCGCCCTCATGGTCGTGGTGATGGCGCGCCTGGGCCGGCGCCTGACGGGCTCGACCGGGCTGGGGCTGGTCGCGGGCCTGCTGCTGATGCTCGACGGACTGCACTTCGTCCTGTCCCGCTTGGCGCTGCTCGACATCTTCCTGGCCTTCTTCATCCTCTGCGCCGTGGCCTGCCTGGTCGCCGACCGCGACTGGTACCGGGCCCGGATGGCGCGCCTGCAGAGCACCGCGGTGACCCACCCCCGCTCGTGGGGGCCCGTGCGCGCCTTGCTGTTCCGCCCGTGGCTGATGGCCAGCGGCGTCTGCTGGGGTCTGGCGGTGGGCACCAAGTGGACCGCGCTCTACCCGCTGGCCGCCTTCGGCATCCTGGTCTGGGTGTGGAGCGCCGGCGCGCGCCGCTCGTTCGGCGTACGCCGCCCGGTGCTGCGCTCGGTGCTGGCCGACGGCCTCCCGGCGTTCGCCCACCTGGTGCTGGTCGCGTTCGTGGTCTATGTCGCCACCTGGACCGGGTGGATGGTCAACGCCGCCGAGTACGAGCGGTCCCTGTCCTCGACGCAGTACACCCAGTTCACCGGCGCCGGGAAGTGCGAGGACGACTCGTTCGTCAGCGAGGACCCCGACACCGGCGCGCGCTGGCCCACCGCGGACCAGGCCGACGCCGCCGGCCCCGGCGAGCTCGTCCAGTCGCTGCGCTCCCTGTGGGCCTACCACCAGGACGTCTACGTCTTCCACACCCACTTCCTGAGCTGCTCGAGCCACACCTACCAGTCCGACCCGCTCGGCTGGCCGCTGCTCGGTCGCCCGGTCGGCGTCGCCGCCGACACCGGCATCGAGCCCGGCACCCGGGGGTGCGAGGCGCCCGAGGGCAGCGACTGCCTGCGCCAGGTGCTGCTGCTGGGCACGCCGGTGCTGTGGTGGGGTGGCTGCCTGGCCCTCCTCGCCGCCGCGGCGCTGTGGGTCGGCGCCCGCGACTGGCGCTACGGCGTCCCCGTGGTCGGCGCCCTGTCGACGTGGCTGCCGTGGTTGTTCTACGACGACCGCCCGATCTTCCTCTTCTACGCCTCCGCCATGCTGCCGTTCCTGGTGCTCGCCCTGACGTTGCTGATCGGACGACTGGTCGGCCCGTCCCGCGAGCCCAGCACGCGGCGCACCCTGGGCGTCGTGGCCGCCGGGTCGTTCGTCGTGCTCGTGCTGCTGAACTTCGCGTGGTTCTGGCCGGTCTACACCCACGAGCTCCTCACGCACTCGCAGTGGCTGGACCGGATCTGGTTCAGCCGCTGGATCTAGCGCCCTTCGCCTGCGCCGCGGCGCACTCGTTGGCGAACTTCACGACGTCGTAGGCGCTGTAGTGCGACGGGTCGTCGTGGGGACCCTGCACGGTGCGCACGGAGACGTCGGCGCCGAACTCCTGCAGCGCGGCCGAGAGCCGGCCGGTGTTGGGGGCGTAGGGCACGTACGGGTCGTAGGGGCTGGCCACGAAGCGGAACGTGGTGCCGGTGCGGGCGAGCTTGTAGGCGGTGTCGACCGGGTTGCGCTCGCGCGGGTAGGGACCGCCTCCGTAGGCCTTGCGGATGAAGCCGTCGGCGCCGGGCACGTTGCCCATCGTGGACATGTCGACCGCGGCCTTGACGCCGTACCAGCACGGGGGCGCCTGGTCCCCGTGGAGCAGGGCGTTCAGCGAGGTGGTGCCGCCCATGGAGGTGCCGAGGTACATCGTCACCTCGGCGCCGCCCTGGCGCTCGGCCCACTCCCAGACCCGGTTGGCGTCCTGCGTGGAGGCGGGGTTGCCCCAGGCCTCGCGGTGGAACATGGAGGAGGCGACCACCCAGCCGTCGCGTCGCAGCGCATCGAGCCAGGGTCCCTCCATCTTGTCGTTGACGTTGCCGCCCTGACCGTGGAAGAAGACGACGACACCCTTGGGGTCGTTGGTCGGCGGCAGGTTGACGCGCACCTTCTGGCCCTCGAGGTTGTCCTCGACCTTCTCGGCCGGGCGCTCCCCGCTCGCGCCGGTGGTGCCCAGCACCAGCAGCACCGCCAGCACCATCGCCAGCACCACCTGTGTCAGCCTCTTGGCCACGTCTCTCCCCCCTCGAACGACCCTCCCGGGCCCTTGGCCCGCCCACCTGACAACGAGCATCCGCACCGCGGGTGACGTCCCGGCCGATCGTGTCGCAATCGTGACCGCTGCTCGACCGGCACGCCACCCCCGCACCGGTAGACAGGGTCTCGTGCCACCCCACCCCCGCCGAGCGCGCCTCGCGAAGCCCCTGGGACTCCTCATCGCGGCAGCGCTGGGCGCCGTGGTGCTGGTGGGGTGCGAGGACGACGCGTCACCACCCCGCGAGCGGGCGACGGCTCCCTTCACGCTACCGGTGGGCGCGCCGGCCTTCGACCCGCGGGCCCCGGCCTGGTCCGTCGGAGGAACCCTGCACGTGGGCGAGCGCACCCTCGAGCTCGACCCGGCGCCGGCGGCGTTCGTGGTCACCCGCTGGGGCGTGCACTACCTCGCCGACGGCTCGCTGTGGTTCAGCGACGGCGGTCCGGCCACGCTGGTGGCACGGGTCAACACCACCCGGTTGCACCTCTCGCCGGACGGACGCCACCTGGGGCTGATGGACCGGGCGCACGGTCCGGAGGACGCCTTCGGCACCCATCTGGCGACCCCGGTCGTCCTCGACGTGGCCACCGGCGACCAGGTGCTGCGCAGCCCGGCGACCGACGACCTCGACGACCTGGACCTCGAGGATCTGTACGAGGACGCCGAGCCGGTCTTCCTGGGTCTCGACGCCGAGGCCGCCTACGTGGTCGACCCGGTCGCGGGCGGGACGTTCCGCCTGCCCCTGGACGGCGCGGACCCCGAGACCGTGCGCCCGGCCCGCGTGCCCGGTCTCGTCGGGGAGCGAGGCACCCCGGTGTCGTTGCACGCCGAGGAGGGCGGCGGGATGCGCCTCGCCGGACGTGGCGAGCAGTCCTACCTCGACGGCTGGCTCTCCCCGGGCGGCGACGCCCTCGTGGCCGCGGAGCGGACACGCGGCACCTGGTACGACGCCGCGGACGGCACGGCGCACCGGGTCGACACCGGAGACCGCTTCTTCTACCTGGGCGGCTGGGTCGACCACCGCACCTTCTACGGTGCCGCCAGCGCCCGCGGCAGCGCGTCCGGCCCCACCGGCCGCACCGTCGTGGTCACCTGCACGCTGGGGGAACGCCGGTGCGAGGTGGTCGGCACCGAGTTCGGCCTGCCCGAGCGACCCACGCTGCTCTTCGGCACCGGCAGCCCCGCCCTGCTCTGAGGCGGTCAGAGCTGCTCGAGGGCCACCTGGGCCACGGGAGCCCGGGGCGCCTGGGGTCGCGGCGGCTGCGGGGCCTGGTGACCGAGCTCGCCCCCGACCCGACCACCGTGCGGACGGCCGTGGTCGGCGTGCTCCTCCCGCGTGAAGACGAGGTGGTGCCCGCCGAGGTCGAGGCGGCTGCCGGTGCGCATCAGGACCGGCTCCACGACCGGCGCCCCGTGCACCCGGCTGAGCCCGGCGACCGGGTGCACGACGTACTCGTCGCGCTCGTCGTGCGTCATCACGGCGTGCACCGGCTCGAGGCCCGGCAGCACGATGTCGCAGGAGGCGTCGGAACCGATGCTCTGCCGCTCCGCCAGCCAGAAGACCGGCTGCCGCTCGCCGCCCCAGACCTGCTCGCGCACGAGCACCAGCCGCGGGTTGCCGCCGCCGGCGGGGTCGTGGGTGGTGGTGACGCGGCGCCGTCCCTGCGGGTGCATCGTCGGGAAGGGCGGCCACAACGTGGCCGGGGGGCTGAGGTCGAGACCGGGCAGGACCGGACCACGACCGGCCGCCCGGGAGCGCGCCGACGTCCAGGCACCTCGCAGGCTGCCGAGCCGGATGCGCCTCGAGCGCGTCAACCGGCGCTGCCACCAGGGAGCGCGGACCGCACCGAGGGTGACCAGGTGCGTCTCGCCGCGCACGACGCGCAGCACGATGTCGCGCGCGGCCAGCTCCGCTGCCACCTGGCGGATCACCGGTGCGTCACCCGCACCCGCGAAGGCGCCGGGGTCGTCGACGTCGAGGGTCAGCCGGTTGCCGACGCCGCTCAGGTGCCCGTGCAGGTCGCTCCGGCCCTCCCGCTCCAGGCTGAAGCGCAGGTCGGCGGAGACCTGGGTGCTCATCGTCGACTCACTTCTCGGCGCCCGGGGGCACCAGGTCGCCGTTGTCGGTCGTGGTGATGGTCAGCCGACCATCGATCTTCCACGTCGCACGCGGGGCCCGGGGACCGGTGTCGCGGGGCACCTCGACGCTCACGTCCTCGAACGCGTAGTGGATCGCCGCCTCGCGCCCGGTCAGGAACGACCACATCCGGCGGCCGAGGTCGGTCCAGTCGACCACCTCGTCGGTGCGGGATCCGTCCACGGCCTGGGTGCTGATGTCGCCTGTCGTCGCCATGACTCCTCCTTCATAGTTGAACATCTTGTTGAAGTTCTCTTACAAGAGTTGAACACACCACCACGGATGTGGCAAGGGGTGTCGCCGATCGACTGCTCCGGCTGCGGCATCTCCCCCGTAACGGGGCGGCGCCGGCCGGGATCGGCGGGCATCATCGAGAGATGAGCAACGTCGCCGCCGATGCTGCCCCCCGCACCGGGACGCCCCTCGCCCGAGCGCTGCCTGCCGTGCGCGAGGTCGGCCTCCTCGCAGTGCTGTACCTGGGCTACACCGCCTCTCGCCTGCTGGCCAGCGACGACGCGCACAGCGCGCGTGAGGTGGCGGGCTGGATCCTCGAGGTCCAGCAGGGCCTGGGGATCGCGGTGGAGGCCGAGCTGAACGGTTGGACCGCGGCGCACGTGGGCGTCGGCGTGGCGGCGTCGTACTGGTACTCCGTGACGCACTACGCCGTCACCGGCCTGGTGCTGCTCGGGATCTGGCTGCGCCGCCCCGACACGTACCGCACGACGCGCACGGTGCTGGTCGCCGCCACCCTCACCGCGCTCGCGTGCTACCTGGCGGTGCCGGTCGCTCCCCCGCGCCTGATGCCGGGCTACGTCGACGTGCTCGCCCAGACCGCGCCGTGGGGCTGGTGGGGCGGCAGCGCGTCGGCGCCGCGCGGGCTCGGGTCGATGACCAACCAGCTCGCCGCGATGCCGTCGATGCACGTCGGGTGGGCGGTCTGGGTGGCCCTGGCGCTCTCACGGGTGGTGCCGCCGTCCTGGCGGAGGGCGGTGTGGGCCTATCCCGTCCTGACCACGGTGGTCGTGGTGCTCACCGGCAACCACTGGGTGCTCGACGCCGTCGCCGGCGCCGCGGTCGTGCTGCTCGTCGACCGGGCCGTGCGCGCCTGGGCGGTGCGGCGCGGGGTCAGCGGTCCTGCTCGGCCTCCAGCGCCTCGGTGAGCAGCGCCACCAGGGCCTCGAGCTGCACGTCGGCCGACGAGCCGACCCCTTCGTCCGAGCCGTCCAGCGCCACCGCGGCCAGCCCGGCCTTGGAGTCGATGAGCTCCGCGATCTTGGTGTCGAGGGTCTGGGCCGCGATCACCCGCCACGCGGTGACCGGCAGCTCCTGGCCGATGCGGTGGATGCGGTCGATGGCCTGGGTCTGCTCGGCGTCGGTCCACGACAGCTCGGCCAGCACCAGGTTCGAGGCGACCTGCAGGTTCAACCCGACCCCGGCTGCCGAGAGCGAGCAGACGACGACAGCGACCTCCGGGTCCTCCTGGAAGGCCTTGATCGCCGCCTCGCGCACCTTCGGCGTCTGGTCGCCGCGGATGGAGACGTAGCGCAGGTCGCGCTTGGCGAAGGTCGCCTCGGCCACGTCCATGACGTCGATGTGCTTGGCGAAGAACACGACCTTGCCGACGCTGCGCGCCAGCTGGGCCGCGTAGTCGGCGGCCAGGCCCGCCTTGGCCTGGCCGATGCGGCGCATCATCGAGAAGACGTTCTCACCGTTCTTCGCGCTCGCGGTGTCCTCGCGCTCCCACGTCGCCACCCGACGCACCAGCTCGTGGTCGATGCCGTCGACGACCGAGCCGGAGGTGCGGGTCTCGAGCGCGGAGTGGTAGCGGGCGACCAGGCGACGGGCCAGCTCGCGCTCGGCGTCGCGGATGGAGCGGCCCAGGGCGTCGTCCAGCTCGACCGGCAGGTCGGCGACCCGGCGCGCGGGGATGTCGGCGGCCACGTCGACCTTGCGGCGGCGCACGATGCCCATGTCGATGACCTTGGCCCGTGCGGCGCCGTAGAAGGCCGGCTCGGCCGGGGTCAGCCCGGTCTCCTCCAGGGCGTCCATCAGCCGACCCAGCGGCTTGCGGTCGTCGATCCAGCCCAGGAACTGCCAGATGGCGCGGAAGTCCTCGAGGTCGTTGATGAGCGGGGTGCCGGTCAACGCCATCAGCAGCGGGTTCGCGGTGCGCGAGCGGATCCGCTCGGAGAGCTGCAGGACGTGCTGGCTGCGCTGGGAGGACTTGTTCTTGATGAAGTGCGCCTCGTCGACGACCATGCCCTTGAAGCCGAGGTCGCCGAGCCAGCCCACGTGGCGGTCCAGCACCTCGTAGTTGACGACCACGATGTCGGCGAAGCCGTCGATGTCGCTGCCGTCGCCGTGGATGACGGTGACCGGACGGTGCGGGGTCCAGAGCCCGGCCTCCCGGGCCCAGTTGGTCTTGACCACGTTGGGCACCACGCACAGCAGCGGGTAGGCGTCGGCGGCCTGAGCGGCGAGCAGCGCCTGCGCCGTCTTGCCGAGACCGGGCTCGTCGGCGAGCAGGAAGCTGCGGTGCCCCGCCGCGACCGCGGCGACCAGCTGCGCCTGGTGGGCCATCAGGGTCATGCCCTCCGGGGCGCGCACGGCCGAGGGGTCGGGCAGCGGCATGCAGGCGGGCGCCCCGCCGCCGGCGTACTCGAAGGAGCGGAAGAGGGGGCCCAGCAGCTCCCAGCCGGCGAGCCGGCCGGTGCGCGGGCGCCGTACGTCGGCCACCTCGAAGTCGGGCACGAGGAAGGGGTTGGCCAGCTGGCGCGACACCACCGAGGGCGGCACCACCCGGCGCTCGAGGGAGACGTCGCTGGTGACGTCGCTGGTCGGGGTGGGCTCCTCGACCGTGACCTCGAAGCCGGCGGCGCGCTGCATCTCGGCCTTGAGCTCGCGTGCGGAGTGCGAGAAGTCCGCGTCCTCGACGAGCAGCCCGAGCAGGCTGGTGTCGCGCGTCGAGGTCTTGGCCAGGATCGTCGCGACCCCGTCGAGCCGCTTGAGCTGGGCGGCCTTCTGCCCCTCCGAGGTCTCCGTGTCGGCCTTGATCCGGGCCCGCTCCTCGCGCACGAGGTGGGCCACGACCTGGAACTTCGTGCGCACCGAGGGCCGGACGGCGCCGCGCTGGACCGCGCCCTCGACCTCGCGCACCGCCTTGGCCAGGACCGGGATCATGCCCTCGTTGTCGAGGTCACGAGCACGTCGCTGGGCGCGCGGCGCCGTACGGGTGCCGCCGGACCGACGCTGGCCTCGTTGAGCCACAAGCTTCCCCTCTGGAGTGACACCGATGCACTCGCGCGGCGGGGCTCCTCACCACCGTCCGCAACCCCGTGCACCCGGGCGTACGACGTGTCACGGAGCCAGCAGGCCGGTCACGACACGACGCTCCAGCACGTCCCGGCGGCGTCGGCGAGCCAGACGACGGACCAAGGGTCCGCGGGCCCGCAGCGACGGGATCGGTACTGGTCGGACCCGAGCGCACCCGGGTACTGCTCCAGCGTAGCGCGCGCGCCGGCTCGCCGGTGCATCGCCACGCGGCGGCCCGTCTGGGCCCGTCAGGCCAGCGCGCCGGCCAGCGCGGCGAGGCTCGCGACCACGAGGCCGCCGAGCACGAGCCGGCGGAACGTCGTGGGCGAGAGCTGCTCGAAGACCAGGTCGCCCAGCCACCACCCCACCAGCACCCCGACCACGCCACCACCGGAGGCGACCAGCACCGTGGTGGTCAGCAGACCGAGCACCGCGAACGCCGCCATCGCCATCACGTCGTGCAGGCAGAAGACCGCCTGGAGGGTGGCCCGGAACGAGCGCTTCTCCAGTCCGGCCCCGTCCAGGACCAGCACCAGGGGCGGACCGTTCATGGCCGTCGAGGTCAGCAGGGCGCCGCTGACCGCGCCGGCGACCCGTTCGGCCGGACGCCCGGCGGGCAGCCGCACCCCGGAGGCCAGGGCGACCACCAGGAGCAGGACGGTGACCGCGATCAGCACCGCGAGGGCACGGGTGCTCATCAGCGTGACCGCCACCAGCCCGAGCGGCAGCCCGAGGACCGCCCACCCGGTGAGACGGCGCACCCGCGCCGGGTCCACCTCGGAGCGGTGCTGTGCCCAGCCGCGGGCGGTGACGACGACCCCGACCACCACGGCCACGGCGACGGCCTGCTCCGGCCCGACCACCCACGTCAGCAGAGGCACCGCGGCCAGGGCCAGCCCGAACCCGGAGACGGCCTGGGCCGCCCCGGCCACGACGAAGATGCCGGCCGAGACCAGGGCCACGACCCAGACCGGGTCGTCCAGGAGGTGCATGCGTGGAGGCTCGCGGTCACCGGCGCGCACGTCAACCCGCCGCCCTGCTCACCGGAAGTCCCGCAGGCCGGACGGTTTCCTCGCCACGCGGGCCCGGACGTGCTTGTCTCACGCGCATGACGACCTCCGCGCCGGCCTCCGACGCCCCTTCGCCCCTGGACGCCCTGCTCGCCCCCGGCGGACCCTTCGAGCTGGTGCCCGAGGAGGTGCTGGGCAGCGTCGTGCCGGTCTTCGTCCGCCGGCGGCGCGCCCTGCACGAGCTGCTGGCGGAGTCGGTCGAGCACGGGGACCGCGTCTACCTCGCCACGGCCGAGCACCGCGTCACCTTCGCCGAGCACGCGCGACGGGTCTCGGCGCTGGCCGCCGGGCTGCAGGAGGAGCACGGCGTCGCGCCCGGCGACCGGGTGGCGATCCACGCCGCCAACCGACCGGAGTGGATCGAGACCTTCTGGGCCGTCACCTCCCTCGGCGCCATCGCGGTCGGCTTCAACGCCTGGTGGTCCGCAGCCGAGACCACCGCCGCGGTGGAGCAGACCACGCCGGTGCTGGTCGTGGCCGACGCGAAGCGGGCCGCCCTGGTCGGCCCCGGCACCCCGGTGCTCGCCATGGAGGAGGCCCTGCCCGCACTCCTGGCCCGTCACGACGGGGCGCCGCTGCCCAGCAGCGACGTCGAGGAGGACGACCCCGCGGTCATCCTCTTCACGTCCGGCACCTCCGGGCACCCCAAGGGCGTGGTGCACACGCACCGCAACGTGCTCGCTGTCGTGGAGTACCACCGCTTCAACGACGCCGTGGCCGCCATCTTCGGCGACCCCACCGACCCCCGCGACAAGACCTACCTGCTCACGATGCCGCTGTTCCACGTGGGCTCGCTGCACAACCTGGCGGTCCCGCGCCTGGCGACCGGGTCGAAGGTCGCGCTGCACCTCGGAGCCTTCGACGTCGACCGGGTGCTGCGCCTGGTGGAGTCCGAGCGCGTCACCAACTGGGGTGCCGTGCCGACCATGGCGCACCGGATGCTGGAGCACCCCGACCTGTCGGCGTACGACACCTCGTCGCTGCGCGCGTTCGCGCTCGCCTCGGCCCCCTCCTCCCCCGCCTTCAAGCAGCGGCTGCGCGACGGCCTGCCGTTCGCCTCGATGCTCGTGGACTCCTACGGGCTGACGGAGACGTGCACCGCGGTCGCCGTCGCGTCGCCGATGGACCTGGCCGAGGCACCGGGCAGCCTGGGTCGACCGGTCCTCGGTGTGCAGGTGGAGATCCGCGACCCCCAGGGCCGCGCCCTCCCCGAAGGCGTCGAGGGCGAGGTGTGCGTGCGCAGCATGTTCGTGATGAAGGAGTACTGGGGCCACCCCGAGGCCACGGCCGCGGCGCTGCGCGAGGACCGCTGGCTGCACACCGGCGACATCGGCGTGATGGAGCAGGGCCGCGTGCGGCTCAGCAGCCGCCGCGCCGACCTGATCATCCGCGGCGGGGAGAACATCAACCCCGGTGAGATCGAGGCCGTGCTCGCCGAGCACCCGGCGGTGTCCGACGTCGTGGTGCTCGGCCTCGACGACGAGGCGCTGGGCCAGGTCCCCGGCGCGGTCGTCGTGCTCGCCGAGGGCGCCCAGGTGACGACCGAGGAGCTGGCCGACCACGTCGGTGAGCAGCTGGCCTACTTCAAGGTCCCGGTGCGCTGGCGCCTCACCGACCAGCCGCTGCCGCGCAACGCCACCGGCAAGGTGGTGCGCCGCGAGGTCCCCCGGCCCGACCAGGACCGGCCCGGCCGGGCCGGCCGGGCCGACTAGGCCCCGGCCGGCACGGTCTCGCGCTGGGCGACGAGGTTGAGCGCGATGTCGACGATCATGTCCTCCTGGCCGCCGACGAGCTGGCGGGCGCCGCACTCCATCAGGATCGAGCGCACGTCGAGGTCGTAGCGGGCGGCTGCGGCCTCGGCGTGGCGCAGGAAGCTGGAGTAGACCCCGGCGTACCCGAGGGTCAGCGTCTCGCGGTCCACCCGCACCGGGCGGTCCTGCAGCGGTCGCACGATGTCGTCGGCGGCGTCCTGCAGCGCGAACACGTCGCAGCGGTGGCCGAAGCCGTAGATGTCGGCGACCGCGACGAAGGCCTCGATCGGGCAGTTGCCGGCGCCCGCACCGTGACCGGCCAGCGAGGCGTCGACGCGGTAGACGCCGTTCTCGACGGCGACGACCGAGTTGGCCACCGAGAGCGAGAGGTTCTCGTGGGCGTGGATGCCGATCTCGGTGCCCGGGTCGAGCGCGTCACGGTAGGCCCGGACCCGGTCCTCGACACCGCGCAGCGTCAGGCGGCCCCCGGAGTCGGTGACGTAGACGCAGTGGGCGCCGTAGGACTCCATCAGCTTGGCCTGGCGCGCGAGCTCGTCGGCGGGGGCCAGGTGGCTCATCATCAGGAAGCCGGAGACGTCCATGCCGATCTCGCGGGCCTTGGCGATGTGCTGGGCGGCGACGTCGGCCTCGGTGCAGTGCGTGGCCACCCGCACCGAGCGCACGCCGAGGCTGTAGGCCAGCTCGAGCTCCTTGATGGTGCCCACGCCGGGCAGCAGCAGGGTGGTGAGCCGGGCGTTCCGGATCGACTCGGCCGCCGCCTCGATCCACTGCCAGTCGGTGTGCGAGCCGGGGCCGTAGTTGACGGTGCCGCCGGCCAGGCCGTCGCCGTGGGCCACCTCGATGGCGTCGACACCGGCGGCGTCGAGGGCGGTGACGATGCGACGTACGTCGGCGGGGTCGATGCGGTGGCGCACGGCGTGCATGCCGTCTCGCAGCGTGACGTCCTGGATGAAGATCTCGGGGCCGCCGGCGGTCTCGACCGCGGGCTGGGTGGGGGTGCTCATCGGGCGTTCTCCTTGGCAGCAGCCATCCGCTCGGCGACCTGCAGGCCGGCCGAGGTCATGATGTCGAGGTTGCCGGCGTAGGCCGGGAGGTAGTGCGCGGCGCCCTCGACCTCGAGGAAGACCGAGACCTGGTGGGTGGGCCGGGTGGTCTCGCCCTCGGCGAGCAGCGTCTCGACCGGCTGGTCGGCGGGGATCTCGGTGATCTGCACCTGCTGCTTGAGCCGGTAGCCGGGCACGTAGGCCGCGACGTCGCCGACCATCTTCTCCACCGAGGCGCGGATCTCGTCGTGCATCGAGGCGTCCGGAGCCACCACGAGGCAGTAGACGGTGTCGCGCATGATGAGCGGCGGTTCGGCCGGGTTCAGCACGATCACCGCCTTGCCGCGCTTGGCGCCGCCGACCACCTCGATCGCGTGGGACGTGGTCTCGGTGAACTCGTCGATGTTGGCGCGGGTGCCGGGGCCGGCCGACTTCGAGGCGATGGACGCGACGATCTCGGCGTACTCCACGGGCACCACGCGCGAGACCGCGGCCACGATCGGGATCGTGGCCTGTCCGCCGCAGGTCACCATGTTCACGTTGGTCTCGTCGACGTGGGCGTCGAGGTTGACCGCAGGCACGGTGAAGGGCCCGATCGCGGCCGGGGTCAGGTCGATGAGGCGCTTGCCGAGCGGGCGCAGCCGCGCGTCGTTGGCGACGTGGGCCTTGGCGGAGGTGGCGTCGAACACGATGTCGATGTCGTCGAAGCCCTCCATGGCCACCAGGCCCTCGACGCCCTCGGCGGTGATCGGCACGCCGAAGCGCGCCGCCCGGGCCAGGCCGTCGGAGGCGGGGTCGATGCCGACCATCGCGCCCATCTCGAGGTGCTGGGAGTGCCGCATCACCTTGATCATCAGGTCGGTGCCGATGTTGCCCGACCCGATGATGGCGACCTTGGTCTTCTTCTCGGTCATGACTGGTCCTTCTGCTGCGCTTGCTGGTGGGCCTGCTGGTGGGCCTGCTGGTGGGCCTGCTGGTGGGCCTGCTGGCGGTCGGTGGTCGGGAAGTGCGCGGTCACGGAGCCGAGGCCGCTGATCTCGGCGACGACGGTGGCGCCGGGGGTCACCGCACGCATCGGGCCCAGGGCGCCGGAGAGCACGACCTGGCCGGCACGCAGCGGTTCGCCGAACGTGCGGGCCTGGTGGGCGAGCCAGGCCACGGCCTTGAGCGGGTCGCCGAGGCAGGCGGCGCCGGTGCCGGTGGAGACCTCCTCGCCGTCGATGCTCATCGACATGGTCACCTCGACCGGCTCCACCTCCGCCAGGGTGCGCTGCTGGGTGCCGAGCACGTAGAGGCCCGACGAGGCGTTGTCGGCGACGGTGTCGGCGAACGAGATGTCCCAGTCCTGGATGCGGCTGTCGACGATCTCGATCGCGGCGACCGCGTAGGCGATCGCGCCGCGCACCTGGGCCAGGTCCAGCGGGCCCTCGGCGAGGTCCTCGGACAGCACGAACGCCACCTCGGCCTCGACCTTGGGCTGCAGGAGCCGCTCGACCGGGATGTCGGCGCCGTCGGGGAAGCCCATGTCGTCGAAGAGCACGCCGAAGTCCGGCTGGTCGACCCCGAGCTGGGTCTGCACCGCCTCGGAGGTCGCGCCGATCTTGCGACCGACCACGCGCGCACCCGCGGCGGTCCGCGTGGCGTTGAGGTGCTCCTGCACCAGGTACGCCGCCGCCACGTCCGTCGACCCGATCAGGTCGCGCACCGGGGCGCAGGGCGTCACGCTCGTGAGGGCGAGGACGAGCCGCTCGCCGGCTTCGGTCACCGTCGCGGCGTCGACGTCGGAGCGGGGTCGCTGCACGTCACCGTGCGGCACGTCGTACTGGTTGGGGGTCATCGGGGCTCCCGGACAGGGGACAGGACGCCCCCAGTGTCCGGCAAGCCCGGCGCCCGGCACGCAGGCATCCCACTCAGCGACACCCCCGGGCGGGCCTCGCCGGGGTCCCGCTGAGCAGACCGGGGCTGCGCGGACGCCCCGAACGCGGGATCGTGGACCCGGACCGTCCGGGCCGTGCGCGCCCGGGGCCGGAGGAGAAGACAATGCGAACGATCATCGTGGGCGTCGACGACAGCGAGACCGCCGGACGGGCCGCCGTGACCGCAGCCGAGCTGGCCCGCAGCACCGGCGCCCGGCTGCACGTGGTGTGCGCCTACGCCAAGGAGAGCGTCACCGAGGTCGGCGACGGCAGCGACCACTGGCACCTCACCGCCTCCGGCGTCGCTGCCGGCACCGCCGAGCGGGTCGCCGCCCAGCTCTCCTCGATCGCCTCGGACATCGTCGGCACAGCCGTGGAGGGCAAGCCGGCAGACGCGCTGGTCGAGGCCGCGACCGAGACCGGGGCGGACCTCATCGTGGTCGGGAACCGGCGAGTGCAGGGTCCCGGTCGACTGCTGGGCAGCATCGCCACCGCCGTGGCCCACCAGGCCCCCTGCGACGTCTACATCGCCCACACCCGCTGACTCGTGGCGCCGGACCAGACCGGCGCCACGGCCACCGCCCACTGAGTGGGAGTGAGCCGGGCCACGCCGCTGCGGGCGTACCTACTGTGACGGCTCGCACAGGTTGCTCGTTCGGCCTGCAGGCACCGGCCTGTCCCGTGCACCCACTCTTGGAGGAACAGTGAACACACGCATCTCGATGCGGGCTCGAGTGGCAGCGGTGCTGTGCTCCAGCGCGCTCGTTGTCACCGGCTGCGCCAGCAGCGACAGCACCGACGAGGGGTCGTCCTCGACAGCAGAGTCCGCCAAGGAGATCTACGTCGACGGGCTCGTCAACGTCGAGGAGGCCGGTGACCCCGTGGAGGGCGGCACGCTGAAGGTCGTGGAGTACTCCGAGGCCGCGACCCTCAACCCGATCCAGACCTACGCCACCGGCCAGACCGGCCTGAACGTGATGGCGTCGGTCTACGACACCCTCATGCGCTGGGACATGGAGTCGGAGACCTGGGAGCCGCAGCTGGCCGAGTCGCTCGAGACCGACGACGACGGCACCACCTGGACCCTCACCCTGCGCGAGGGCGTGGACTTCACCGACGGCACGCCCCTCGACGCCAAGGCGGTCCTGGGCAGCCTCAACTACTACTTCGCCGGCTACGGCTTCGGCGGCAGCACCATCCAGTCGAACCTGGACTCGATGGAGGCCACCGACGAGCGCACGGTCACCTTCACCTTCACCTCTCCCTGGGCGACGTTCCCGCAGATGCTCGCCGGCGGCCCCGGCCTGATCATGGCGCCGGCCGCGTACAAGAACCCCGAGAAGTTCCAGCCCATCGGCGCGGGCCCGTTCGTGCTCGACGACCAGGCGCCCGGCGAGAAGACCACCGTGGTCGCCAACGAGGACTACTTCGACGGTCGCCCCCCGCTGGACGCCATCGAGTTCCTGCTGATCCCGACCGACACGGCCAAGTACCAGTCGCTGGAGGCCGGCGAGGTCGACGTGGCCTACCTGCGCCAGGACGACATCGTGGTCGACGCGGTCGAGGAGGGCTGGGCCGGCGCGATGAACGCCGTCAGCGGTGCGCGCACCCTCAACCTCAACGCCCGTGAGGGCACGCCGACCAGCGACGTGCGCGTGCGCCAGGCGATCAACCTGGCCATCGACGCCGGCACCTACCTGCAGCGGACCACCGACGCCTCCGACCTGGCCGACCGCAGCCTGATGGCTGACTTCTCCACCTGGAGCACCGACGTCGAGCCCGTCGAGGCCGACGTCGAGGCCGCCGCGGCACTGCTCGAGGAGGCCAAGGCCGACGGCTTCGACGGCAAGGTGCGCTACCTCGGCCAGTCGGACGCCTCCGCCAAGGCCGGCGCGGTCGCGATCAAGGCGATGCTCGAGGCCGCCGGGTTCGAGGTCACCCTCGACCTCGTCAACACGGTCGCCGACCAGGTCAAGAAGATCTACGTCGACGGCGACTTCGACATCGCCCTCGGTGGCACCTCGATCTCCGACTCCGACCCGTACTCGCGCCTCTACGTGGCCCTGAACAGCACCTCGGGCTCCAACCCGGGTCGCTACGCCAACCCCGACATGGACGCGCTGCTCGCCGAGCTGAAGACCGCGGTCGGTCCCGAGGAGGGTCTCGACACGATGGCCGAGATCGAGGAGCTGTGGAAGGACGAGGTGCCCTACATCAACCTCTCCGGCGGCGCCTTCTTCGAGGCCTGGGGCGACAACGTCCACGGCATCCAGCCCACCTCCGAGGCCGCGGTCCTCTTCGACGAGGCCTGGATCTCGCAGGACTGACCTGACCCGCACCTGACACACCCGTCGCCCCGGTCCTCCCTACGGAGGGCCGGGGCTTCGGCGCTCCCGGGACCGGCACTCCCTGCCCGGCACCAGGGGCCGAGAGACAGGGCCAGGGACCAAGGACCAAGGACTAGGGACCAAGACCAGGGACCAAGACCAAGACCAAGACCAAGACTGCGCGAGTCGGCCCAAATGTCGCACTGAGTCGGCGCGAACCGCGCGGACTCAGTGCGACATTTGGGCCGACTCGCGCGTCTCCTGGGGTCAGTCGTCGAGGACGTCGACCACCAGGCGCGGTGGGCCGGTGAGCGCGAAGACCCGGAACGGGGCCGGATCGTCGTCGATCCCGACCAGCACCTGCGTGTAGCCCTCGAACGTGCCACCGACGTGGACGTCCTCGACCTCGCCCCCGTCCCCCGGTGCGAACTGCCGGGGGCCGTCGTAGGACTCTCCGTCATCCGCCGGGTACGTCGTGCCCGAGGCGTAGATGTCCAGCACCGCACTGCCGTCGAGCGTGACGCCCTCGCCGCTCCCGTCGAGGACGGCCTCGTCCACGTAGCCCACCGCCCAGCCCGGGGTGCCCGAACCCGAGAACTCGAGCACGACGCGGTCGTAGCCCTCGTGCTCACCTACGCGCACGTCCACCAGCACGAGGTCCCACTCCCCCGAGTTCTCGGCCGTCTGGTCGGCCGTGCCCTGCGGGAAGGCCGGGGTGCCGGTGGGCTCCGACGAGGTGGTCGGGCTGCTGCTGCTCGGCTCGGTGCTGCTCGGCTCGGTGCTGCTCGGCTCGGTGCTGCTGGGCTCGGCGCTGCTCGGATCGGCACTGGTCGGCTCGGCCCCGTTGCCGCAGGCCGCCGCGAGTGCAGCGACGGCGGCCGCGCTCAGGAAAGTGGTCGTGAGTCGTCGCATCGTCCCTCCTCGGCTCGGTGCCGCCGATCGTAGCGATCAGTCGAGAAGACGTGCGTGAGCCCCGGCGTCCAACCCCAGCGCGAGTCAGCGCGACATTCGCGCCGGGTCAGCGCGACATCTGCGCCGGGTCGGCGAAGGGGGCGTGGGTCGGCCAGGGGGCCGCCTGCTCGAGCTGGGCCGCCAGGGCCAGCAGCAGGCCCTCGCCGCCGAGGTCGGCGATCACCTGCACGCCGATCGGCATCCCGCGCTCGTCGGTGCCGAAGGGCACCGAGACGGCCGGGGCTCCGGTCACGTTGCAGATCGAGGTGTAGGCCGAGATCAGCCGGCCGTGCTCGTACATCGTGTCCGGACGCCGGGGGTCGGCCACGCCCAGCTCCGGGGTCGGTCGGGCCAGGGTCGGGGTGAGCACGACGTCGAGGTCGGCGTACGTCGTGCCCATCTCGCGCGCGATCCGCTCGAAGCCCTGCAGGGCGCGCACCAGGTCGGCGGCGGAGAGGGTGGAGTAGCGCTCGTACATGGCCCGGGTGAACGGCTCGATGTCGTCCTCGCGCAGCTCCCGCCCCAGCTCCTGGAGACGGTCGTCGACGAGGGCGACGAGACCGGCCCCCATCACCCGCCCCGAGCAGGTGAGCACCTCGCCGAGGCGGTAGCGCAGCTCGGTCTCCACGACCTCGTGGCCCAGGTCGTCGAGCAGGTCGGCGGCGCGGCGCACCGCTGCCGCGCACTCGGGGTCGGTGTCGGGGCCGTCAGGGACCGTGGTGGCGACACCGATGCGCAGCCGACCCGGTCCGGCCTGCATCCGAGCGAGGAACCCGGCCGGTTCGGACGGGGCCGCGAAGAGCGCCCCCGGCGGTGTCGTCGAGGTCAGGTCGAGCAGCAGCGCCGAGTCGCGCACGGAGGTGCTCAGCACGTGGTGCACGCTGACGGGGCCCGCGAGCGAGGAGTCGTACGGCGCTCCGGGCACCCGGCCGCGGCTCGGCTTGAGGCCGAGGAGACCGCACATCGCGGCCGGGATCCGGATCGAGCCGCCACCGTCGTTGCCGTGCGCCACCGGGACCAGACCGGCGCTCACCGCGGCCGCCGAGCCGCCGCTGGAGCCACCCGTCGACCGCGAGGTGTCCCACGGGTTGCGGGTCGGGCCGTGCAGGAGCGGCTCGGTGCTGGTGCCGTTCTTGCCCAGCTCGGGGGTGTTGGTGGTGCCGAGCACGACCATCCCGGCCGCTCGGTAGCGCCGGACGAGCTCGCTGTCCTGCTGGGCGACGACGTCGGCGAAGAGCCGTGAGCCGCCCGCGCTGGGCAGCCCTGCGACGTCGGCGGCGAGCGGCTTGACGAGCGTGGGGACCCCGGTCAGGGGTCCCGGCGGGAGCCCCCGCTCGACGTCCTCGAGGGCGGCCTCGAACCGGGTGCCGATGACGGCGTTGAGGCCGGGATCGAGCCGCTCGATGCGCGCGATGCTCGCCTCGACGGCTTCCCGGGCGCTCAGCTCCCCGTCGCGGATCGCTGCTGCGAGCGCCGTGGCGTCCTGTCCTGGCACGGTGGTCACAGGACGGGGTGGTGGCAGGCGACGAACTGGCCGGGCCGGACCTCGCGCAGCTCGGGCTCCTGGGTCGCGCACTGGTCGGTGGCCAGCGGGCACCGGGTGCGGAAGCGGCAGCCCGACGGCGGGTTGATCGGCGAGGGCAGCTCGGTCGAGGTGGGAGTGAGGTCCCCGTCGCGGTCGTTCGCCCCCGGGATCGAGGAGAGCAGCATCCGCGTGTAGGGGTGGGCGGCGTGGTCGTTGATGTCCTCGGAGGCGATGACCTCGCAGGTCTTGCCCAGGTAGAGCACCATCACCCGGTCGCTGATGTTCTTGACCACCGACACGTCGTGGGCGATGAAGATCATGCTCAGGGAGTACTGCTCCTTGGTGCGCTCCAGCAGGTTGAGGATCTGCGCCTGCACCGAGACGTCGAGGGAGGAGACCGGCTCGTCGCAGATCAGCACCGTCGGGTTCATCATCAGGGCCCGCGCGATGCACACCCGTTGGCACTGACCACCGGACAGCTCGTGGGCGCGACGGTCCCAGACCACGTCCGGGTCCAGGCCCACCGCGGTGAGCGTCTCGCGGACCAGCTTCTCCTTGTCCGCCTCGCTCCCCCCGAAGCCCCAGATGGACAGGCCCTCGGCGACCAGGTCCTTGACCTTGCGCCGCGGGTTCAGCGACGAGGTCGGGTCCTGCATGATCATCTGCATCTTCGCGCGGGCCCGACGCAGCGCCCGCCCGGGCAGGCCCGTCAGCTCGCGCTCGCCCAGGAGCACCCGGCCCGAGGTGGGCGCGGGGAGCTGCATCAGGGCCCGACCGGCGGTCGACTTGCCGCACCCGGACTCACCGAGGATGCCCAGGGTCTCCCCCGGGAGCAGGTCCAGGTTCATGCCGGACACCGCGTGCACCTTCATGCCGCGCCCGACCGGGAACTCCACGACGAGGTCGTCGACGGTCAGGACGGGGCTGGCGTCGGTGCGCATGTGCGCGGTTCCACTGCCGGCCATCAGCGGGTCTCCTCGAGCAGCGTGCGCGCAGCGGCAGCAGCCGAGCCTGGCGCAGGGACGATCAGGGGGTAGTGACAGGCGATCAGGTGCGGGTTCGCGGAGCCGACGTGGTCCAGCAGCGGCGGCGACTCCTGGACGCAGCGGTCCTGGGCGTACTGGCAGCGCGGAGCGAACCGGCAGCCGGGCGGCGGCGAGATCATGTCCGGGGGCGTGCCGTCGATGGCGCGCAGCAGCGTGTGCGGCTTGTCCTCCATGCGCGGGATCGAGGCCAGCAGCGCCTCGGCGTACGGGTGGCCGGGCTCCGCGAAGACGGTGCCGGTCCCCGACGACTCCACGACCCGACCGGCGTACATGACCTGCACCCGGTCGGTGCGTCCCTCGACGGCCCCGAGGTCGTGGCTGATCAGGATCGTGGCCATGTTCAACGTCTGGCTCAGGGAGGCCAGGAGGTCGAGGATCTGCTTCTGCACCGTCACGTCGAGCGCGGTGGTCGGCTCGTCGGCGATCAGCAGGTCCGGTCCGCAGCACAGCGCCATCGCGATCACGACGCGCTGGCGCATGCCGCCGGACAGCTCGTGGGGGTACTGCGTCATGCGTCGGGTCGGCTCCGGGATGCCGACCTGCGTGAGCAGCTCGATGGCGCGGTCGCGGGCCTCGGTCTTGCCCATCGAGAAGTGCAGGCGCAGTGCCTCGGTGATGTGGGTGCCGATCTTCTTGACCGGGTTCAGCGACGTCATCGGGTCCTGGAAGACCATCGCCACCGTCGGTCCCCACAGCTTGCGGCGACGCTTCGCGCTCAGGGCATGCACGTCCTGACCGGCGATGCGCACCGAACCTGTCACGGAGGTCGTGGGGCCGTTGGAGATCAGCCCCATGATGGTGCGGCCCAGCACGGACTTGCCCGAGCCGGACTCGCCCACGATGCCGAGGGTCTCCCCCGGCTTGAGGGTCAGGGAGACGCCGTCGACGGCGCACACGGCGCCGCGCGGGGTCTGGAAGGTGGTGCGGAGGTCGTCGACCTCGAGCAGGTTCTCGGTGATCACAGCTTGGCACTCCTGGTGTCCCAACGCTTCTGGGCCTTCTCGCCCAGCAGGTTGAAGGAGAAGACGGTGAGGAACAGGAAGGCGCCGGGCACCAGCACGATGTGCGGGTAGTCCTCCATGGTGCCGCCCTCGGCCTCGGCGATCATGTTGCCCCAGGTGGGCTCCGGGGCCTGGATGCCCAGGCCCAGGAAGCTGAGGGACGCCTCGGCCACGATGAGCACCGAGATCATCACGATGACCATCGAGAAGACCGGCAGCACGACGTTGGGCACCAGCTCCCGGACCATCACGCGCAGCTTGGTGGCTCCCATCGCCCGAGCGGCGAGCACGAACTCGCGCTGGGCGAAGGCGATGGTGTTGGCGCGGGCCAGCCGGATCATGCTCGGGATGGTCAGCAGCGCCAGGGCGAGCGCGATGTTGCGGATCTTCGGGTCGAGCACCGTTCCGAGCGCGATCAGGAGGATGAGCGGCGGAACGGCGAGCAGGGCGTTGGTGAAGATCCCGATCACGCTGTCGACACCGGCACGGAAGTAGCCGGCCACGACTCCGATGGAGCCGCCGATCAGCGTGCCGATGGTGACGGCCATCAGGGAGACGATCAGCGAGGTCCGGGCCCCGTAGACCGAGCGCGCCAGCATGTCGAGGCCGTAGTTGTTGGTGCCGAGCGGGTGCTCGCTGGTCAGCACCGGGGTCTGGTAGCTCGGCTCGCTGAGCGCGGTGGCCACGTCGACGTGCTCGCCCAGCGGCAGCAGCGGCGCGAGGGCGGCGACCGCGATCAGCAGCACCAGCCACGCGGAGGCCAGCAGGAACAGCATGTCGGGGCGCTCACCGCGCCAGCCCCACACCAGGCGCGAGAGGCCCTGCACGACCAGGCCCAGGCCGAGCAGGAAGAGCAGGGCCTTCACGGCGAGGACGAGGGCCGGGGTGCTCCACCCGAAGACCATCAGGGCCAGCCCGGCGACGAGCAGGACCGCACCGAGGCCGGTCATCCGTCCGCGGGACATCGTGGTGCCGACGAGCGTCGGCTTCCTAGGCATGAACACGTCGCGTCCTCGGGTCAAGGTAGCCGTACGAGAGGTCGATGCCGGCGTTCACCACGACGTAGATGAGCGCGACCAGGAGGACGGCCCCCTGGACCATCGGGAAGTCGCCCTGGTTGGCGGCATTGACGATGAGGCTGCCCATGCCGGGCAGCGCGAAGAGGTACTCCACGATCACGGTGCTGCCGATGAGCCGTCCCATGCTGATGCCCAGCAGGGTGACCAACGAGAACGACGAGGGCCGCAGGGCGTCGGCGACGAGGATCCGGCGCGGGGACATGCCCTTGGCCCTGGCCGCGAGGATGTAGTCCTCGTGCAGCGTGACGATCAGGTCGTTGCGCAGCACCCGGGTGAACAGCGCCAGCTCCATCAGCGCGATCGTCAGCGCCGGCAGGATGGCGTGGTAGAGGTTCTGGACGGGGTCCTCGCTCAGGCGCACCCACTGTGCGCGGGGGAACCAGCCGAGCCCGTTCGAGAAGATCGCGATCAGCAGCAGCCCGGCGAGGAACGAGGGCACCGAGAGCACCGCGAACATCGAGGCGCCGATGGCCCGGTCGATCAGGCCCCCCTCGTGGGCGGCGCTCCACATCGCCAGCGGGACGGCGAGCAGCAGGGCGATGACCAGGCCCATGGCGCCGAGCTGGGCGCTGACGGGCAGCGCGCTCAGCACTCGCGAGAGCACGTCGCTCTGCGGCGGGACCAGGGAGGCACCCAGGTCGCCGGTCAGGGCGGAGCCCAACCACTCGGCGTAGCGGGAGAGGACGTTGCCGTCCAGGCCGAGCTCGGTGCGCTTGGCGGCGTACTCAGCCGGGGTCCGCCCCTCACCCAGGATGGAGACCGCGGGGTCCCCGGGCAGGAGCGAGACCAGCATGAAGACGCCGAAGCTCACCAGGAGCAGGACTACTGCCAGCTCGGAGAGCCGTTTCAGCGGTGTGCGCATCAGTGCTCACCTCGACGTGGTGGTCGGTGGGGTGCTGGTCGCATCCGGTGCATCCCTTCGGGTGGGGGCCGCGAACGGCCCGGTCAGGAGAAAGAGTAGGTAGGGGTGAGCCACGACACAGGGCTTCTCCCACTGACCGGGAGGACGTTGCGAGTGTCGGACCCGAGCGGCGGCCGGCCTCAGCCCACGGTGAGCGCGCCGCCGCTGATGGCCAGTCGGGTGTCGGTCGTGACGGCGAAGCGCAGGTCCCGGTCGGTGTCGCCCGCCCAGGAGTCGACCTCCAGCACGTCGCCGGGGAAGACCGGGGCGGCGAAACGCCCCTCGAGCAGGCGTACGTCGGCCGGGTGCGCGCCGAGGCTGCGCGCCAGCGGCAGGCTGGCCCCGACCAGCGAGGCCAGGCCGTGCAGGAACGGCCGCGGCTGGCCGGCGGCCCGCGCCGCCTGGGGCACGACGTGCATGTGGTGCCGGTCCCCCAGGAGCCGGTAGAGGACGGCCTGGTTGGCCGCGGTCGGGACCAAGTGCTGCCCGGTGGGCTCCCCCTCCGGCCGGCCGGGCGCACGCGGGCCGCGCTCGCCGCCGAAGCCGCCCCGACCCGGCGCGAACAGCGACCAGGTGGCGAGGAAGCAGCGGCTCTCGACGGTGACGTCGAAGACCGCGGCCGTGCCCTTGTCCCACACCGCGGTGACCCGGGCGCTGAGGTCCAGCTCGCCGGCCCGCGGCAGCACGTCGAGCACCTCGAGCCGCTGCGACCCGTGCACCGCGGTGGTCACGTCGAAGGCGCCGGCGCGACCCAGCGCGTCGGGAGCCCACTGCGCCAGGGTCAGCGCGAAGGTCGGCAGCACCCGCAGCCGGTCCTCGAGGACCAGGTCGAGGTCGTCGGGCGCGGCCCCGACGGCCAGGGCGTAGAGGATCGCCCGGGTCTCGTCGTAGCCGACGGTGCGCTCGCCCAGGTGCACGCCCAGCCAGTCGCCGGCGGGGGCGTCGGGGCCCGGAGCAGCGACCGTGCTCATCCGAAGAAGGCCTGGCCGCCGTCGAGCGGGAGAGTGGCGCCGGTCAGGTAGCGCAGGTCGCTGCCGACCAGGGCGACCACCGCGCGACCGATGTCGTCCTCGCAGTCACCGATGCGCCCCTGCGGGATCGTCGCGACGAACTCGGCGGCCTCCTCGGGGAAGCGCTCGGTCCAGCCCTTGAGCCCGGGCGACAGCGCGTGCGGGGCGATGTTGTTGGCGCGGATCCCGTCGCGGGCCCACTCGACCGCCGCGGTGCGGGTCAGGGAGCGCACCGCCTGCTTCGCCGCCGCGTAGGCGCCGTACGTCGTGGGGTCCCAGCGCACCATCGCGGAGGTGACCAGGTTGACGATGTGCCCGTCACCCCGGGCGGACAGGTGCGGGTGGCAGGCCCGCATGAACGCCAGCGTCGCGAGCGGACCGGACGAGAACGAGCGCTGCACGGCCTCGTCGGTGAGGCTGAGCAGCGGCCCGTAGGCGCCGGTGTAGGCGTTGTTGACGAGGATGTCGATGCGGCCCATCGTCTCGGCGACCTGGTCGACCACGGCGGCGATGGTGTCGACCTGCACGATGTCGCAGACGAAGGGCTCGGCGCGCACCCCGCGGGCCCGCAGCAGCTCGCAGGTGGTCTCCAGCGTGGCGGCGGTGCGCCCGACGACGGCGATCTCGACCCCCTCGGCGGCCAGCGCGAGGGCGATCCCCTGCCCCACGCCCTGCCCGGCACCGGTCACGAGCGCGACCTGTCCTGTCAACGAAGCCATCGTCCCACCTCACGTCGAGCGCCCGCGGGGTCGCGGATCGCGCCCATCATGGGTGCCGATGCCGAGGCCCCGCCCGCTGCTCTCCTGCTCAGTGGAACCTCCGGGGGGACCATCCGACGACCGCTCCTAGGGTCGGGCCGACCGGCCGGGGCACCAGGTCCCGACGCCGAGGACTCGAGGAGACGTGAGCCGATGGGCAGCACCGACCTGACCGGACGCACCGCGATCGTGACAGGCGCCGGCGCCGGCCTGGGCCGGGCCGAGGCGCTCGCCCTGGCGGCCCAGGGCGCCAACGTGGTGGTCAACGACATCGGCGACGCCGCCGACGCGGTGGTCGCGGAGATCCAGGCGATGGGTCCCGGGGCCGTGGCCGTCAAGGGCGACGTGGGCAGCTGGGCCCTGGGCGAGGAGCTCGTCGCGGCGGCCGTCGACGGGTTCGGCAGCCTCGACGTCGTGGTGAACAACGCCGGCATCACCCGCGACACGATGCTGTTCAACATGTCCGAGCAGCAGTGGGACGACGTCGTCCGGGTGCACCTCAAGGGGCACGCCGCGGTGTCGCGGGCGGCGGCCGTGCACTGGCGCTCGGCGTCCAAGGCCGCCGGTGGCCCCGTGTACGGGCGCGTGGTCAACACCGCCTCGGAGGCCTTCCTCTTCGGCGCACCCGGCCAGGCCAACTACGCCGCCGCCAAGGCCGGCATCGTCGCGCTGACGCTGTCGACCTCCCGCGGGCTGTCGCGCTACGGCGTCACCGCCAACGCCATCTGCCCCCGCGCGCGCACCGAGATGACCTCGAGCGTCTTCGCCGACGACGCCGACACCGGCCGTCTCGACATCCTGGCGCCGGAGCGGGTCGCCACGCTGGTGGGCTACCTCGGCTCGCCGGCCTCCGAGCGGATCAGCGGCCAGGTGTTCATCGTCTACGGCGACTTCGTGGCCCTGATGGCCGCCCCGACCGTCGAGAACACCTTCACGGCCGCGGACGGCACCTTCACCACCGCCGAGATGGACCAGCAGCTGGGCTCCTACTTCGCGGACCGCCCGGAGCACCGCACCTACGCGGCGTACAGCGTCGCGAAGCTGGACACCACCGGGATCGAGACCCTCAACGGCTGAGTCCGGCCCGACCGGCTCAGAAGTGGTCGGCCGACCGCAGCGTGGCCTCGGCGCCGCCGTCGACGTAGACGACCTGGCCGGTGACGTGGGTGTTCTCCGCGCTCACCAACCAGGCGGCGAGGGCGGCCGGGGCCGCCGGCGGGGCGTAGCCGTGGAGCGGCATCGGCACGGCGGCGTCCATGACCTGCTTCATCTGCGGGTCGGCGACCAGGGCGGTGGTCATCGGGGTCAGCACCACCCCGGGGGCGACCACGTTGACGGGGATGCCGGCGTCGGCCCAGCCGGGTGCGACGCAGGTGCGCCGGGCCCACTGGGCCAGGGCCGACTTCGTCGACGGGTAGATCTGCGACGGGTGCCCGGCGGCGACGACCACCTCGTCGGCCCGCTCGAGCGCCTGCTGCTCGTCGTCGGCCAGCAGGGCCTCGACCAGCGGGGCGTACGACGGCTGGGTCCCTGAGATCGAGCCGACCAGCACGACCCGGCCGTCCGAGGAGGCGGCCAGCAGCGGCTGCAGGCCGGTCGCGAGCTCGGTGCTGCCGAAGTAGTTGACGCGGACCATCGCGGGCCCGGGGATCGAGGTGCCCGCACAGGTCACCAGCCCGTCGAGCCGGCCGTCGGCCCTCTCGGCGATCGCCCGGACCGCCGCGGCGCGCCCCTCGGGGCTCGCGAGGTCGGCCACCACGTCGGCGTCGGCGAGGTCGACCCCGATCACGGTGTCGCCCCGCTCGGTGAGCAGCGCAGCCAGGGTGGCCCCGATGCCGGAGGCGGATCCGGTGACGGCGATGGTGCGGTTCATGGGGCCTCCAGGGGCTCGGGTGTCAGAGGTGTCAGATGTGGGAGCCGCCGTCGACCCGGAGGTCGACGCCGGTGAGGTAGGCCGCGTCGCGCGAGGCCGCGAAGACGATCGCGCCCGCGAGCTGGTCGGGGGTGGCCGGCCCCCAGGGGGACCGGATCCGGTCGAAGTAGGAGAAGTCGAGACCGGCCAGGGACGCATCGCCCCCGACCGCACGGGTCAACGGGGTGTCGACCTGGCCCGGCGAGACCGGGACGACCCGGATGCCTCGCCCGGCCAGCTCCGCGGCCAGGCTGAGGGTGAAGCCGAGCACGGCGCCCTTCGAGGCGGAGTAGGCGCTCATGTAGGGGTTGCCGTGCGCCGCCGACGACGACGCGACGTTGACGATCACGCCGGCGCCCTCGGGCAGGTGCGGCACCACCTCGCGGCAGAACACGGCGGTGCCGACGAGGTTGATCTCGAACAGCTCACGCAGGTCCGGGACGCTGAGGGTCTCGATGGGGGTGGTGCGGTGGACCCCGGCGGCGTTGACGAGCACGTCGATGCTCCCCAGCTCCTGGTGGGCCCGGGCGACCGCAGCGACGACGGCCGCCTCGTCACGCACGTCGACGACCTCCGTGACGACGCGCCCGCTGCCCAGCGCCCCCTGCGCCGTCTCGGCCAGGCCGTCGCCGTCGCGGTCCACGACGTACACCGCGGCCCCCTCGGTCACGAGACGTTGGACGGTGGCGCGTCCGATGCCGGACCCGCCACCGGTGAGGACGACGTTGGTGCCGCTGAAGCGGTGCATGCCGGGGAGCGTAGGGATCCGGGTCACACCCGGGGACCGAGGATTCCGATCAGCGGGAGGAGCGTTCCTCGGCGCGGGGGTACTCGCTGTCGACCAGGAGCCGGCAGGCCACCCGGACGTCGTCCTCGGCCTCCTCCATGGGGATGCGGCCGTTGAGGACGGACGTCAGCACGCCGTACCAGCAGTGCACCACCAGCCGGACCCGCCGGTCGTCCTCGGTCGAGGGCTCCGCGATCCCCGCGGTGTCGAGCACCAGCTGCTGGAACGCGACGTCGTTGGGGCTCTGCTCCCCCGCGGCGGAGGCCAGGGCCTGGGTCTTGTTGTTGGCCTGCATCATCGCCAGGGAGAGCAGGGGGCTACGCACCATCTGGCGGGTCATGGAGATCAGCAGGTCGGCGATCGCGCCCGCCGGATCCTGCGCGCTGCCCGAGGACGGGGCGGAGTAGCCGCGCGACACCTGCCACCGCATCACGGCGGTGAAGAGGTGCGCCTTGGAGGGGAAGTAGCGGTACAGGGTGGCGATCGCGACCCCGGCCGCCTTGGCGACCTCGTGCATCTGGACCCGCTCGTAGCCGCTCTCGGCGGCCAGCCGGGCCGCCGCCACCAGGATCCGCTGGTAGCGCTCGTGCTGCTCCGCCGAGCTCGGCTCGGCCGGTGCTCGGTCCTCCGCGATTCGTGGCACGTCGTCCTCTCCGACCTGGTGGCACGACGATGCTGGGCGCATGCTGTGGATGTGCGGCCCCATCGTACCGATGAGTGGGACCGATCACACGTCGCCGGCAGGGGCCGCCGCAGACTCGCACGAGAGAGCACCAGCGTCGCTGGGCAGGACGAGGTGGGGCCGGACCGGTCGGCACCACCTCCGTCCGCCCGGCACAGGGAATAGGGAGAGACACATGGCTGAAGTCCAGGACGAGGTCCGCCAGATCGAGTCGGGGGCCGCCCCCACCCGGTACGCCCGTGGGTGGCACTGCCTGGGGCTGTCCCGGGACTTCGCCGACGGCGAGCCGCACGAGATCAAGGCCTTCGGCCAGAAGCTCGTGGTGTTCGCGGGCGAGGACGGCCAGCTCAACGTGCTCGACGCCTACTGCCGCCACATGGGTGGCGACCTGTCCAAGGGCACGGTCAAGGGCAACGAGATCGCGTGCCCCTTCCACGACTGGCGCTGGGGCGGCGACGGCCGCTGCAAGCAGATCCCCTACGCCCGTCGCGTCCCGCTGCGCGCGCGCACCGCCACCTGGCCCACGATGGTCCAGGACGGCATGCTCTTCGTCTGGAACGACCCCGAGGGCAACAAGCCCCCCGAGGACGTCACCATCCCCACCATCGCCGGCTACTCGGACCCCGAGTGGACCGACTGGGTCTGGTACACCACGACCATCCAGGGCGCGAACTGCCGCGAGATCGTCGACAACGTCGTGGACATGGCGCACTTCTTCTACGTGCACTACTCGTTCCCGACCTATTTCAAGAACGTCTTCGAGGGCCACGTCGCCACCCAGTTCATGGAGGGCGTCGGTCGCGAGGACATCGCCCGTCCCACCGCGAGCACCGAGGGCCCCAAGAGCCTGGGCACCCACTCGGTCGCCAGCTACTACGGGCCGTCGTTCATGATCGACGACCTGACCTACCGCTACGAGGGCGGCCACGACGTCCCGAGCGTGCTCATCAACTGCCACTACCCCGTCGACGAGAACACCTTCGTCCTCCAGTACGGCGTGATCGTCAAGAAGCAGCCCGGGCTCGACGACGAGCAGGCCACCGCGATGGCGCAGACCATGGGTGACTTCATCCGCATCGGCTTCGAGCAGGACGTCGAGATCTGGCGCACCAAGGCGCGCATCGACAACCCGCTGCTGTGCGAGGAGGACGGGCCCGTCTACCAGCTGCGTCGCTGGTACGAGCAGTTCTACGTCGACGTCGCCGACATCGAGCACGAGATGACGGAGCGCTTCGAGTTCGAGATCGACACCACGAAGCCGAACGAGGCGTGGCGCCGGGAGGTCGAGGCCAACATCGCCCGTCGCGCGGCGGCCTCGCAGGAGCAGACCGTCTGATGGCGGTGCGTCCCGACGTCCGGCTCGAGACCGCGCCCATGCAGGCCGTGTCCTGCGGCACCTGCGGCGCCCGCGTCCAGGCCCGCAAGAGCAGCTGGGAGCAGACCAGCATCCAGTGGACCGACGAGGCGGTCGCGTCCTGCGTGGAGCGTCGTGCCTCCTCCCCCCGGCCCGGTCCGAACGGGGGGACCTTCACCGGCTGCGTCGCGCTGCGCGACTCGCTGCGCGAGGCCGCCGTCCGCGGCGACCTCGAGGTCGTCTCGGGTGAGCCGCTGCCGACCAACCCCGACGCCCTGCACGAGGAGAGCCGCTCATGATCGACGTCTCGACCTACGGCCCGTGGGCCGTCATCGCCGGTGGCTCCGAGGGAGTCGGTGCCTCGTTCGCCGACCAGCTCGCTGCGGCCGGCCTCAACCTCCTGCTGATCGCCCGCAAGCCCGGGCCCCTGGAGGAGACCGCCGAGGCCGCCCGCGCCCACGGCGTCGAGGTGCGCACCCTGGCCCTCGACCTGACCCTGCCCGACTCGGTCAAGCGCATCCAGGAGGCCACGGCCGACGTCGAGGTGGGCCTGCTGGTCTACAACGCCGGCGCCAACGCCTACGGCTCCGAGTTCGTCGAGGGTGACCTGGAGCGCTTCCAGCAGGTCATCGACCTCAACATCACCGCCCAGCTCGCGCTGGTGCAGCACTTCGGCGCGGCGATGAAGCAGCGCCGTCGCGGTGGGCTGCTGCTCATCGGCTCGATGGCCGGCTTCATGGGCGCGGCCCAGATCAGCATCTACGCCGCGGTCAAGGCCTTCTGCCGCACCTTCGCGGAGGGCCTGTGGCTGGAGATGTCCGACCACGACGTCGACGTCCTCGAGTTCGTGCTCGGGGTGACCCGGACGCCGGCCATGGTCCGCGGCGGGCTCAACATGGACATCCCCGGCTTGCACGTCTCCGAGCCGGAGGACGTCGCCCGCCAGGCGCTGGCCCAGCTCAAGAACGGGCCGGTCCAGATCGCGGAGGGCAACCAGCGGCTCATCGAGAAGCGCAGCGGTCACGACCGCGCCACGCTGCTGCGCGAGGCACGGGAGCGCTCGAAGAAGATGCTGCCCCCCAGCACGAGCTGACGGTCCCCAGGACCGACGAGGAGAGCCGGAGCCCCCGCGGGGGCTCCGGCTCTTCCTGTTCGAGGGTCGTGCCGTGGCGGGGGCTCGTGCCGTGGGGCGGGTCAGCCGCGGGCGGCGCGCCGACCCGCACGGCGACCGAAGAAGGTGCCGTCGCCCAGGGAGGTGCCGGAGATGTAGCCGTCGCCGTGGACCCCCGAGGCGGCCCGACCCGCGGCGTACAGGCCCGGGAGGAGCCCGCCGCCGACCGTGCGCACCTCGCCGTCCACCGTGGTGGCCAGCCCGCCCAGGGTGAAGCCCTGGAAGCCGGTGCCCGCCGGGGCCGCGCTGCCCTGGGCGAAGAACCCGATCCGCGGGTCGACCGCGGCCCAGGGGCCCTCGAGCACCCGCAGCCAGCGCGGGTCCTTGTGGAAGAGCGGGTCCGCTCCCCCGGCCGCGTGCCGGTTGTACTCCGCGACACCGGCCTCGAGGCTGCCCGGCACCATGGCGAGCTCGGCCTCCAGCTCGGCCAGCGTCTCGGCGGCGTACGTCGGGCGCACGCCCATGGCGTCCTGCTCGGGGACCGACTCCAGGCCGGCCTCGTCCATCAGCACCCAGCAGGGACCGGGCTGGTGCAGCGCCGCGTGACTGTAGAGCCCGGGGTAGACGTCCTCGTTGATGAAGCGTCGTCCGTGGGCGTTGACCAGCATGCCGCGGCACGCCATCGCCGGGACGGCGGTGTAGGCGGCCTCGACGGAGCCCATCCGGCGGGTGGCCGCGCCGAGGACGCTGGCCATCTCGATGCCGGAGCCGTCGTCGAGCCCGTCGCTGACCTTGCCGTGGCCCAGGAGCACCGGCGCGTGGTCGGTGAGCATCTGCTCGTTGTCGACGAACCCTCCGGTGGCCAGCACCACCCCGCGCCGGGCGCGGTAGTGGACGGTCTCGCCGAAGCGCGTGGCCCGCAGGCCCACGACCCGGCCGGACGCGTCGACGACCAGGGACCGGGCACGGGTGTCGACGTGGGTCTCGACACCGGCGGCCTCGGCGGTCGCGAGCAGCGCCGTCATCACCGTCTGCCCCGCCCAACCGCTGGTCGCGGGCCGGTGCCCGCGAGGCACGGGACGGGCCGCCTCGTTGTAGGGCCAGGCGTTCTCGCCGAGCCACATCAGGCCGTCCTGGGTGAACGGCATCCAGGTCGGGGCGTCGTACAGGGAGCCCTCGAAGGTGATCCCGCACGAGCGGAACCACTCGAAGTGCTCCAGGCTGCCGTCGCAGTAGAGCCGCAACTTCTCCTCGTCGGCGTGCGGCCCGAGGGCAGCGACGAGGAAGGCGAACATGTTGTCGGCGTCGTCCTCGAAGCCGCACGCCTGCTGCACCGCGGTGCCGCCGCCCAGGTAGAGCTCACCGCCGGACTGCGCGGAGGAGCCCCCGGGGCCCGAGGCGCGCTCGAGGGCGAGCACGGAGGCGCCGGCCCGCGCGGCCTCCATCGCCGCCGCCGCGCCGGCACAGCCGACCCCGACGACGAGCACGTCGACCTCGTGGTCGAACTCCGCCACGTCGGCCAGGTCCACGGCGCGGGTCATCTCAGCTCGTGGGGCTGAAGGCGGCGAGCGGTTCGGAACCCGACCAGTCGTGGCCCCAGTAGCTGTCGGCGGTGATCTCCTCGGCGGTGTACCAGCTCTCGTCGACCAGCGATCCCTCGCAGCCGTACTCGAGGTCCCAGCCGCCGGGGGCGCGCACGTAGAACGACACCATCTTGTCGTTGGTGTGCCGGCCCAGGGTCGAGGAGAGCGAGAAGCCGTGCTTGTTGACCTCGTCCAGCGCCCGGCCGACGGCGTCGAGCTCGTCGACCTCCATCATCAGGTGCACCAGGCCTGGTGCCTCACCGTGCGGCGCCGGGCAGACGGCCAGGCTGTGGTGCCGCTCGTTGACACCTATGAACCGGACCCGGCGCGCGGGGCCGGGGGCGGCAGGACCGCCGAGCCGGATCGCCCCGCGGGGCAGGAAGCCGAGGACCTCGGTGTAGAAGGCCACGGTCTCCTCGGGGCGCGTCGTCGGGAGGACGACGTGGCCCATGCCCTGCGAGCCCGTGACGAACTTCTGGCCGTAGCCGGTCAGCACCGGGCTGTGGTCCAGGATCGGGCCGAAGAAGACCTCGGTCGGGGTGCCCGCGGGGTCGTCGAAGCGGATGGCCGCCTCGACCCGCCGGTGGTCGCACTCCTCCTGGGACAGCACCTTGACCCCGAAGCCTGCGGCCTCGACGGCCCGACCGACGTGGGCGAGCGCGAACTGGTCGCGCACCTCCCACCCGACGGCGAGCACGTGGTCGGTGTCCCCCGGCGAGACGACCAGGCGCGCGGCCCGCTCGTCCATGCGCAGGTGCAGCGCCCCCGCCTCGGGACCGGAGGTCTCCTGCAGGCCGAGGCACTCCACGGTCAGCTCGCGCCAGCGGGGGATGTCCTGGCTCTGGACCAGGAGGTAGCCGAGGCCTCGGATCTGGGTCATGGTCGTTGCTCGTCCTTCGTGTCGGGGGTGGAGCGGGTCGTGCCGGGACAGACCGGAGGGGTCAGATCATCGAGAGCATCGGGCCCGGAGGCGGCATGAAGTCCATGTCCGTGAGGGCGGAGACGTGGAAGACCGAGCCCGGGACGTGGATGGCGTGCACCATGCCCATGTGCCCGTCGCGCCAGAAGCGCTGGATGGGGTTGTCCATGCGCATCCCGTTGCCGCCGGAGCGGGCGACGATCTCGTCCATGGCCCGCACGGCGCGCCACGCGGCGGCCACCTGCGTACGGCGCGAGTGCGCACGGTCGGCGAAGGTGATCTCCTCACCGTTCTGGACCTTGTCGTAGAAGCGCCGGACGTTGTCGATGAGCGCCACGCGCGAGGCGTGGATCTCGGCGGCGGCGTCGCTGAGCGCGAAGAGGACGTACGGGTCGTCCTTGACCTTGGTGCCGGTGATCTGGACCCGCTTCTGCTGGTACTCCAGCGAGGCGGCCAGCGCGCCCTCGGCGATGCCGATGACCGCGGAGGTGATGCCCAGCGGGAAGGCCGTGGTGAACGGGATGTGGTAGGTCGGGCTGGTCAGCCCGGCCTCGCGCGGCTGCGAGCCGTCCATGAACTTCGAGAACGGGATGGCGCGGTAGTCAGGGATGAACGCGTCCTTGACGACGACGTCCTTCGACCCGGTGCCGCGCAGTCCGACGACGTCCCAGGTGTCCTCGATGATCTCGTAGTCCGAGCGGGGCAGGATCACGTGGTAGTTCTCCGGGGGCATCAGCATGGTGCCCTCGGCGTCGCCGAGGAACGCGCCCAGGAAGATCCAGTCGCAGTGGTCGGTGCCCGAGGAGAACTGCCAGCGGCCGTTGAACACGAAGCCGCCCTCGACGGGACGCAGGATGCCCATCGGCGCGTAGGGCGAGGCGATCCAGGTCTCGTGGCTCTCGCCCCAGACCTCCTCCTGCACACGGGAGTCGCACATCGCCATCTCCCACGGGTGCACCCCCACGATCCCGGAGACCCAGCCGGTGGAGCCGTCGAGGCTGGCCAGACGCATCACGGCCTCCGCGAAGTCGGCGGGGTGCGCCTCGTGGCCGCCGTACTTGGCCGGCTGCAGCATCTTCATGACGCCGACCTCGCGCAGCAGCTCCGCGCTGCGGTCGGTCAGCCGCCCGAGCTCCTCGTTCGCGGCGCCGAGCGAGGCGATCTCCTCGGCCCGGTCCTCGATCAGGTCCAGCACTGACTTGCTCATGACATCCACCACTTCCTTGACCGGACCCCGTGCCCGCTCTCCAAAGGTCGCACCCGGGGGCACCACCCTGCTGGCCGACCTCCCGCTGATCGGGACGTCGCTGACTGCTCGGCTCAGCCGGTCCCGAGCGTGCTGGCCGCGTGCCGGCCGAGCTCCTGGCTCGCCGCGTGGCGGGCCGCGATGTAGCCGAAGACGATCGAGGGTCCGATCGTCGCGCCGGGGCCGGCGTACTCGTTGGCCATCACGGCCGCGGACGCGTTGCCGGTGGCGTAGAGGCCCTCGATGACCGAGCCGTCCTCGCGGAGCACGCGGGCGTGCTCGTCGCAGACCAGGCCGCCCTTGGTGCCGAGGTCGCCGATCTGGATGCGCACCGCGTAGAACGGCGCCTTGTCGATGACGTCGAGGTTGGGGTTCGGCAGCGTCGGGTCGCCGTAGTACTGGTCGTAGACGCTCCTGCCGCGACCGAAGTCCTCGTCGGTGCCGCTGCGGGCGAAGCCGTTGAACCGGTCGACGGTGCGCTCCAGGGAGCCCTCGGGCACGCCGATGCTCGCGCCCAGCTCGGCCAGCGTGTCGGCACGGTGCACCGTCCCGGCGTCGTAGAACGACTGCGGGAACGGCACGCCCGGGAGGATCTGGGCGTAGGGGTAGCGCGAGCGGGCCCGCGAGTCCATGACGCACCAGGCCGTCAGGTGCTGGCCCTCGAGCTGGTCGTGGACGAAGTTCACGTAGGGCGAGGCCTCGTTGGTGAAGCGCTCCCCCGTCGCGGAGACGATGACCTGGCCCGGGATGGCCCGCTCGGAGACCAGCGGGATCGTGGCACCCGAGGGGTGCTCGACCGACGGCATCCACCAGGCGTCGTCCATGAAGTCCAGCGCGGCTCCCAGCGACCGGCCGGCCAGGATGCCGTCACCGGTGTTCTCGACCGCGCCCAGGCTGTGGTTCTCCTGACCGCCCTCGGGCAGGTACGTCGCACGCATCTCGGCGTTGTGGTCGAATCCGCCGCTGGCCACCAGGACGCCGCGGCGTCCGCGCAGCCGCTCGGTGCGCCCCTCGCGGGTCACCTCGATGCCCGCGACGCGACCGGACTCCTCCACGAGCCCGGTCATCGTGGTCTCGAGCCACAGCGGGACGGAGGCGTCCTTGAGGGCCATCCGCATCCGCGCGGCCAGGGCCCGGCCGCCGGTGGCCATGTGCCGCCGGCGCACGACGTTGGAGGAGACCCGCCAGGCCGCGACGACCGAGGCCCAGCGGCCGCGCCAGGTGCGCTTGACCATCGCCAGGTCGTGGTAGTCCTTCGCGGTGATCCAGAGCCCGAGCGGGCCCTTCATGCTGTTGGGGCGCTGGAAGACCTCGTCCTCCTTCAGCTTGCGGGTGTCGAACGGCTTGCACTCGACCGAGCGGCCCAGCGGGCGCCCGCCCTCGAGCTCGGGGTGGTAGTCGGCGTAGCCCTTGGTCCAGCCGAGCTTCATCCACTTGGAACGGCCGATCAGCTCCATCGCGGCCGGGCCCTGGTCGACCAGGGCCTCGAGCCGGGCCTGCGGGACCTTGCCCTCGGTGAGCGCGTTGAGGTAGGTCAGGATCGACTCGCGCGAGTCGTCGTGGCCCAGCTTGCGCAGCGTCGGGTTGTTGGGCACCCAGATGCCGCCACCGGAGATGCTGGTGCTGCCCCCGAACTTGCTGGCCTTCTCGACCACGACGACGCTCAGCCCGACGTCGACCGCGGCGAGGGCCGCGGCCATCCCGCCGCCGCCTGAGCCGACGACGACCAGGTCGAACTCGTGGTCCCAACCCTGAGCGCTGTCCTGGGTGCTGGCCCGGGTGCTGTCCGGGGTGCTCATGCCTGCTCCTCCGCGGTGAGGAAGGCCAGCACGGTGGACTCCCAAGCGTGCTTCTGCTCGATCATGGCCCAGTGCCCGCACTGCGGGAAGATGTGCACCTGGGCGTCGGGGATGGTCCGCATCGGGATCAGCATCATGTCCAGGGGGCTGACCCGGTCGTCGCGCCCCCAGGTGATCAGGGTCTTGGCCTTGATCTGGTCGAACTGGGCCCAGCCCGGCGTCGCCTGGGCCGAGGTGCCGGACATCGCGAAGGCCGCGTCGATGGCGGCGCGGCTGTACATCCGCCGGGCCACCTCGAGGGTCGCCGGGTCGGTCGCCTGCGCCCAGCGCTGCTCGATCAGCTCCTCGGTGACCATCGCGGGGTCGAAGACCATCGAGCGCAGCCACGACACCAGCCGCTCGCGCGTGGGGTTCTCGGTGAACTCGACGAGCAGGTTGATGCCCTCACCGGGCGCGGGGCTGAAGAGGTTGCGCCCGATGCCGCCCACGGTGACCAGGCGGCGTACGCGGTCGGGCTGGGCGATGGCGAAGCGGGTGGCCACGCCGCCGCCCATCGAGTTGCCGATGACGTCGACGCGGTCGAGCCCGAGGCCGTCGAGGAACCTGCCGACGGCGGGCAGCGCCGCCATCATCGGGTGCTGGTCGGTGGTGTCGCTGACCCCGAAGCCGGGGAACTCGAGCACGAGACAGCGGAAGTGCTCGGCGAACGCGGCGAGGTTGTCGCCGAAGTTGCGCCAGCCGGTGACGCCGGGGCCGGACCCGTGCAGCATCAGCAGGGGCGGGCCGTCGCCGGCCTCGTGGTAGCGCAGGACGCCGGAGTCGGTCGTCAGCTCGCGCAGGGTGGATTCGTAGGTCAGCTCGCTCACCCGCTCAACGTAGGCGGGTCGATCGCGTGCCCGCGCGAGCGTCCCGGTGACCGGGAGGTGGGGTCCGGGGTCGGGCGCGGTGCAGGTCTAGGTTCAGTCAGGTGACCTCGGACCAGCACCGCTCGAACCCCCAGGAGGGCCCCCGATGAGCAGCACCGACCTCACCGGCCCCACACCCGTGGAGATGCGTCAGGCGATGGGCTGCTTCGCCAGCGGCGTCACCGTCGTGACCGGCGTCGACGACGGCGAGCCGGTCGGCTTCGCGTGCCAGTCCTTCGCCTCGGTCTCCCTCGACCCGCCGATGGTGCTGTTCTGCGCCGATCACCGGGGCCGGGCGTGGCCACGCATCCAGGCGGCCGGGGTGTTCACCGTCAACGTCCTCGGGGAGCACCAGGCCGACCTGTGCGACCGGTTCGGCTCCAGCCGGGGCGCGAAGTTCGAGGGCCTCGACTGGACACCGTCCGCGATCGGGACCCCGAGCCTGCACGACGTGCTCATGCGGGTGCACGCGGAGGTCCACGAGGTCGTCGTCGCCGGCGACCACGACGTCGTGATCGGCCGCGTGGTCCAGCTGGAGACCCCGGCGCCGGAGCGCCCGATGCTCTTCTTCCGGGGCCGATTCGGGGTCGAGGACCAGCACGAGTACACGGCCCCGGACCTGTGGGGCTGGGGCGACCACTGGGGCTGAGCCCCGGCGGGAGCCGGAGGTCAGCGCCCGCCGACGAGGTCGCCCATGGTGCGGGCGGTCCAGGGACGGGTCACGAGGTCGGCGTCGCGACGGGGCGCCTGGCGCTGGGCGCCCAGTCCACCGAAGAGCTCGACCGAGACGGCGCGGGCCGCGGCCAGCACCAGCGGCGCGATGCGCTCGACGTTGACCGCGAGGTCACCGACCAGCGAGATCGCGCCCAACGGGCCCTCGGGGCCCCGCACCGAGGCGGCGGCACAGGCGATGTCGGGGAAGCTCTCGCCGCGCTCGATCGCGATGCCGTTGCGGCTGCGGATGCGGTGGAGCTCCTGGTGCAGGGCGTCGAGATCACCGATCGTGCGACCGGTGAAGCGGTTCAGGCCGCCGGCGAGACGACGGTCGACCTCCTCCGGCTCGAGCCAGGCCAGCATGGCCTTGCCCAGGGCGGTCGAGTACGCCGGGGCGTGCCCGCCGACGCGGCTCGGCACGGCCGTGGCGAAGCGTCCGCCGAGCTTGTCGAGGTAGACGACGTCCGCCCCGTCGAGGGAGGCCAGGTGCGCGACGAGCCCCGTGCGGACCTGCAGGTCGTGGAGGACGGGGGCGGCGGCCGCCCGCAGCTCGCCGTCGACCTTGTCGCCCCCACCGAGGTCGAGGGCGCGCTTGCCCAGCGAGTAGCCGAACGGGGTGTGCGTGAGCCAGCTGAGCTTGACCAGCTGGTCGAGGATGCGGTGGGTCGTGGAGCGCGGCAGGTGCGTGCTCCGCGCGACCTCCTCGAGCGTCAGGCGGGCAGTGGGTGAGCCGAAGACGTCGAGGATCAGCGACATCCGCTCGACCATCGAGGGCGGCAGCTGGCGCGCCTCGGCGTCGGGGCCCTGGCCGGTCTGTTCCACGATCTGAGCGCTCATCACACATCTCCCAAAACTGAAATGAATTCTACCCTCGTGGCGAGAGTAGCAACACAGGGGTGTGTTGGGAAGCGGTCCCGCTGTCGCGCCTCCCGGTGACCGGGAACCTTTACCCGGACGAGGGCCGCCGGTGTTTCGCTCGAGCGAGCAACCGTCACGGAGGAGACCCATGAAGCTCGGCATCGTCAGTCCGGTCGTCACCGCCAACCCCGGCGCCCACGGCGACTGGGAGGCCAGCGCCGACATCGAGGAGCTCGGGCGGATCGCGGAGGCTGCCGACCGGCTGGGCTTCGACCACATGACCTGCAGCGAGCACGTCGCGGTCCCCACCGAGATCGCCCAGCAGCGCGGCGCGACGTACTGGGACCCGCTGCCCACCTTCGGCTACCTCGCGGCCCGCACCACCCGGTTGCGCCTGCTGACCCAGGTCCTCGTGATCGGCTACCACCACCCCCTGGAGATCGCCAAGCGCTACGGCACCCTGGACCGGATCAGCGGCGGCCGCCTGATGCTCGGCATCGGCGTGGGCTCGCTCGAGGAGGAGTTCGAGCTGCTCGGCGCCGAGTTCGCCGGCCGCGGCGCGATCGCCGACGACGCGCTCGCCGCGCTGCGCGCCTGCTGGGGCCGGCGCGAGCCGGAGTACCACGGTCCGCACTTCGACATCTCGGGCTTCATCGTCGAGCCGCACGGGGTCCAGGCCCGGGTGCCGATGCTCATCGGCGGCCGCACCCCGCGCTCGCTGCGTCGCGCCGTCGAGCTGGGCACCGGGTGGGTGCCGTTCGGTCTGTCGCTGGACCAGCTGCGCGACATGTTGGCGACCCGCGAGCTGCCCGAGGACTTCGAGGTCATCCTGTCGACCGGCAGGCTGCTCGACCCGAGCGCCGACCCCGAGGCCGCCGTCGAGCGCCTGCGCCGGGTCCGCGCCGCCGGCGCCACGTTGCTGACCACCACCGTCCAGGCCGAGTCGGCCGAGCACTACTGCGAGCAGCTCGAGGCGCTGGCCGTCCTGGCCCGCGACCTCGACTGAGAACCGGACCCAGGAGATCACCGTGAGCACAGACCAGACCGCCGATCAGACAGCCGAGCAGACTGCTGCCCGGCTCGCCGCGCTGGAGCAGCGGCTGCAGGTGCTCGAGGACGAGCGCGAGATCGTGGCCCTGCTCAGCACCTACGGCGCACTGGCCGACTCCGGCAGCGCCGAGGAGGTGGCGGCGATCTGGGAGCCCGACGGCGTCTACGACAACGACGAGGTCAGCATGGTCGGTCGCGACCAGCTGGTCGCGATGATCAACTCGGGCGGACACCAGGGCTGGATCCGCGGCGGCTGCGCCCACTTCAACGGCCCGCCCGCCGTCACCGTGCACGGTGACACCGCGGTGGCGGTCACCCACTCGCTGATGGTGGTCCACACCGACGACGGCTTCGTCGTCCGGCGTGCCACCGCCAACCACTGGCAGCTGCGGCGGGGAGCCGAGGGCTGGCGCGCCACCGTGCGCACCGGCCGACTGCTGGACGGGCGCCCGGAGTCGCCGGCGCTGCTGGCCGCCGGGGTGCGCGGACAGCTGCCTCCCCGGGCCTGATCCCCCTACCGGGGGAGCGGGACGTAGCCGCACAGGACCGCACGCCGCTCCCCCACCAGCTCGACGCCTTCGACGAGGTGCCGCAGTGGGGCAGCCGAGTGGACCTGTTCCTAGGTCCGTCGGTGGAACCGGACCTGGTTGTCGGCGCCGACGTCGGCCTCGTACTCCGGGTCGTGGATGCGGCGGTGGTGGACCGGGCACAGCAGCCGGCCCCGGGCGACTTTCGTACCGTGCCCGTGGGACCAGGGGTCGTCGTGGTGGGCGTGGCACATCGCGGGCGGGGCGTCGCAGCCCTCGGCGGTGCAGCCCCGGTCCCGCACTGCGAGAGCGATCCGCTGGGCGTAGGTGAAGAACCGGCGGGTCCTGCCGACGTCGAGGGGTTGGCTCTTCCCACCCAGCACGACCGGGATGATCCCGGCCTCGCACGCCAGCCGCCGTGCGGTCGCGGCGGAGACCCGAGCACCGGTGTCGAGGGTCGCGGCGGCCAGTCCGCCCATCAACGACGCTGCGGTCATCGTCACCACCACGGTCGCGTTCACCCCGCCCGCCCGAGGCAGGGCTGCGGGGTCGAGACGCTCGATCAGCTCCACGAACGCCGCACCCAGACGCTGTGCGGTCGGCCGACGTACCGGCACCGGCGCCTGATCGTCCTGGCCGTCTTGTCCGGTGCGCGTAGCGATCTGGTGCTTGGGTGCGGCGAACGCCAGCAGCGCCCGCTCCAGCATCTGCCCGACCAGCAGCGGCACCGTGAAAGACCCCTTGCAGCGACCCTCGCCGTCCTCACGGATCCGGAACACCGCCGCCTTCTCCGCCTCCCGCTCGGCCTTGGCCAGCTGCTCGGCCTCCCACGCCTCAGCCACCTCCGGGGCGACGACCTCGAGGATCCGACGCCCCAGGATCCTCAACGCCTTCGCGTCGTGGATCTCGGCGTAGGCGACCAGCGCCTTCGCGGCCTGCTCCAGCACCCCGGCGTCCAGGTCATCGGGCAGCACCTCCAGCGCTGCGGTGATCACGCCCGCCTGCTCGGCGTTGAGCTCACCACGACCCAGCGCCTCACGCACGACGCCGTACCGCTCCAGACCGGTGGCGAGGCGGACCTCGCGGAACGACTCCCGCTTCGTCGACCGGGTCGCGTAGGCGTGCCACACCGCCAACGACGGCGAGGCGTTGCGATCCTGGACCGCCACGGCCTCCGCCTGGACCAGCGCCCGCGAGCGGAGCTCGACCAACCTCGCCTCGGCCCGTGCGATCTGCACCAGCACCTCAGCGGCGTCGGCCTGGCCCATCGACCAGGCCGGGGTCTCAGCGACGTCGTCCAACACCGAGTGCACCCGCGCGACAGCGTCGCCGATGGGGTGCAGTGCCGTCGCGGTCATGGGGCCATTCTCCCAAGCCGCTAGGTAAAACGCCAGGTCAAACGGCGTTTTCCACAGGCGGATCGAAAACTTTTTCGAGCGTGCATAAAGTGACTGCTCGAGGGTGCAGAGGTGACTGGTCGATGGTGCAGAAGTGACCGCTCGGCTGTCAGCCGGAGACCGGTGCGGCCGGCAGCAGCGCCGAGCGGCCGTGCTCGGCGAACTCGGCCTCGATGGTGCGCCGTCCGGCGTCGTCGAGCGGGACGTACGCGCTGGTGCGGCCCACGCGCACGAGGACCGGGTCCCGGGTCAGCCAGCCCTCGCGGCGCAGCGGAGCCTTGTCGACCTTGCCGCTGCCGGTCAGGGGCATCTCGGCGACGATCCGCACGAAGCGCGGCCACCACTTGGCACCCATGTCCGGGGCCTGCTCGAGGTGGGCGCCGAACGCGACGGGGTCGAGGTCGACACCCGGCTCGAGCTCCAGGGCCGTCATCACCTGGTCCCCGGTGCGGGGGTCAGGCACCGCGAAGACGGGAGCCGATGCGACCCCGTCCATGCGTTGCAGCAGCCGCTCGACGGGCGCCGCGGAGAAGTTCTCGCTGTCAACGCGCAGCCAGTCCGAGGAGCGACCGGCGAAGTAGAAGAAGCCGTCCTCGTCGCGGTAGCCGAGGTCGCCCGACCAGAAGTCGTCGCCCTTGACCCGGTCGGCGTACGCCCCGGGGTTCTTGTAGTAGCCCTCGAAGGTGTGAGCAAGACCCACGGCGACCAATTGGCCGACGGCAGCGGGATCGACCAGCCGGCCCTGCGCGTCGAAGCGCGCCCGCGGGCACTCGACACCGGTGCTCTCGTCGAGCACCCGCACGGCGGCGTCGTTGGCGGGGAGCCCCAGCGCACCCGTCGGGGTGTCGGGGGTCCGGTTGATCCGGAACACGCCCTCGCTGAGGCCGTAGCCCTCCATCACCTCGCAGCCGAAGCGGGCGCTGAAGTTCGCCACGTCGGCCTCGGAGGCCTCGGTGCCGAAGGCGAGCTCGAGCGCTGAGTCGGCGTCGCGAGGGTCGACGGGCTTGGACAAGGCGTAGGACAGCGCCCGGCCGACGTAGTTGACGTAGGTGGCGCCGAAGCGGTGGAGGTCGTCGCCGAAGGCGCTGGCCGAGAACTTCCGGGTCATGCAGACCTGGGCCCCGACCGCCATCGCGGGAGCGAGGTTCATCATCACCGCGTTGCCGTGGAAGAGGGGCATGCACAGGTAGGTGATCGACGAGGGCCGCATCCGCACGCGCCCCACGATCGCCTGGGTCAACCGGCCGAGTCGACCCTGGCCGACGACCACGGCCTTCGGGGCACCGGTCGAGCCGGAGCTGAAGAGCAGCATCGCCAGCTGGTCGGGGGCCGGGAGTTGCGCCGGCAGCGCCGCTCCCCGGTGGGGGGCCAGGAGGGCGGCGTACTCCGCGGTGTCGACGTCGAGCACCAGCTCCTCGGGCACGCCGTGCCCCGTGTCGGTGACCAGGTGCCGCAGCCGGGACTCGGTGACGATCACGTCGACGTCGGCGTGCTGGACGTCCTGGGCGATCTCGGGGCCGCTGCGGCTGGCGTTGATCCCGACGACGACGGCCCCGGCGAGAGACCCGGCGCCGACCCAGAAGACGAAGTCGGGCACGTTCTCGAGCAGCACCCCGACGTGGACCTGACGGTCGTCCGGACGCGGGACCCGTGCGGCCAGCGCGGCGGCCCGGTCGGCGGCCTCCTGGACCACCTCGCCCCAGGTCCAGCTCCGGTCCTCGAACCGCAGCCCGATCGACGGGTCGCCGGCCCGGCTGCGCACCACCTCGGCAAAAGTCTCCACGTCAGTCCCCTCGATCACGTCGTGCCGATGCAACCAGTCCCCCGTGCGGGGCGCGGTCCGGCTCCCGTTGACCGAGAGCCGGACCGCGGCCCGGTCAGTCGATCCAGGCGTCGGCCATCAGGATCATCGAGCTGGCCAGGCCCACGACGCCGTGGACGTCGGTGTCCCAGGCGATGTACTCGGCCCACGGGCTCCAGTTCAGGAACGGGATGGACTCGTTGTACTCCTGCTGGATGCGGTCCATGACCTCGACCGCGGCGTCCTGGTCGGCGGTGGCCTGGAGCTCCTCGAGCAGCGCGTCCCGCTCCGGGCTCGTGGCCATGCCGTAGACCTGGGTCCCGTCGCTGTGCAGGGTCGAGTACATCTTCGAGAACGGGTCGGCCTCGCGGTAGTTCAGGCCCCAGGCGGCGACGTCGTAGTCACGGTCGATCACGATCGCGGTTATCTGCTCGGCGATCGTGCGCATCGGCCGCAGCGTGACTTCCATGCCGACCGCCTCGAGCGAGGCCTTCACCGCCTGCATCGTCTTGCTGGAGCCGGGGTCGGTGCCGTCGAGGTACTCGATCTCGCCGTCCCAGCCGTCGGCCTTGGCCTCCTCGACGAGCGCCTTGGCCTCGTCCGGGTCGTGCCCGGGGCCGCCGGTCTCGGTGTGCCACACGGAGTAGTCCTGGAAGAGCTGGTCGCCGTTGAGCCCAGCGCCCTCGAAGGCACGCTGGGCGAGGAGCACGGGGTCGATGGCCAGCGCCATCGCGCGACGCACGCGCGGGTCGGCACCGGGGCGCCCCTCCGTGGCGTTGATGAGCGCCATGTTGGAGGCCGCGGTCATGCTGACGTAGCCGGGCAGCTCCTCCTCGACCACCGTGTTGACGACGTCGGGGTCCCGAGCCACGGCGAGGTCGACGCCGCCGCCGCGCAGCGACTCGACGCTGGTGACCTGGTCGTTGAGGTAGACGATGCGGAACTCGTCGAGGTGCGGGGCGCCGTCCCAGTAGTCCTCGCGCGCCGAGAGCACCATCTCCTCGTCGCGAGCCCAGCTCTTCAGCTCGAAGGGCCCCGCGCCGACCGGCTCGAACGCGTCGTCGCCGCCCTTCACGGAGGACTCGGCGACGACCATGCCCGGACCGGTGGACAGGATGCTGGGGAAGCCGGGCCAGGGCCGGGCCAGCTCGTAGACGACCGTGCGGTCGTCGGTGGCCTCCACGCTCTGGACGTTGCCGTTCCACAGCGCCGCCTCGGGGGCCGGCATCCCGGCGTAGCGCTCCTGGCTCCAGACCACGGCCGCCGCGTCGAGGGTCTCCCCGTCCGAGAAGGTGACCCCGTCGCGCAGGGTGAGGGTGAAGGTGTCGAACTCGTCGTCCGCCTCGAGGCTCTCGGCCAGCTGGGGGACGAAGTCCTGCTCCTCGCTGTCGTAGCGCAGCAGGGTGTCGTAGATGTTGGCCATCTCGATGCCGCCGGTGGTGGCGGCCGCGATCGTGGTGCCCGGGTCGAGGGCGCCCGGCTGTGCGTAGCCGGCGTACGTCGCGGTGCCGCCGTCGACCGGGTCGCCGGCGTCGGTGACGCCGCGCATGCCCTCGGTGAGGGCGGTGGTCTCGGGCGGCTGCTCCGACTTCTGGTCGTCGGTCGAGGCGCAGCCGCCGAGGGCCAGGGCGCCGACGAGCGCCGCGCTGCTGAGGCGCGCCACCCGGGTGCGGGTGCTGCGCATGGTGCGGGGTGTCTGGAGGGTCATGGCTTCTCTCTGGTCGCGTGTCATGGACGGACAGCCACCGCGAGCTGGCCTCGGTTGACCTTGCCGGTGGCGTTGCGGGGCAGGGGCTCGTGGCCCAGCGCCCAACGGGTGGGGACCTTGTAGCGCGCGACCCGGGCCGCGACGTGGGCCGCGAGGTCGCCCTCGTCGGTCGCGGCATCGGGACGCAGCACGACCAGGGCCATCACCGCCTGCCCGAAGTCGGCGTCGGGGACCCCGATGACGATGCACTCGTGGACCGCCGGGTGGCTGGCGATGACGTGCTCGACCTCGGCGGGGTAGATGTTCTCGCCGCCGCGCAGGATCAGGTCGGAGCGCCGGCTGGAGATCCGCAACCGGCCGTCCCGGAGCGTCCCGAGGTCGCCGGTGCGGTACCAGCCGTGCGGGGCCGTCGAGGCGGCGGTCGCCTCGGGGTTGCGCCAGTAGCCGAGCATCATCTGCGGACCGCGCAGGCAGACCTCGCCCTCGACGCCGTCGGGCAGCACGTGGCCGGCGTCGTCGCGGACCTCGACCTGCATGGTCGGCACCGCCCGGCCCACCGTGTCCGGGTCCGCCTCGAGCTCCGCGGCCGTGGCGACGGTCGCCGCGGTCGACGACTCGGTCAGCCCGTACGTCGTCGCCAGCGAGCGCGCGGCGACCGGGAGGGCCTCGCGCAGGGCGGCCTTGAGCCGGGGGGACGAGGGGGCGCTGTTGACCGAGACCGAGCGCAGCGAGGTCAGGTCGTAGTCCGCGAGCCGGTCACCGAGCTCGACCACCCGCGAGAGCATCGTGGGGACGGCACCCCAGTTGGTCACGCGCTCGGCCTCGACGAGGCGCAGGACCCGGTCCACGTCGAAGCGGCCGAGGTGGATGACCGCGGTGTCACCGACCGCCAGTCGGATCACCGCCAGGTTGTGCAGGGCAGCGATGTGGAAGAGCGGGGTGGCGAGCAGGAACCGGCGCCCGGACTGCGGGACCCCCATCTCGGCGGCGACCGCGTCGTTGAGCAGGTGGTACCAGAGCGCGCAGAGCACGTTGCGGTGCGAGTGCGTGGCGCCCTTGGGTCGCCCCGTCGTCCCGCTGGTGAAGAGGATGACGGCGGGGTCGTCCTCCCTGACCGGGGTCTGATCCAGCGCCGCGCCGCGGTGCCGGGCGACCATGGCGGGGAGATCGGTCTCGATGCTGAGCACCGGGAAGGACTGCTCACCGGCGAGGGCCCCTCGCGGTCCGTCGACGAAGAGCACGCGGGGCCCGGTCAGCTCCAACCCGTGGGCCAGCTCGGGGGCCGCCCACAGGGAGTTCGCACCGACCGCGACGGCACCCAGCGAGATCGTGGCCCAGAAGACCAGGATCCACTCCGGGCAGTTGGCGGCGCTGATCGCCACACGGTCGCCCTTGCCGACGCCGTGCTCCTCGCGCAGTGCCTGCGCCAGGGCGGCGACCTCGTCCAGGTGCTCGGTGAAGCCGAGGCGACGCTCGGTCGTCACCAGGTACTCGGCGTCCCCGAAGCCGCGCGAGCGCTGGAGCAGCTCGCTCAGGGAGCGGTGCCGGTGGGCGAAGACCTCCATCGGCTCCCCCAGCACGTCCTCGGTGTGGATCTCGAAGGGCGCTCCGGGCGCCGTCAGCCGCGCCACCGCCTCGTCTCGTGTCGTCACGGGCCGATGCAACCAGTCCCCCGGACCCGGCGGGGGACGGCTCCCGGTGAACGAGAGCCGCCCGCGGCCGGGGTCAGCCGATCCAGGCGTCAGCCAGGAGCACCAGCTGGCTGCGGTCGACCTTGCCGGTGGCGTTGCGGGGCAGGGGCTCGGTGCTGAGCACCCACCGGGTGGGCACCTTGTAGCGGGCGATGGCGGCGATGACGTGGGAGCACAGCTCCTCCTGTTCAGTCCGGGCATCCGGCCGGAGCACCACGAGCGCCGCGACCGCCTGGCCGAGGTCGGGGTCGGGGACGCCGACCACGGCGCACTCGTGGACGGCGGGGTGGCCGGCGATCACGTGCTCGACCTCGGCGGGGTAGACGTTCTCGCCGCCGCGCAGGATGAGGTCGGAGCGCCGGCTGGAGATCCGCAACCGGCCGTCCCGGAGCGTCCCGAGGTCGCCGGTTCGGTACCAGCCGTGCGGGGCCGTCGAGGCGGCGGTCGCCTCGGGGTTGCGCCAGTAGCCGAGCATCATCTGCGGACCGCGCAGGCAGACCTCGCCCTCGACGCCGTCGGGCAGCACGTGGCCGGCGTCGTCGCGGACCTCGACCTGCATGGTCGGCACCGCCCGGCCCACCGTGTCCGGGTCCGCCTCCAGCTCCGCGGCCGTGGCGACGGTGGCGGCCATGGCGGCCTCGGTCAGTCCGTAGCTGGTGCCGAAGCTGCGAGCGGCCTGCGGCAGGGACCTGCGGACCGCCACCTTCAGCTCCGGGGACGAGGGCGCGCTGCTGACCGACAGGGTCCGCAGCGAGGACAGGTCGTAGTCGCCCAGCCGGTCACCGAGCTCGACGACGCGACCGAGCATCGTGGGCACCGCGCCCCAGTTGGTGACCCGTTCCGCCTCCACCAGTCGGAGGACCCGGTCGATGTCGAAGCGGCCGAGGTGGATGACCGCGGTGTCACCGACCGCCAGCCGGATCACCGCCAGGTTGTGCAGGGCAGCGATGTGGAAGAGCGGGGTGGCGAGCAGGAACCGGCGCCCGGACTGCGGGACCCCCATCTCCGCGGCGACCGCGTCGTTGAGCAGGTGGTACCAGAGCGCGCAGAGCACGTTGCGGTGCGAGTGCGTGGCGCCCTTGGGACGACCCGACGTGCCGCTGGTGAACAGGACGACCGCGGGATCGTCCTCGTCGACGGCGGTGGGGTCGGACGCGGTGCCCCGGTGCCGCGCGACGATGGCCGGCAGATCCGCCTCGATGCTGAGCACGGGGACCGACTGCTCCCCCGCGAGCGCTCGGCGCGGCTCGTCGGCGATCAGCACCCGGGGTTCGGTGAGGTCCAGCCCGTGCCTCAGCTCGGGGCCGGCCCACATCGAGTTCATCCCCACGGCCACAGCACCCAGCGACACCGTGGCCCAGAAGGCGACGACCCACTCGGGGCAGTTGGCTGCACAGATCGCCACCCGGTCGCCCTTGCCGACGCCGTGCTCGACGCGCAGCGCCTGCGCCAGGGCGGCGACCTCGTCCAGGTGCTCGGTGAAGCCGAGGCGACGCTCGGTCGTCACCAGGTACTCGGCGTCCCCGAAGCCGCGCGAGCGCTGGAGCAGCTCGCTCAGGGAGCGGTGGCGGTGGGCGAAGACCTCCATCGGCTCCCCCAGCACGTCCTCGGTGTGGATCTCGAAGGGCGCTCCGGGCGCCGTCAGCCGCGCCACCGCCTCGTCTCGTGTCGTCACCTGCTGGCCCCTCACCGCACCGTGAGCTGTCCGCCGTCGACGTTCCAGGCCTGTCCGCTCACCCACGCAGCCTGGTCGCTGGCCAAGAAGACCGCGGCGTACGCGACCTCCTGGGGCGTGCCGACGCGTCCCAGGGGGAGGTTCGCGGCGACGTAGGCCTGCCACGTCTCCGAGGACTGGTCGTCCAGGCGCCCGGTCTCGGTGACGCCGGGGCAGATGGCGTTGACCCGGATCCGGTGCTTGCCCAGCTCCTTGGCGGTCGAGGACGTCAGGGACTGCACCCCGGCCTTGGAGGCGGAGTACGCCGCCGTCCCGGCGCCGCTGAGCTTGCCGCCGATCGAGGAGATGTTGATGATGCTGCCGCCCTCGCCCTGCACGACGAGGTGGCGGGCGAAGGCGCGGGTCATCAGGAACGTGCCGCGCAGGTTGATCGCCAGCACCCGGTCCCAGGCCTCGACCTCGAGGTCGACGACGGGCACCCGGTCACCGCCGCGGGAGGCGGCGGCGTTGTTGACGACCACGTCGACGCGACCCAGCTCGTCCACGGTGCGGGCCAGCAGGTCCTCGACGGCAACCTCGTCGGAGACGTCGCACACGACCGGGAGGGCGCGCCGTCCCAGCGCCCGGACCTCCTCGGCGACCGAGTCGATGTCGCGCCAGCCTGCGGCCTGCTCGTCGTCGGGGTAGCCGCTGGGGTCGCGTCCGGTGCCCGTGATCACGACGTCGCACCCGGCGCGGGCGAGCTCGACGGCGATGGCGCGCCCGATCGAGCGCATCCGCCCGGCGCCGGTGACGACGGCGACCTTGCCGTCCAGGCCGGTCAGCTCCACGGTCATCGCGTGCGCCCGGTGATGTCGATGAAGAGCCCGTGGGCCTCGACGGTGCGCACCCCGTCGTGCTCGATCCAGCCCTCGGCGCGCGTACGGCGCCCGGTGGTGTCCACGACCCGCGCGTGCAGGTCCAACGGGACGTCGAGCGGGGTGGGCGCCAGGTAGCGCAGGTCGAGCGTCGCGGTGACGGCACGCAGCCCCAGCGACTGCGTCAGGGTGCCCAGCAGGCTGTCGAGCAGGTGGGCGGTGAAGCCGCCGTGGACCAGGCCGGGAGGTCCCTCGTAGAGGGAGTTGGCCGTGGTCCGCGCCCGCGCCGACCGGCCGTCGAAGTGCATCTCGAGGGGGAACGCCTGGGGGTTGTAGGCGAAGGAGCGCCAGGGTGAGTCGGGACCGCCGGCGCGGGCGTCGGCGGGTCCGTCGAACGGGGCCCGCAGGGCCCGGGGGCGACTGCGGGCGGAGAGGGTGCGGGTGAGCGCGTCCATCGCCCGGCCCGCCGCACGGACCTCATCGGGGTCGAGGTCGGTGGTGGCGGCGGCCAGCATCAGCCTGCGGGTGGCCTCGGTCAGCTCGGCGGCGGCCGCGACCTGGTCGTGCCCGACCTCGCTGGTCGTCACGGCGCTCACAGGCGCTCGATGATCGCGCCGGTGACCTGGGCGCCGCCGGCGCAGATGGCGACCATGCCGAAGGTCTGGTCACGCCGCTCGAGCTCGTCGACCAGGGTGGCGATGAGCCGGATGCCCGTCGAGCCGACCGGGTGGCCCAGGGCGATCGCTCCCCCGTTGACGTTGAGCCTGTCGGGATCCACGCCGTGGACCCGCTCGAAGGAGAGCGGGACCGAGGCGAAGGCCTCGTTCACCTCGAAGAGGTCGATGTCGCTGATGCTCATACCGGTGCGCTCGAGCAGCCGTTGCCCGGCTCGGACCGGGCCGTCCAAGAGGTACTGCGGCTCGGCGCCGAGCAGGCACTGGGCCACGATCCGGGCGCGCGGGCGCAGCCCCAGCTCGCGGGCGCGGTCCTCGCTCACGAGGAGTGCGGCGGTCGCGCCGTCGGAGATCTGCGAGGAGGTGCCGGCGGTGTGCAGCCCGCCCTCCCGGATGGTGCGCAGGCCGGCCAGCACCTCGGTGCTGGTCTCCCGCAGGCCCCCGTCGCGGTCGACGACGGTCCCGTCGGCCAGGGTCACGGGCATCACCTGGCGGTCCAGACGGCCCTCGTCCCACGCAAGGCGGGCGCGCTGCTGCGAGCGGGCGCCGAAGGCGTCGAGGTCCTCCCGGGTCAGTCCGCGCCGGTCCGCGATCCGGTCGGCGGCCTCGAACTGCGCCGGCAGGTCGACGGCCCAGTCGTCGGGGCGGGTGCGACCGTACGAGCCGTCGCCGAGGTTGGCCAGCAGCGGGACCCGGCTCATCGCCTCCACGCCGCAGGCGAGGCCAGCGTCGATGTGGCCCATTGCGATCTGGGCGGCGATCAGGTGCACGGCCTGCTGGGCGGAGCCGCACTGGGCGTCGATGGTGGTCGAGCCCACCTCCTGCGGCAGCCCACCGTGCAGCCAGGCCATCCGCACGACGTTGCCGGACTGCTCGCCGGCCTGCGTCACGCAGCCGCCGATCACCTCACCGACGAGCTCGGGGTCGAGGCCGGTGCGGTCCAGGACACCCTGCTGGGCGCGGGCGAGCAACTGGACGGCGTGCATGCTCGACAGGGCGCCGCCGCGGCGGCCGTACGGCGTGCGGGCCGCGTCGACGATGACGGGTGCTGGCATGGCTCTCTCCTCAGGACGGTACGGACGAACGTAGGCCGGGTCGACCGTGCGAGGGAGCCGAGCTCCCGTTGGCCGGCACTCGTGCCGACGCTCCGACCGCCGGCGCCGTCTCGAGGGTGTCGCCGAGCTCGGCGGCAGTGGCCTCGGCCCCGCCGAGGTAGCAGGCCAGCTGACGGCCCCACAGGAAGTAGCGGTGGATCGGGTAGGTGATGTCGGCACCGATGCCGCCGTGCAGGTGCTGCCCGGAGAGGACGACGCGCAGGCCGCCCGTCGCCGCCCACCACTTCGCGACGAGCGAGGCGCTGCGGGCCGCCGCCTCGGCACCCGAGTCGAGCAGCCAGGCAGCCTTGTAGGTGGTCAGCCGGATCGCCTCGGTGTCGAGGTAGCAGTCAGCGGCACGGTTGCTCACCGCCTGGTTCGTCGAGATCGGGCGGCCGAACTGCACCCGCTGCGAGGTGTACTCGGCGGTGATGCGCAACGCCTCGGCGCACACGCCGACCTGGACCGCGGCGAGGGCGACCCGGATGCGGGCGCGGGTCCAGTCGACCACCTCCTGACCATCGGCCGGGAGCAGGTCGGCGCCACTGACGACGACCTCGGCGAAGGTCCCGGTGGCGGCGTTCTCGTGGCTCGTGACCGAGATCGGTGTGAGGCCCAGCCCCGCAGCCGTCGTGGGCACGACGGCCACCCGCAGGCTGCCGTCGTCGAGGGCGACGGGGACGACGACGGCGTCGGCGACACCGCCGGCCGGGACGTGGAGGACCTCGCCGGAGACGACCAGGTCGTCGCCCTGGAGGCGGCCCCGCAGCGCGGCCCGCTCCCCCGGCGCCGCGTCGAAGGCGCCGGTGATGATCGAGGTGCCCTCGAGGAGGCCGGGCAGCCAGCGCCCGGCCTGCTCCTCGGTCGCGAACTCCGCGATCGGCAGCGCAGCACCGGCCACCACCGACCACAGCGGCACCGCGGCCAGGCGCCTGCCCTGCTGCTCCAGCAGCGCGACGAGGCCCAGCAGGCCGAGTCCGGCGCCGCCGTCAGCCTCGGGCACGGCGATGCCGAGCATCCCGGAGTCGGCCAGCACGCCGTACAGCGTGCGGTCGAAGCCGGCCTCGTGGGTCTCGACCTCGACCACCCGGTCGAGGCCGGCGAGGTCGGAGAAGATCTTGGCGGCGAGGTCGCGGACCTCGACGTGGTCGTCCTGCAGCTCGAACTCCATGGTCAGCTCCCGGCCTTGTCGGTGGTCTTCAGGGTCGTCGTGTCGGCGTCGGCCTTGCGACGCGCGCCGAGGGTCATGCCGAGGGTCTTGGCAGCGACGATGTCGCGCATGACCTCGTTGGTGCCGCCGCCGAACGTGTTGTTCTGGGCACGGCGGGCCAGCTGTTCGACGCGGCCCTCGAGGGCAGCACCGGGCGTCCCCGGACGCAACAGCCCAGCGGCGCCGAGCACCTGCTGCAGCTGGCCGTAGGCCTTGACGACGGCCTCGGTCCCGAACACCTTGGCGGCCGCGGAGTCCCCGCCACCCAGCGTGTTGGTGGCGACGTCGGCGACCAGGCGCAGACTCATCAGGTCGGCCGCGGAGAGCAGCGCGTAGACCTCGGCGAGGGTGCTGCGCACCCAGGGGATGTCGTAGAAGCGGCGGTCGCCGATCTTCTCCTCCAGCGCCCAGCGCAGCACCTGGTCGTACATCTCGTTGGCGATGCCGTTGCGGGCAGCGAGCGCGACGCGCTCGTGGTTGAGCTGACCGGTGAGCAGCTTCCAGCCCTGGTTCAGCTCGCCCACGACGTTGCTGAGCGGGACCCGCACGTCCTCGTAGTAGGTCGCGGCGGTGCTGATGCCACCCACCGTGTGGATCTCGGTGACCGAGAAGCCCGGTGCCGAGGTCGGCACGAGCACGATCGAGATGCCCTGGTGCCGGGGCGCGTCGGGGTCGGTGCGCACAGCGAGCCAGACCCAGTCGGCGAAGACGCCGGCGCTGGTGTAGATCTTGTTGCCGTTGATCACGAGCTCGTCGCCGTCGATGCGCGCCCGGGTCTGCAGGGACGCCAGGTCGGTGCCGGCACCGGGCTCGGTGTAGCCGATCGCGAACATCAGCTCGCCCTTGAGGATCGGGGGCAGGAAGAAGTCCTTCTGCGCCTGGGTGCCCTGGTGCATCAGGGTCGGTGCGACGGTGTTGAGCGTGACCAGCGAGAGCGGCGCCCCGGCGCGGATGCACTCGTCGTAGAAGACGAAGAGCGCCTCGGGGTCCTCCCCGCGACCGCCGTACTCGGCGGGGAAGCCGAGACCGAGCCAGCCGTCGGCACCCATCTGGCGCAGGATGCGGTCGAAGGTGGGCCCGCCCTCGGTCTGGGTGACCAGGTCGGCCCGGTCCTGGTCGCTGATGGTCCGAGCGAAGTACTCGCGCAGCTCGGCGCGCAGGACCTTCGAGGAGTCTGACAGTTCTGGGTGCATGGCAGCGCCGCTTCCTAGGGTGGTGGTCGATGGGGTGCTTTCAGCGGGGCAGCCTGAGCACCCGTCGGGCGATGACGTTGAGCTGGATCTCGATCGTGCCGCCGCCGAAGAGCACCGACGGCAGACCGATGTGGTCGATGACCGGGTCCGACTCGGTGCCGGCCGCGGTGCGCTCGCGGGCCGGGCGGGCCACGGCGCCGCACGGACCCAGCACGCTGAGCAGGTCTCGGGAGTTGTCGCGCTGGGCGATCGCGTTGAAGACCTTCTGGACGCTGATCTCGGCCCCGAGGTCGAGGTCGGAGAGCCGCGCCAGCACGCTGCGCAGGTTCAGCGACGACAACGCCATCTCCCGGCCCACGCAGCGTCCGAGCACCCGCAGCACCTGCTCACGGGTGGCGGCGTGGGTGCCTTCGTCGATCACCGAGCGCACCAGCGCGGTGGAGCCGTGGCTGAGCCGCGCCCCCATGGACAGCCGCTCGTTGGACAGCGTGGTGACCGCGAGCCTCCAACCTTCGCCGGGGCCGGCGACCAGGCACTCGTCGGGCACGAACACGTCGTCGAGGAAGACTTCGTTGAACTCCGAGAGACCGGTGGCCTGCTTCAGCGGCCGTACGTCGACCCCGGCCGAGCGCATGTCGACCAGGAAGTAGGAGATCCCCTGGTGCTGGGGGGCGTCGGGGTCGGTCCGTGCCAGACACACCCCCCAGTCGGCCTCGTGCGCCATCGAGTTCCAGACCTTCTGCCCGGTCAGCGACCAGCCGCCCTCGACCTTGCGGGCGCGGGTGCTCAGCCCGGCCAGGTCGGAGCCGGCGCCGGGTTCGCTGAAGAGCTGGCACCAGAAGATCTCGCCACGCAGCGTGGGGCCCATGAAGCGCTCCTGCTGCTCGGGCGTGCCGTGCACCATCAGCGTCGGCAGCACCCACTCCCCGATAACGGTGGAGGGCTGGGCGAGACCGCGGCGGACGAACTCGCGGGCGATGACGGCCTGCTCCTCGGGCCCTGCTCCGCGACCCCACGGGGCGGGGTAGTGCGGAGCGACGAGCCGCGCCGCGGCGAGCGCCTCCTGGCGGCTGCCGCCCCGCGACGGCGCCCAGCCGCTGGCCGGGAGCCCGTCGTCGGGCAGGCCGACGACGGTGTCGAGCACCTCGCGCACCTCGGCAGCGAGGTCGGGCAGCGAGTCGTCGTCGACGAACGAGAAGTCGCGCTCGACCCCGAGCGCGGTGGCGCCGAGCCGGCCGACCCACTCCTCCTCGGGTCCCCCGAGCGAGGCGAGACTGATGGCACGACGCCAGTAGAGGTGGGTGTCGTGCTCCCAGGTGAACCCGATGCCGCCCATCAGCGCCACGCACTCGAGCGCGGTGTCGACGGCCGCCGGCAGGGCCGAGACGTGTGCCTGGGCGGCCGCCAGGCGCTGCTGCTCCAGGGGGTGGTCGTGGGCGCGGGCGGCGTCCCACGCCGCGGCGCAGATGATCTCGGCGCGCACCAGCATCATCGAGGCCTTGTGCTGCACGGCCTGGAAGCTGCCGACGGGACGACCGAACTGCTCACGGGTGCTCACGTGCTCGACCGCGGTGTCGACGCACCAGCGGGCGACGCCGCTGGCATCGGCCGCGAGCAGGGCGCCGGTGACGAGGTCGAGATGGTCCGGGGCCGCCGCGGGCAGCAGGTCGGCGGCGCCGACCCGGTGACCCCGGAGCTCCAACCGGCCCACCGAGCGGGTCAGGTCGGTGGGCTCGTCGACGAGCACCTGCGCGCTCGGCGCGTCCGCCAGGCGGAACCAGACCGGCTCGGCGGCCGGGTCGGCGCTCTGGTCGGTGCGCACCAGGACGATCTCGGCCCCCGGTAGCCCCAGCACGGGCAGCGAGGTGCCGTCGACGACCCAGCCGTCGCCGTCGCGGGTGGCGCTCAGCCCGCTCGTGGCCACGAGCGCACCGGTGGCGCCGCCGGCGTACGCCTCGACCAGCTCGCCGGCCAGCGGGTGCTCGGGCAGGCTCGCCGCCACCGCGCTGGCGATCACGGTGCTCAGCAGCGGGCCGGGGAAGAGCGCACGACCCAGCTGCTCGACGACGACCGCGAGGTCGGGCAGGCCGGCGCCGGCGCCGCCCCGCTCCTCGGACAGGTGGATGGCGTGCAGACCCTGACGCACCAGTGCGTCCCAGGAATCGAGGCGCTTGCCGGCCCCCAGGTCCGTCAGCTGGGCGCGGGTCGACTCCACGGAGGCGGCGCGGCGCGCCCAGGCCGCGACGGAGTCGGCGAGGTCGCGGTGCTCGGAGGTGAGGGCGAGGGGCATGAGGTGCTTCCTGGGTGCGGTGGACGGGGTCAGGCGCGTTCGAGGATCAGGCAGGTCGTCGAGGCCGAGGCACAGATCGCCACCATCGCCAGCTGTGCGTCCCGACGCTCCAGCTCCTCGATGGCGGTGGCGATGAGGCGGATGCCGGTCGCGCCGGCCGGGTGGCCCAGCGCGATGGCGCCGCCGCTGGGGTTGAGCTTCTCCTCGTCGACCCCGTGCACCTGCGCGAAGGACATCGGCACCGAGGCGAACGCCTCGTTGACCTCGAACACGTCGATGTCGCCGATGCTCAGCCCGGTCGAGGCCAGCACCTTCGACGCAGCCGCCACGGGACCGTCGAGGAGGTACTCGGTGTCGCCGCCGATGAGGCACTGGCCGAGCAGGCGGGCCCGCGGCGCGTGACCCAGGGCGCGGGCGCGCGCCTGGGACATCAGCACCGCGGCGCTGGCGCCGTCGGAGACCTGCGAGGAGGTGCCGGCGGTGTGCAGCCCGCCCTCCTTGACCGGGCTGAGCCGCGCCAGGGCCTCCATCGACGTCTCGCGCAGCCCCTGGTCGCGAGTGACCACGGTGTCGCCATCCGCTCCGGGAGCCGTGATCGGGATGATCTGGCCGTCGAAGCGGCCGGCGTCCCAGGCGGCCCGGGCGCGCTGCTGCGAGCGCAGGCCGAAGGCGTCGAGGTCCTCGCGGGTGAACCCGCGGTTGACGGCGATCCGGTCGGCGCCGGTGTACTGGTCGGGGCTGTCGACGGCCCAGCCCTCGGGACGGGCATGGCCCAGGCCGAGCCCGGTCTTGTAGGTCAGCGGCACCCGCGACATCAGCTCCACGCCGCAGGCCATCCCGACCTCGAGCGAGCCGAGGGCGATCGAGCCGGCGACGAGCTGGAGCGCCTGGGCAGCGGTGCTGCACTGGGCGTCGATCGTGGTGGCACCGGTGTGGTGCGGCAGCCCGGCGTGCATCCACGCCGTGCGCGTGACGTGGCCGAACTGCTCACCGATCGGGGTGACGCACCCGCCGATGACCTGCTCGACGGTCTCGGGGGCGAGGTCCAGCCGCTCGAGGACGCCGCGCTGGGCGGCGCCGAGCAGCTCCGCGGCGTGCACGCCGGACAGCCAGCCCTCCCGCTTGCCGAAGGGCGTGCGGGCGGCGTCGACGATGACGGGTCGGTTGCTCGGGTCGGTGCTCATGCGGGGGTCCTCTCCCAGGGGCGGGCGTCGAGACCGTGGACGGTGAGGTCCCAGTCGCGGATCAGGTCCAGGCTCACGGTGGTGCGGCCGGTGACGCTCTCGGGGCAGTCGCAGAGCGCGAGGACGCCCTCGACCATCTCCTCGAGCGACTCCACCTGGTCGGGGCGCAGGGTGTCGCCGACGAGCTCGGCGGCACCCTCGCTGAGCACCGCTGCCCGCGGCTGCACCGCGTTGACCCGTACGCCGCTGCCGTGCAGCTCGGCGCCCAGTCCGTTGGTCAGGCGGTTCAGCGCGGCCTTCGAGGCGGCGTACACCGCCAGGTCCGCCCCGGGTTCGACGAGCTCGAAGGGCGGGCCGGGGAAGTGCCGGGCGCTCGCGCTGGATACGTTGACGATCCAGCCCTGCCCCGCGGCCCGCATCCCCGGCAGCGCAGCCTGGATCAGGTCCATCGGCGCGTGCACGTTGACCTCGAAGGTCAGCCGGCGGCGCTTCAGCGAGAAGTCGGCCATCGGCTGGTAGATCGCCGCGGCCGCGTTGTTGACCAGGACGTCGACGGGGCCGCCGAGCAGCTCGGCGGCGGCGGGGACGACGCGGGCCCGGTCGTCCTCGTCGGTCAGGTCTGCGGCCAGGGTCTCGACCCTCGTCCCGTACGCCTCGAGCCGCTCGGCGGTCTCCCGCAGGCTGCCGCCCAGCGGGTTGCCGCCGGGCTCGAGCGTGCGGGCCACGAGCACCACGTCGGCACCCTCGGCCGCGAGGCGCTCGGCGACGCCGGCCCCGATCCCCCGGCTGGCGCCGGTGACCAGGGCGCGGCGTCCCCCGAGACGCCCCGTCGTGTCCTGGGTCATCGCGTCACTTCTTGGAGGTGGCGAACGCGTCGATGCTGGCGCCGATGTGGGCGACCTCGGCGTCGGTGAGCCCGTGGCTCATGCCCAGGGTCATCCCGCGCTCGAAGACGGCGTCGGCGTGGGGCAGGCCGCCCTCGGGGACGCGGTGCTCGACACCCTTCATCATCGGGTGCCGGGTGACGTTGCCGCTCCACACGGTGCGGGTGTCGATGCCGGCGTTCTCGATGAACTCCTGCAGCTCGCTGCGGGTGAAGGGGGCGTCGGCGTTGATCAGCACCGGGTAGCAGAGCCAGGCGGTGTCCAGGCCCTCGGTCTCGCGCGGGGTCGTGAAGAACTCGGGGTGCTTGGCGTAGGCGGCGGTGTAGGCCGCGAAGGTGTCCTTGCGCCGCTTGTAGTTGGCCTGGAGCTTGTCGAGCTGCACGGTGCCGTAGGCGGCGCCGAGCTCGGACGGCTCGAAGTTCCAGGGCAGCAGGTCGAAGATGAAGTCGTTGTCGTACTCGACGCCGTCGAGGTCCTCGCGGAAGACGCGGCCCCTGCCGTTGCCGAACAGGTTCGGCTCCGAGCGACGGCCCCAGCGACGCAGCAGCAGCGCCTTGTCGCGGGTCTCCTCGTCGTCCATCAGGACCATGCCGCCGGTGCCGGCGCAGGTGATGATGTGGGCCATCGAGAAGCTGGTGACCACGATGTCGGCACGGGCGCCGGTGGGGGTGCCGCGCAGCGTGGGTCCGAGCGCGTCGCAGGTGTCCTCGATGACCTTGAGGCCGTGCTTGTCGGCCACCGCGCGGATCTTGTCCCAGTCGGGGCAGTTGCCCGCGAGGTTGGGGATCAGGATCGCGGAGGTCTTGTCGGTGACCATCGCCTCGATGGCGTCCTCGTCGACGTTGAACGTGTCAGGGGTGACGTCGACGAAGACCGGGATGAGGCCGGCGCGCACGATCGGGGCGACGTCGGTGGAGAAGGTCAGCGGCGAGGTGATGACCTCGCTGCCCTTCGGCAGGTCGAGGAGCTCGATGGCCAGGTACAGCCCCGACGAGCCGGAGTTGCACATGACTCCGAACTTCTTGCCGCTCAGCTCGGCGACACGCGTCTCCATCTCCTTGACGTGCTTGCCGATGCGCAGGCCCTGGTGGCCGCTGCGCAGCACGGCCATGACGGCGGCGATCTCCTCCTCGCCGTGGGTGGCGCGGGCGTAGGTGATGCGTTCGGTCAGGGGCGCGGGAGGGGTCTGGGTCATGGGAGTTCTCCTGGAGATGTGGGGGCGCGCCCCCGGGGTGTCAGTGGTCGGTGGAGAGGACGAGGGCGCTGTGCGGGACCGGCGAGCCGCCGGTCACGAGCACGTTGTCCAGGGTCTTGGTGGGCTGGTTGACGGAGGTACCGCGGATCAGGCGCACGCCCTCGGCGATCCCGTTGACGCCGTGGATGTAGCCCTCGCCGAGCTGCCCGCCGTGGGTGTTGATCGGCAGCCGGCCGTCGAGCTCGAGGTGGCCGTCGGCGATGTAGTCCCGGGCCTCGCCGCGACCGCAGAAGCCGTACTCCTCCAGCTGCAGCAGCACCATCGGGGTGAAGGCGTCGTAGAGGATCGCCGCGTCGATGCCGTCGGGACCGGTGCCGGACTGCTCCCAGAGCTGGCGCGCCACGAGCTCGACCTCGGGCATGTGGTCGATGTCGTCGCGGTAGTAGCTGCTCATCGAGATCTGCTGCGGGCCGACGCCCTGGGCAGCGCCGGTGATGACGGCGGGCGGGTGCGGGAGGTCGCGGGCGCGCTCCGCGCTGACGATGACCAGCGCCTGGCCGCCGTCGCTCTCCTGGCAGCAGTCGAGCAGCCGCAGCGGGTCTGCGATCATCCGCGAGGCCTGGTGCTCCTCGATCGTGATCGGGCGCTCGTGGAACCACGCCTTCGGGTTCGTGGCGGCGTGCTTGCGCGAGAGCACCGAGATGGCGCCGAAGTCGGCGCTGGTGGCGCCGTAGCGCTCCATGTAGGTCCGCGCGAGGAACGCCTCCTGCTGGGCGGGGGTGAGCAGCCCGTAGGGGTTGATCCAGTTGCGGTACTCCTGGTCGGTGTTCTGGTTGTAGGCGAACGGCGGGGGTCCGGCGCCGAAGCGGTGGCCCGAGCGCTCGTTGAAGGCGCGGTAGACGACCACGACGTCGGCCACGCCCGAGGCCACGGCCAGCGCGGCCTGCTGCACCGGCGCGCACGCGCCGCCGCCGCCGTGCGGGATCCGGCTGAAGAACGTCAGCTCGGGGATGCCCAGCGCACGGGCGACCGCGATCTCGGGGTTGGTCTCCATGGTGAACAGCGCGAAGCCGTCCACCTCCTCGACGCCGATCTGGGCGTCCTCGAGCGCGGCCAGGGTGCTCTCGCACGCCAGCTGCCACTCGCTGCGACCGGAGTCCTTCGAGAACTCGGTCGCGCCGATGCCGGCGATCGCGGCCTTGCCGGAGAAGCCGAAGCCGGTCATCAGTTGTCTCCCTCGTCGCTGGATGTGGGGCGGGTGGGCACGAGCCGGACCTCCGCGGTCACGTGCGCGCCGCGGGCGTTCCTGCCGACCACCGAGACGGTGAGCGTGGCGCCGTCCACCTCGACCACCTCACCGGTGAAGGTCATCGTGTCGCCGGGGAAGTTCGGGACGCCCAGCCGCAGCGAGACCTTGCTGATCCGCGCGGTCGGGCCGAAGACGTCGGTGACGTAGCGGTCGATGAAGCCGTTGGTGGAGTTGATGGACATGAAGATGTCCGGGGTGCCGCGCTCGGTGGCCTTGCCCGGGTCGTGGTGCACGTCCTCGAAGTCCTGCGAGGCCATCGCGGTCGCCACGACCAGGGTGCGGTCCAGCGGCAGGTCGAGCGTCGGCAGGGCGGTGCCCACGACGCAGTCCTCGAACGACAGGGTCCCGGTCACGACCGGGGCGAAGAGGATGCTCATGCCGCTCCCCCGCTCCGCGGGCGCAGCTGCGGCAGCACCTCGCCGTGGGCGTGCTCGGAGAAGCCCACCTCGAGCTCCAGGCCGATGCGCAGGTCGTCGTGGTCGACCCCGCTGATGTCGGCCACCAGCCGGGTGCCCTCCTCGAGATCCACCAGGCCCACCGCGAGGGGGTAGTCGAAGGCGTCGTCCTTCGGGTGGTGGATGACCGTCCAGCTGTGCAGGGTGCACCGGCGGGTGGAGTCCACGCTGTCCCACTCGAAGGACCGGCACGACGGGCAGGCGGGTGCCGGAGGGTGGCGCAGGGTCTCGCAGGAACTGCAGCGCTGGATCGCCAGGCGTCCCTCACGGGCGGCGGTGAACCAGAACTCGTTGTCCTGGGTGATGGTCAGGTGCGGGACCGAGGTCCGCGGTGCGTCGCTCATGCGATCTCCTTCGATCCGGGGTTGAAGCGCAGGATGACGAAGCGCTCGTCCACGACGAGCTCGTCGCGCTGGTCGACGTAGCGCTTGCGCAGGGTGATGAAGCAGCCGAGCCCCAGACCGGTCCTCTTGAGCGGTGAGATCGACTCGATGGTGAAGTGGCAGGTCACGCGGTCGCCGGGGTGCAGCTCGCGCAGGTACTCCTGCTCCTGGCCGGTGGCGACGACGGAGGTGAAGCCGTGGTCGTCGAGGAGCGCGAGCAGGCGCGAGTAGGCGTGGCTCTCCTGCTGCCCCTCGGCTCGCAGCTGCTGCACCTCGCGCCAGCGCCGGTAGCCCTGCATCACCCAGGTGGTGATCATGGCGGGCGGGCAGATGAGGTCGTCGCGACCCGTGGCACGCGCCGCGTCCCGGTCGACGTACACGGGGTTGCGGTCGTCGTGGGCCTCGACCCAGTTCCGGATCATCGCCTCGTTGACGGCGTACCTCGCCACGCGAGGCGGCTCGGCCACCTCGCCGACGAACTGCTCGAACTGAGCCTCGAGCTCGTGCACGGCTGCACCTCCGACATTGTTGAGCAAGCGCTTGGGTAAGGTGAATGAACCACACTTCGGCCGTCTTGTCGCCACCTCGGTCCCACTGGGTGCGACCTGGCCCGGACGGTGCTAGTTTCACTTGAGCAAGCGATTGAGAGGTTCCTGTGACAGTGCTGACGCAGCACCATGACCGGCCGGTCGACGCCCACCCCGAGGACGACCCCGCGACGGCCCCTCGGCCCGGGGTCGTGGAACGGATGACGCAGATCCTCGACCTGTTCCTGGCCCACGATGGCTACCACCGGCTCGAGGACATCAGCGCCGGCACCGGGCTGCCCCGCTCGACCACCTTCAGGCTGCTGAGCCAGCTCGTGACGCTGCGGTGGCTCGAGCACGATGCCCACGGCTACCGCGTCGGTGGCCGCGTGCTCGGCATGACGGCCCGCGCCACCGACCACGGCGAGCTGCGCAGCGCCGCCGCCGACCTCCTCAACGAGCTGCACGCGCGCACCGGGGCCGTCGCCCACCTCGGCGTCCTCGACGACGCGTCGGTGAGGTACCTCGACAAGATCGGCGGCCGGGCATCACCGACGCTGCCCAGCCGCGTCGGCGGGCGGCTGCCCGCCCACCGGACCGTGCTGGGCCGGGCCCTCCTCGCGTGCCTGCCGGCGGAGCGCGTCGACGCGCTGCTGGCGGCGGATCCGGCCCCCGGACACCCACGCCCGGACCTCCCCCGGCTGCATGCCCAGCTGCACCAGATCCGCCTGCGCAACGGCGTGTCCGCGCACGAGGTGCACAAGCTCGGGCCCGACGTCACAGCCGTCGCGGTGCCCGTCCGGGGACCCGACGGAGCGATCGCCGCGATCTCGCTGGCCGGGCGGGGCTCGCTGCGGCTCGACTCGATGATCCCCCTGGTCGTCGCTGCCGCTCGGCGCACCTCCCAGCTGATGTTCCCCCACTGGGAGCCGCAGCACGCGGCGCCGACGACGCGCTCCCGCGCGGCGGGCTGAGACGTCGTGGGAGCCGCACTGCCCGAGCGCCGGGCCCAGATCATGGCCGTCTCAGCGGAGCTCTTCGCGACCCGGGGCGTCACCGCGACGACCGTCCGCGACATCGGTGACGCCGCGGGGGTCCTCTCGGGGAGCCTCTACCACTACTTCAAGTCCAAGAACGCGATCATCGCCGAGGTCCTGGCGGGCTTCATGGACGACATCCACGCACGCTTCAGCGAGGTCGCCGGGACGTCGACCTCGCCCGAGGAGACCGTGCGCGGCCTCGTCCACGCCACGCTGCTGACGATCGAGCGGCACCCGCACCCGACGGCGATCTACCAGAACGACCGGCAGTACCTGCGCGAGCACGGGCTGCTCGACCCGGTCGACAGGACGTCCCGCGAGATCCGCGGCTTCTGGCTGGCCGCGATCAGCGCGGGCATCGCGGACGGCACCTTCCGCGACGACGTCCCCGCCGAGATCTTCTACCGCTCGCTGCGCGACAGCCTGTGGGCGACGATGCACTGGCCGAACCGTGCCCAGTACTCGACCGCGGACTTCGCCGACCTCGTCGCCACGCTGTTCCTGAGCGGCTTCACCCCGCGCCCGCCCCAGGGGTGATCGAGGTCCCGATCGGGCGACCTCAGCGCAGCATGGTCGCGCCGCCGTCGGCCATCAGCGTCTGACCGGTCATGTAGCGGCTGGCGTCGCTGAGCAGGAACAGGACCACGGGCGCGACGTCCTGGTCGGGGTCGCCCCACCGGCCCATCGGGTTCTTCGCGACGATCCCCTGGTACTCCTCGGGGAAGCGCTCCGCCCAGGCCATCACCCCGCCGGTCGCGGCGATCGGACAGACGACGTTGACCCGGATCCCGTCACCCGCCCACTCCTGCGCGGCCACCCGGCTCAGGCCACGGACGGCCTCCTTCGCCGCGGCGTACGACGCCTGGGTCGGCATCCCGGTCAGCCCGGACCCGGAGGCGAAGTTCACCACCGAGCCGCCGGTCTCGAGCAGGTGCGGGTGCGCGGCCTTCATGAAGTTGAAGGTGGCGTGCAGCCCGGTCCCGAGCGCGAGGTCGAAGTCGGCGCGGTCCTGCTCCAGGAGCGGTGCCTGCCTCGAGGCCTGGGCGACGTTGACCAGCATGGCGGGCGGCCCGAAGGACTCGACCGCGGCCGCCACCGCCCGGTCGGCGGTCGCGGGGTCGGCGACGTCGCCGCCGATGAACCGGGTGCGCTCGCCGAGCTCGGCCACCACCGCGGCGCCGGCCTGCTCGTCACGGTCGACGACCACGACCCGGCACCCCTCGGCCACCAGGGCGCCCACGATCGCGCGGCCGATCCCGGCGGCGCCACCGGTCACCACGCCGACGCGGTCCGACCACTCGGTCGTGCCCGTCATAGCGACGCGTCGAGCATGTCGCGCACGGCCAGGGCGCTGAAGACCATGGCGGTGCCGATCGGGATGCCGGGCCCGGGGTAGAACGCGCCGGCCATCGAGGCGCTGGCGTTGCCGGCGGCGTACAGGCCGGCGATCACGGTGCCGTCCTCGCGCAGCACGCGGGCCGAGGTGTCGGTGCGCAGCCCACCCTTGGTGCCGAGGTCGGAGAGCACGAGCCTGGCGGCGACGTACGGCGGCTGGTCGAGCGGGACCAGCGCGGGGTTGGGCCCCGTGCCGATCGCGAAGAAGCGGTCGAACTCGTCGTCGCCACGACCGAAGTCCTCGTCGCGGCCCTGCTCGGCGAACCCGTTGAAGCGCTGCACGGTCGCGGTGAGCGCGTCCGCGGGCAGGCCGGTGGCCCCGGCGAGCTCCTCGAGGGTCGGGGCCTGCACCCAGGTGCCGGACTCGAGGTGCTCGGCGGGGCTGCGCGGCGGGAGCGAGATCGCCGGCAGGTCGCCGCCGGAGCGGGCGTCGAAGACGAACCACGCCGGCACGTGACCGGGCTCGGCGAACATCTCGCGACCCATCCGGTCGTAGGGCAGCGACTCGTTGGCGAAGCGGTTGCCGGTGGCGTCGACGACGACGCCGCCGCGGAAGCCGAGGGTGAACGCCGCGGACCCGTCGGGGTGGGCGATGCCGGGGCACCACCAGCCCTGGTCCATCAGCTCGGTGGCGGCGCCGACGGCGACGGCGGCCTCGATCGGCTCGCCGGTGTTGGTGCCGGCCGGGGCCATCGCCCAGTCGGCCGCGCCGGGCACCCCGTGGGCGCTGCGCATCTCCTGGTTGCGCTCGAAGCCTCCCGAGCCGAGCAGCACCCCGCGCCGAGCGCCGATGCGCCGTGGTCCGTCGAGGGTCTGGGCGACCACGCCGACGACGCGCTCGCCGTCCGTGACGAGCTCGGTGACCGCGTGCCCGGTCCGGACCTCGCCGCTGCCGGTGCGGTCGAAGGCGAGCAGCAGCCGCCCGATCAGGGCCCGGCCGCCGACGAGCTGGGCGCCCTCGGCGTGGCCCAGCCCCTCGCGGTCGCGCTCGACCGGGGGACGGACCAGCGCGAGCAGCTCCCCCAGGTCGGCCTGCTCGATCTCGAGCGGCACGATGGAGCGCCCCATGGGCACGCGGCCTGCGGCGTCGAAGTAGTCGGGGAACGGCTGCAGCCGGAACTCGAGCGCCGGGTCCTTCTCGAGCTCGGCGACCAGGCCGGGCGCCGTGGCCACGAACGCCTCCACCTTCTCCGGCTCGGAGCCGCCCAGCACCGCGGTGAGGTAGTCACGCGCCGACTGCGACGAGTCGGCGCTGCCGGCCCGCTGCTGGACCTCGCTGCCGGGCAGCCAGCAGGCGGCGCCGGAGTACGCCGATGTCCCGCCCAGCCGACCGGCCTTCTCCAGCACCACGGTGTCGTGCCCGTCGCGGGCCGCCAGGTAGGCGCCCGTCAGGGCTCCCGCACCCGATCCCACGACGACGACGTCGTGCTCCTCGTCCCAGCTGTCGTCCCGGCTCACAGTCATCCCAGTCCTTCGTCGCAGTCGGCGGTCGGGGCGACCGCCTCGCACGGTCACACCTGTGCCGGTCAACGTCGCAGCAGGTGACAGACGTCGCACGCCCCTCTCCCGCTGTGCGGGACAGGGGCGTGCGCGGGGCAGGGGGTCAGCTGCCGTAGACCTTCTCGGGGGCCGGGGCCTGCTCGATCAGCGCCCGCAGCCGGGTGCCGACCTCGGCGGTCTCCCAGCGCCGACCCAGGTCCTCGGCGGGGCCGTGGGTCCAGCCGTTCTCGACCGTGACCTTGCCGCCCTCGATCTCGATGACGCGACCGGTGACGTCGCCGGCCTCCTCGGAGGCGAGCCAGGCGACGACGGGCGAGTTGTCGGCCGGGTCGGGCATGGCGGAGGTGTCGAAGGCACCCTCGGTCATCCGGGTGCGCGCGACGGGCGCGATCGCGTTGACGGTGACGCCGTACCGGCTCATCTCGGCGGCGGCGACCAGCGTCATGCCGGCGATCCCCGCCTTGGCTGCGGAGTACGTGGTCTGCCCGATCGAGCCCTGCAGCCCGGCGCCCGACGAGGTGTTGATGACCCGGGCCGCGCGCTGGCGGCCCTCCTTGGCCTCGGCGCGCCAGTAGGCGCCGGCGTGGCGCAGCGGGGCGAAGTGGCCCTTGAGGTGCACCCGCACGACCGCGTCCCACTCCTCCTCGGAGGTGTTGACCAGCATCCGGTCGCGCACGAAGCCGGCGTTGTTGACGAGGACGTCGAGCCC